>ONKU01000007.1 GCA_900318535.1 uncultured Prevotellaceae bacterium | reverse complement strand
TCATTGGACTTGTCCCGTTCTATTTTGCGACCTTTTTATAATTATTTGAACCCATTTAAGATATGGACTTCTGAGAACACCTATAACATGGGAAATATTTATCTTAAGCCAATGATCTACAGCGATGTGGATTTGAGATATACGTTTCTCAGAGATTATATTATAGGTGCTTCCTATAGCTATGGCTCTGATACCTTCAGCGAATACAGTTTTCTCTCAGAGAACAATACCACAGTGAGTAGTGTGGCTAATTTTGGAAATGAGCAGTCACTCTCATTCTATTGCAATGCAGAAAAGGTGTTCTTTAACGGTGTCTGGAGAATGTCGTTAAATGCAGCCGCTGATTATGACCGGAATCAAGGCACAATTGATGGCCAGGATGTAAGTTACAATACTTGGACAGGAGAGGCTGGGATTCGCAATATCTTCAATATTTCTTCCAAAGGTGGCATCAGGGCTACTTTTAGTTATAACTACTATACGCCGTCTAAAGGAATATTAAAAGTAGGACATCATAAACATTTGCTCAATGCGTCCTTTAGTAAGGAATTCAAATTCGGTGGGAGTATAAGTGTTGACGCCTTTAACCTGCTGAATTACAGGCCTGCTTATCACTATAACACTGAATCATATTCATATAGGGACAACCCCCAAACCAATAATATATCTCTCCAGGTAAGATATACACAAAAATTTGGTCAAAGCCGTGTTCGTGGTGCGCAAAACCGCTCCGACACAAACCATTTGGGAAGATTTAAGAAATAATTTAAAATATAATGGAGTAAACCGAAAAGCCATTAAGTGAGTAGGCATAACTAAAACAACAAAATTTATGAACATGCAACTAGAGAAAATCAAAGAGTTTGTAAACACGATTGAAAGTTCCCAAATGACGGATGAACAGCAGTCCTTAGTACTATCTTCATGCGTAACCGTAATCGGAGGCTCAAATGGCAGTGGCCAATGTACTAATTATGAGGTAAGTGCTTGTGGTGGTACAAATAAAAACTGTACAAACTACAACGGTGTGTGCGGTACAAGTGACAACAGAAAGAGTTGTATCAACCATCCAGCTGATATTAATCCATAAACTAAAGAGCATTGTGAGATTTTGGGGCTGTACCTATGTCAATTGTGGTACAGCCTTCTTTAAATAGCTTCATTTTCCCACCTTTTATAACACGGCGAATGAGTCGAATGTAAGTAATGTATGTGAATGAGACTTTCAGTGAAGTCGTCATAACTGTGATTGTTGCTGATGCTAATCACAACATTAAATAATTTCTGGAGTATTACGCTCGCTCAATTATCCCTCTGAATGATATAGAAATGCGTGGTTTACATTCAATTGTCAAGGCTGAGAGACTTCAGTTAAAGAAGATATTATCATTGACATAGACAAATGCCAACCCTTAATTAAAAAATTGAATATGAAATATAGTAAATATAATAGCATTATAAAGGTAGACGATAATCACTATATTCTATATAGTGCTCTGTCAGATCAGTTTATTATACTAAAGAGATCTGCATATCGAGATATTTCTGAAAACGATGCAAATACTCTTGCTAAACACAATTACGTTCTATACAATCAACTGCTTTCAGCAAAGGGTATTGTTGATGATCTTTGCGACGAAAAACAAATGGTATTGGAGAAAATCAGAGATATTGATAATAATGACTCTGTCTATCATCTTCATATTAACCCAACTGTAGATTGTAATTTTAGATGTTGGTATTGCTACGAAGAACATGTTAAAGGGTCAAAGATGACTTTAGATGTTTTGCATTCTGTCAAAAAACTAATGACCAATGTTGTAACTACGCAATTAAATTTACGAACTTTTAATCTTTCATTTTTTGGTGGAGAGCCATTGATGTATTTTAATGTCATTGCGAAACCATTGATAGAACACATATACTCTTTGTGCATGCATAGAGGAATAAAGGTAAATCTCCATTTTACTAGTAATGGATTTTTGTTGAATAATGCAATGATTGATTTTTTACGAGATAAAAATGCTTGTTTTCAAATAACTTTAGATGGCGGCAAGGATACCCATGATAGTACGAGATTTACTAAAAATGGGCTCGGTTCGTATGATGTAATAATAAATAACATAAAACGGTTAATTAAGGCGAATCTTTACGTGATTTTGCGCATTAACTATACATCTACAAACATTTTCAATGTATCAAGCATCTTAAAGGACCTAAATGTCATTGAAAGACAATATAAGAATAATATTTCTGTTGACTTCCAGAAAGTTTGGCAAGACAATGAAGCAGAAAGAAATGACACTGTTATAAAATGCCTAAATAAAAATATCAAATTGTTTAGCAGTGAAGGATTTAGGGTATCATCGCATAAAATATTGGATTCTGTTAACGATTCGTGCTATGGTGATAAAAGATACCATGCTCTTGTTAATTATAATGGTGATGTATTTAACTGTACAGCAAGAGATTTTACTACACAGAATCGTGCTGGATATTTGAGCTCAAATGGAACTATTGTATGGGAAAATAATTCACTTGAAAATAGGCTGGCCTTAAAGTTTAGTAAATCCATCTGTCATAGTTGTAGGATTGCTCCTTTGTGTGGCGGGGGATGCTGTCAGCGTGCACTTGAAAGCAAAAATGGTGAACTGTGTATGTATTCTTATTCAGAAACTGATATAGACCAAATTATTTTAAATCGTTTTGAATTTATGTTCATAAATCAAGACTAGTTGCTTATGCCTCGTATTACTGCTTATAAACAATTGGAGTATTCTGATTGTGGGATTACTTGCATTCGCATTATTGCGAAATATTATGGGAAAGATATTCCTCATAGGGTATTGCGTTCTTTATCCGATTCTAGTAGAATAGGCATATCATTAAGCGATATTGTAAATTGCACTAAAACCATCGGATTAGACACAGCTTCTGTATTGGTGAATACAGAAGAAATATACCGAATGCCTTTGCCAGCAATATTGCATTGGGAACAAAATCACTATGTCGTTTTGTATAAAATAGATATAAAAAGAAAAAAATTCTACATCGCAGATCCTGCTCAAGGAAAGATTTCTTTTCAGGATTGTGATTTTTTTGATTATTGGAAGGGGAATAATAAAAGGGGGATAGCACTTCTACTGTCGCCGTCTCAGAGTTTTTATGAAAAGAAATATCAAGATACGCATAGAAGCAAAATTGGACTATGGCATTTATTAAAATCATCTTTATTAAGATATAGGGCAAGTTTCCTTTTTGTAATGTTACTTACATCAATTGCGGTTGTTGCGGATGTTGCGTTGCCAATGGTATTTCGACGGACGATTGATGAAGGTATTGAGAATAAAGATATTGGACTAGTGTGGATGTTAATACTAAGTCAATTAGGAATTTTTTTTGGTAGCTATATCGCAAATATTATCACAGAGTTTGTTCTTACAAAACTCGGTTTAAAAATAAGCATTAAATTAATCAATGAATATCTAGTAAAATTGGTTAAAATGCCTATTTCGTTTTTTGATAGAAAGATAAACCCAGATTTGATCCAAAAAATTGACGATCAAAATCGAATTAAGAATTTTTTAGTCAGTATGCCAGATACTGTATTTTTCACCTTTGTTAATCTTATAGTGTTTTCTGGCCTACTGATATATTATAACTATATTATTTTTACAATAGTTGTAGTGGGTACATTGCTCGCATACTTTTGGGTAATGTTATTTTCACGGAAAAGGAAGGAACTTGATTATTCATATTTCACTTGTTCTTCTATGAATAGAAATAATGTATATGAATTAATCAATGGCATGTCAGAGATCAAAATCAACAATGCCCAACATAATAGAGTTTCCATTTGGAATAGTGTACAAGAGAAAATAAATAAGTTATCTATACAATCTGCATTATTGGAGATGACTATTAATAGTGGTAATACTTTAATATCTCGTTTAAAAGACCTTTCTATTACGGGTATTTGTGCAACTCTAGTAATACAAGAACAAATGACATTGGGCACAATGATGACGATTAGTTATATAGTTGGTCAATTAGCACGTCCTATATCTAATATAATAAATTCTATTACAACTATTCAAGATGCTTCGATTTCTTATGATCGATTAGATGAGGTAATTAATTCAGAAGAGTTAATTGATACCCCTCCAAGTATGAATTCGAATATTATTGAAAAGAGTTTTACACTAAACTTTAATAATGTGTCGTTTAAATACCCCGGCAGCTTTTCGCCTTTTGTGCTTAAAGATTTGTCAACCTCAATACCACACAACAAAGTCACAGCTATTGTTGGTGCAAGTGGTAGTGGGAAATCAACGTTAATTAAATTAATGTTAGGTTTTTATTCTCCACAACATGGTAAAATATGTGTCGGCGACCAAGATTTATCAGGAGTTAACAATGATGTTTGGTTAGAACACTGTGGTGTTGTTATGCAAGCTGGATATATATTTAGTGGAACTGTTTTAGATAATATTGCGCTGTCTGCTGCAACTCCTAATTTGGAAAAGGCTAAAGAAGCTGCTGCAATAGCCTGTATTGATTCTTTTATTGAAAACTTACCTATGGGGTATAATACTAAAATCGGAATTAATGGAATAGAGTTGAGTGGAGGACAAAAACAAAGATTGTATATTGCTAGAGCTATTTATAAGAATCCAGATTTATTGTTTTTAGATGAAGCAACTTCATCGTTGGACGCTAATAATGAATCAACAATCATACACAATCTAGTAAGATATTATAAGAACAAAACAGTGGTGATATCCGCGCATAGACTCAGTACTGTAAAAAATGCTGATAAGATTATATATATAGAAGGTGGTAAAATTATCGAAGAGGGAACACATTGTGAATTATTATCAATGAAGGGTCGATATTATACATTAGTAAAGAACCAACTCGAACTAGATGGTAAATAATATTCAATTGTAAGTCATCAGCAAACCCTGTATTGTGAAATTATGTGATGGAGTCCGAAAGAGTTGGAGGTTTTTTCAAAGAAGTGGGGGTGGTTCTCTGGGATTTTACTGGCAGGTAAACGATGAAAGATGTATGGCTTATCCCGTGAGGTCTCGGCAGTCCGATATAGGATAGTAACAACGAATTCCGAAAAATTGGCCGAGGCCGAAGTGGCCAACTGCGTGCAAGTTAAGGCGAAGGGTCGAAAGGTTTGTAACATCAGTCGAGGATATATGTTCCGATGTAAATTACTGACGAAGCACAATGGCTGACGTACATGATGCTAAGATTGCAGCCTGCCAACATCAGAAGTCCAGAGTGAGCGGAGATGATCTGCAACGACTTCTTTTAAAGCGAGCCACACCGTAATCTGTCGAATGGCACGTACAGTTGTGTGAAAGAAAAAGAAGCAAAAGATAAAATCTTCTAACCCCGATAAACCCGATGACATTATAATTGCCTCATTGGGGCAGCTCGTTTATGCACTTGATATTTAATCCGTTGCAATGTTTTTAAATACCAACGAATCTATTATTGCCTTTTGCGGTTATATGAAAAACGGACTTTGTACAATCATTCATGCTATTATTAGTATTTCGCTTGTATTCGAATTGTGTCATGTGAATGATTATAACAAGGTAGAGATATTTTTTGTAATACTTTACTTGACAATACTCCTCTATTATCAATGCCTTTTTTACGGTTTTGAAATCATTACAAATGCATTCATCGATGCCATGATTTTGATGATTGTTTTTCATCATGTACTGTGGAAGTTACAGATTTATCTGGGTGTGAGGTGAAAGAGGGTTTCGGATTCAATTCTTTCACAACAGAGACCTCCAATCCTCTTCGCATGGCAAAACTGATCATGTGAGCTGTGCCACGGCTTTTGCCGTCCCAAAATGCTATAAGGGCATCTGAGGCTCTTGCCATTTCTGCATTGCGTATTATGCCAGCAGCCTTGCCCAACGCTCTCCACTTGGCAGGATGAAGCTCAACGGTTAGCCCTTGTTCCTTGGCAAACCGTTCACCCAATGTATCAGCGCCATGGGCATGTCCGGACACGATTATGACCCGATGTGTCCTCATTTTCTCCTGAAGCAGGAAAAGGCAATGCTCCTTCAGCAACTCGTAGTTACTGAAGGAGCGGCTGCCAGCTATGATGATCCGATAATCGCCCATTTAATATCCAATTAGGGGTTAAATCCACGCATTTCAATGCGTCTACTTTAGTTTCTATAAACCTCGTTACCGAAGACATACAAAATGTTGTTTCCGGATGGGTTACAAGAGGCGAAGATGAAAATGAAATTTTCATGCGTGGATTAATCTATGGACTTCAAGTCCATAGTGGTTTAATTGGTCAGTTGCTCGTCGTCAATTTCCAGATAGAGTGACACTCTGCTGTATCTGTTGTCTTTCGGGTTGTTGAACTCCTGTATGCCCCCAAGTGAAACACCTTTCATCCTATCTGTTGGCACACCACGTTTTGACAGTTCTTTTGCAATGAACCTGGCACGCTCCTTGCTTAATGCAGAATTGACATTTTCAGAACCAGTTGCATTATCGGCTGCACCCGCAATATGTACCTTGAGATTATGTTCGACAGCCACCTTTGCCAGTTCGTCCAGGTTTATCAATTGGGAATTATCTGTCAACTTTGCTTTGCCCAGCTCAAAGAAGAAGTATATGGGTATGTTCAATACATTCGGTCTGTCTTGTAATGAGTAAGGCAGGGAGTATTCATTCATGCCTTTCATGCGAGAACGCAGTGAAAGCAGGCCTTTGTAATTGTTCTTAGCATTACCAGTGTCGATGTCATCAAACATGTAGCGATACTTGCCAAGCAGCCCTTCTATCTCCAGAATCTTTTTCAGCTCATCCACAGTCTTTCGGTCTATATTACGTTGGTCTCGAAGATGCTTGTTGGATTGTTCCAGCCGTTCTATATAAGCAAGCAGATTGTCGTTCTGATTGATGTAAGGATTTACATCAATGGCATGATTCCATCGTGGCGTACCCAAGTTGAATCCGATGCCAAGCGTCAAAGACGGCATGTTATCGCATAGTTTTCCATGTGAGCCATAGCCGTCGAAATCTCGGAACGTAGTGAAGTTCCCCAATTCCCCAGACAGGTAGAAACGTTCCCCGAAATGGTATCGCGCATGGATGCCATAAGTCAGAGTAAACAAATAGCTCCGTGTTCTTTCTTTGTCTGTATAGAATTGGTCAGCGCCATGAACGAGTCCTGCGCCGATAAAAGGAGCAAAGTCAAACTTTGGCAAGTGTTCTGACGGCTGTCGAAACAAGTTGGCGACATCATACATCAGGTCAGCATGTCCCAACTGGTAGTCAGCCATGTCGAGGTTACTGTTCTTGTACTTAAATCCCTGAAAAGCTAACCGCACACCGACATCAGGTGTGATCCATTTGCCTACATAGGCGTTGAATGAAGGCATGATGCGGTCGAACAGGTCGCCACATCCTACCGGGTTCCCAATGAATGCCGATGCCCCACCTTGGACACCAATAAACCAGTGCTGACTCGCTTTACTCAGCTGTACATAGTCAGTCGTCAGTGTCGGGGTCAGACGATGTAAATCCGGGTTGTCAACTGTGACCCATTGAAGGCTGTCAATCATACTTGCATGGACGCTTGTCGCCATTGACAATGCCAAAAGTGAAATCAGAATTTTTTTCTTCATGATGTAATTGATTTTGATATTACTAATGTTACTGATGTTACTTGTATTACTCAGATTGATGGCTATCTGCTTCTTTTGATTTTTCGACCCGCAGGTCTGACCATTGCGGATGCCTGTAAGATGCACCTCATCCACCAGCGTTCATCATCGTCATCCTTGTCTCGACCCCATCCAGACATATTGCCGCTGCCTCCACCGCCACAAGATTCTGCATAGGTCGTGGCCTGACTGATGTAGTTGATGGCCAACAGAAGGGCGCAGTTGATGATATGTTGGGAATTGTTTCTGAGGTCAAAGAAGCCAGACTTATCTAAAATCTCATGTTGTTCCGCATTAAGGGTAGGCAAAAGGGGTTCCATCGAGGACGCCACCATCTTATAATAAGTGGCATTGATATTTGAGTGAACTATTTCAGCCCTTCTGTCGATGTCATCTCCGATTGATTTAGACATTTCGCCATGCGCTCGCTTCAGTTTTTCAAGTTCCGTTTTGGCATTCGATAGTTCGGATTCCGTTTCGTCCAACATCCTTTGCTTGTCCGCCATCTTCAGGTCGATGTCCTCCATCTGCTTGCGGAGCTCTTCCATGCGATTGGCCAACTGTTCCTTGTCCTGTCCATCCTCACCAAGTTGCTGTGCGATAAGTCCTATTTCTTCGTTTATTTTTTCTTTCCGAATCTGTAAATTCGCTATCATCGTGGACAGCCCCTTCAGTTTGATCTCTGCTCTACGAATCTGCCTCTGTAATCCTTCCCTGGTGCTCTCCAGCTCCTGCACCTGGTTGATGAGATCACGCTTGTATTCTTCTGTCGAGCGATGCCTTGCGCCAGTTTCAGCCTTATTGCTACCACGTTCAAGTCCCCAGTGACTGTTGACTTCCTCGTACAGTTCATTGTGAAGTCGTGTAAAAGTTGCTTTCTCTTCCATGGGATTCTTCCCGAAAACGCTTGTCCATGAAATCCGATGGTTCATTTCGTCAATGGGAAGGACGGTACAGTGGCAATGAGGATTCGTTTCATCCAAATGAACGTAGAAACTGACGATGTTTTCCTCGCCGAATTTTCGGGCAACAAAGCCATAGACTTTAGCCGCCCATGTCTCAATGTCCTTGGCTCTCGTCAGTTTTGAGTTATCCGCCCCTTTATTGAGATTTACGTTCTGCTCCCCGAAAGCCAATTCCAACATGCGCCCTCTACTGCCGCCGAATATCATCTGGGCAAGGATCCGTTGCTTTCTGCGTGCCTTAGCCCTGGCGTTAGGATTTTTGATACCACGTGAGTTGAGGATGTCTTTCATCCTCTCGTCAATGCTCTTGGACTTGTCTATCGGCTGGACCTTTCCTCCTTTTGTGACCTCGAAGTTCAGATGGGCACGAGTCGGGTCGTAATTGGCAAGGCTGTCTTTGGATTTTCTGTCCCAAAGGTTTTCTGACCAGTTGCGCTGCTGCTCGTTGCTTTCCTGTTTTGATATGCCATCCTTGTTCGGACGCACATCCATTACTTGTTTCTTTTCTGCCATTTTTTGTGTCTTTTAATCACTTTTGCCTGAGCTTGCTCCCCGTAGGAACTCCTTCAGGAGAGGCAGCCTAACGAGTTAATGAATGTTAACTCTTATTAGGCTAAGAGTTTTTATAAAACTCCCTTCCCTTTGTTCGACATCATATCCCTTTGTTCGGAGGAGCAAGCTCCCCATTTGGGAGAGTGAAGTTCCAATCATTGATTGTTGCTGCCTGCTCATATTCGAGAAGATTGAAGAGTCTGCAATCAATTTACTTGATGAGTTTCTCTGCTTCGGCACTCAGCGAATAGGCAAAATATTTGCCGAAACGCTCCCGTCTAAGTAAACCCAGATCGATGAGTTCCTGGGTGAATTTCTGGACGCTTGGGCGGCTCCAATGCCATAGCTTTGCCAGTTCACTGTTTGTGACTTTGTACAATTGTAACTGGCCTTCTCCTTGGGAACAAGGAAATCCATCAAGGATATGCTCCGCTAACCACATGAATGCGTCAAAACGAGACAGCTTGTGATTGTCTTTCGTTTTAAGGATTTCCAGAAGAGTGTTGTCAAATGTCATCTTGTGGATGGTTCTATTTTTCTGATTCTTTTTCATGACGAATTGGTTTTATTATGGTGTTAATGTTTATTTTCAACTAAAATAGGAGTCAACGAATTTCTTGTCCATTCCTTCCTCATTAAGATGCTTCTCCTGAAAGTCCTCAGATTCCTTGGATGGAAAGAATGTTGCACATTCCAGAATCAATGCCAAAGAGAAAGAAGTCGAGAATGTGTGAGGTGCGAATAGCAGCGCAACGCTTGCAATGGCCAGGAGCCGATACAAGGCTTTGTTCCGTCTGGTGGCGAGCATCAGCCTGACAGTTGTTTTGGTTGCAAACATGAAGAATACAATGAAGGAAGAAAAGATAAAACCGTAGTCTTCGGGAAACACGGCAAAGTATGTGACATGAAAGAAAATGAGCACAAGTTGTGTGATGTTCGTTGCCATCTTTCTGGCATTGTTGTCGAATGCCAAGCGAAGCCATACGATGATGTACGGCGGTTTGTATTTCCGATATAGCAATAAAGGAAGCAATATCAGTAATAAGGGAAATACGAAGAATATGATCTTTGCTACCATATGTGAATTTAGTAATACAAGTAATATGGATAATATTGAATTAACTGTTCTCTGCGTAGATGTCGTAGGCCGTACTGACAAGCTTCAGTTTAAGTGCTTGGAATGATGCCCGACGCACAATGACCTCAATGTCAAACAGGGTCGGCTCACCATTGTCAATCCGCTGGGCAAACGCCTTATCCCTGCGACTGATTTTTGTGATAATTCTGTCGATGTCATTTTCATAAATGTTCCAGATGCTCCGATTCACATGGTTCTTCGGTCGGGTCGTCACCATAACATTAAGGACAAGACAAGTGGACTTGACAAGGATTTTGCCCTGTTGTGTCATATACTGCCTTTTAGCGCGAGGGATGACAGCACGGTATTTCGTGCTGTTGGCGTTGATCATGTCGGCTATCTTATATAGGAGTTCTGTTCTCATTCCAACAGGCAGAATAAGCCAAGCACTTCAGAAACCTCCATGGCCTGAATGAAGTCGAAACTTTTGGCATGTGACGTCAGATCTGATTCCAGCTCACTCTCCATTGTGTCAAGTGAGTCGAAAATGGAAATGGTCAGGTCACTGACATATTCACGGTTATCTGAGACCATGTTGAACTTAAACATGTTCTTTCCATTGGCAGGGCTTGTAAAGAAACAGCAATGATGCAGCTTTGTGTTGTCCTTACTTGTGCCATGATAAAGCAATGACAGTTCCATGTCATCTTCAAGCATATCCATCACGAGGCTGATTGGCAATGCCTCCTCCAATGTGAAATACAATATGGCGGAATCGTCAGTGATGTCCGTTTCTTCGGCTGTCGTGTTTTTTATCAACTTTGGCAGCATGAGCGGCGCTAAGGCCATAAATCTGGTTACTTCGTCTTTAATCATATCCTTGAATATTTAGAGTGTTAATACATACATTTTCAAGAGTTGTTGAGGAAGGAGATAGTTTAAGGCACGTTGGTCAATGCCGAATGTCTCGGCAAACTTGACCGACTTCGGCAGTTGTGCGATGATGTAGTTGAAATGACTATGTTCCTGTGGCGTGAGTGTGGCGATCGAAAACTGGTCAATGCTGATGAACGGCTGAATAATCATCCATAGATAGGCATTTCCCTGAGCCTTGCTCATTGTCTTCTGATTGTTGATGTCCGATATGCAGGCGGTGGAGTTTTGCAAAAGCCGTCTGACCGTCCGCATAGACATATAGACCATGGCGTCACGTGCAGCAATCTCTCCGTTTTTCGCAGCAATAAAGATGTTCCGGCAAATCCGTTCCGTTTCTTGTGTGATGTCAGATAACGGCTCGTTATCCATCTCATAGATGTGAATCAGGAATGAGCGGAACAAAATATCCTCCTTGCCGATGAAGTCAAGCATGGCAGCCTTGTCATGGATGCCGGATTGTATGGTGTGCTTCAGTAGGCTACGATATTGAGAAAGAATATCTTTCTTGTTGGCTACAAAGACAGGGACACTGTCTAATGCGACAAAGAAAGGCTGCGCTTCAATAACGGCCTCGTGCAGCTCATTGTCCTCATGGAATATGGATGTCTGCTCCTTGATTTGCAGAACATCCTCGTATGAGTACCGCCATGTCTCAGTCAGTCTGAGAAACTCAAAACGAATGGAGTCGTGGATTGATGCATAGTCATTTGCACAATGTAAGTCTTTAATGAATGTGGAATCCTTCATCAGAAAGTGGTAAACGGTATCTGAGATCTCCTTCCATACCTTGATTTCTTTACAGAATGATGAAGTGTTGCAGGTCTTTGTTTCTTTGACAGAACTCAGATAATCCTGATATGCTCTTAACGCATCATTTGAAGATCTGAAATCAAGTTTGTCATCACTGGAGCATGATGAAAACAGGAAAACCGTCAGGCATAATGAACATAGTTTTAATGTCAAATGTTTTGAGTTTTTGAACGTGTTAAATGTGATCATATCCTTATAAAAAATGTTTGGGTTGATTTACAGGATGCAAAACTACTGTGTTTTGCTCAATATATTGGTATTATTTCCTAATATTTTAATTATTGGTATCATTTTATTGAGAAATAGAACCAAACAGAACCAATTTGCTTATTTGATTGCAAAACAAAGTGTTAAAGTTGACAAATAAAGTGTCTATTAAATAATTATAATATAACTTTGCGCTCAATATTTGCAGCAATAGGTACAACATGAGTTGCATCGGCTATATAAATAATGCTCAATATGTTGATAATATTGAAGTGGGGGTTTCAAAGATGAAACAGCTTCAATGTTCCCCTATCCATATTGAGGACAAGGATGACAATGATCGTCTTGAATGGAAGTGCTTTCTCGGCAAACTCAATGAAGGCGACGCAGCGGTGCTTCTGTCATTTGACAATGCCTTCAAGAATCACACGGATCTGGTGTTTTTCCTGAAATACTGCCTAAGTCGGCACATTCGGATTATTTCTTTGTTCGATGGTTTGGACACCTCCGATGAGTTGTTCCCAAATGGCAGCACCAGGAATGTGCTCTCTGCCATTGTCAATGTGCGTACAGACAAGCGTGATGAAGGTTTTGATGACTTTGAGGCGGAACTCATTGCAGATAAGCACCAGGAGAAGAAACTGAAGAAATACCGCATGGTCATCAATATGTACAATGCGGGTTACAGCATCAAGGAAATCATGTCAAGGACGGGCTATCACGGGAAGAGCAACATCTACAGGATTCTCCACATGTACAATGTGGAGCTGGAATACCCAACGATGGTCCGCACAAGACACCAGTCACCAAATATCATTCAAAGGAACCTGTAAACATAATCGTTATGACAGTTTATATTGCAGAAAAGCCGGACATCGCCACAGCTATAGCGTCTTACTTGTGGACTGATTATGCCGCTTGTAGGAGCAAGCACTGCTACCAGAAAGATGATGTCATCGTGACATGGGCGTTTGGCCACATCTTGATGACGGCTATGCCTGAGGCCTACGGTAAGGAATATGCTGATTTTAAGAAATATCCCATATTCCCGACAGAATGGAAGAAACTCCCCTCGCCAACAGCCAAGGGACAATTTGAGTATATCCGCACTGTTTTGAAGAAGGCCGATGTCGTAGTCAATGGCGGTGACCCTGACCGTGAGGGGCAGTTGCTGATTGACGAAATATTGGAATATGTAGGCTATAAGGGGGATGCACGGCGCATTCTCATCAATGCCAAAGACAGCGACAGTATGAAACGGGCGTTTGACAATATCGTGCCGAATGAACGGTTTCGTTCATTGTACCATGCAGGCATGGCGCGTGAACGGGCAGACTGGTTAGTAGGCATCAATCTGTCGAGGGCATATACGATCAGTGCCCGGACAGGCGGTAATGGTTGTGTCTGGCGTGTAGGGCGTGTGAAGACACCCACGCTTGCTTTGGTGGTCAATCGGGAAAAGGAGATAAAAGATTTCCATTCCATCAACTACTATGAATTGAAGGCTAACCTCTCAAAGGGCGGCATCCCCTTCACGGCAACATTGACATCGACAGCGGATGCTCCGACTGACTGCGAAGGGCGTATCATTGACCGGAAATATCTGGAGCGGATCAAGGAAGAAATCAAAAATAAAACCGCAAGGGTCACCCACTGCGAGAGGCATAGCCAGACTGAAAGTTCGCCATTGCCTTACTCCATCGATACTTTGCAGGTGGAAGCCAATAAGCGTTATGGCATGTCTCCGTCGAGTGTGCTTGCAAGGGTACAGTCCTTGTATGAAAAGAAGTTCGTGAGCTATCCACGTTCTGACTGTAATTACATCCCATCAAGTCAACACCAGGATGGTGTCCGAATTTTGAAATCCCTTGGCGATTATGGCATGGAGGCTGCACTCCATGCCGACTCCACAATAAAGAGTCGCTGCTTCAATGACAACAAGGTCAGCGCACATCATGCGCTGATACCTACTGGCGTTGTCCCAAAAAACTTGGACGAATGGGAGCGCAAGATCTATGAAATGATAGCCATGCGGTACATCATCCAGTTCTTTCCCCCTTGTAAATACAACGCCATCAGATACGAAATAGAGGCACAAGGATGTATGTTCGCAGGAACTGGCAAGGCGGTTGTCAGTCCAGGATGGCGTAGTGTTGCTAAGTCGGATGACAAGGAGGATGAAGTCAAAGACATTCCAAACCTTGTGGTTGGCGATGAGTTCCCTATACCTGTATATATTATAGAGGATAAGAAGACCACTCCCCCTAAGCGTTTTACGGAAGGCTCGCTGCTGGCAGCGATGACCAATATCTGGCGTTTTGTCAACCCGGACAATCCTAACAGAGAGAAACTGAAGGAGTGCAAAGGCATTGGAACGCCGGCAACTCGTGATAGCATCATTGCTGACTTGCTCGCCATATCGTCAGGAAAGTCTCATTCGTTTCCCTGTATTCAGAAAAAGGGTAAGGAACTCGTTCCGACTGACTTCGGCGTGGCAATGATCGAGAACATTCACGAATCATTGACCAAGCCTGACCTCACGGCAGAAATGGAGTATAATCTCTCGGCCATTGCCGATGGCAAGATGGGGTTAGGTGACTTTATGGAGCAGACCGAGAGGATGGTTCGCGAAAACATTAAGTTCGCAGAAGAGACCTCTCCTCGTATGTCATTGACAATCAAAGCAGCTGAAGGCCAGGAGGTTCCCAATAGGGAATGTCCTGTATGCCATCGTAAAACGCTTGTACGCAAGTATTCCCCGAAGACCAAGAAGCACTTCTGGATCTGTCAGGAGAATTCTTGTGTACATCCGACCACTCTGAAACCAATCTTCTATGCGGACCTGCGGATGAAGCCTGTCATCAAGCTTTGCCCGATATGCGGTCTGCCGCTGATAAGCGTGTTCAGCAAAAAGAAGAAGCAATCATACTGGTTCTGTCCAAAGTGTAATGAGTTCAAATAACCGCAGCAATACAAACACCAACTAACTTTTTTCATTTCATACGACTAGTTTTTAATAAAAAAATGCAGGGGTCACCTTTGGCAGGCCGCCCCTGTTTTTTGTAGCGAAACAAAACCTAAAATAAACCATGTAGCGAAGCGTAAGTCGCTGATATTTAAAAAGAACAATGGGGTTGTTTGTGCTTCGCTACATCGCTACAAGAAAATAAAGCAATCTCATATGAAGCTATTATATTTCAGATGAATGAGGGTGGTGATGCAGTCCATGCCAACAATGAATCTGCCTGCCAGGCCATTGCATGGTGGTGACCTGTGAGTGTCGTCGAAAAAGAAACTCCGTGTTATATGTACGGAAAAGAGAAGGCATGTCTGTTGTCAGACTTGCATTCTCCAGTACATACATCACAGAGTTTCTCGGCGACTCTCACTGGTCATTGTCCAATACTGCGAAGGCTTTCATGCTTGCACGAAAGGCCGAGACGTGATGGACAAAAGCGATGCCAATGGCTGGCAAGTAGAAAGACACAGAAATTTGGCATGGGCGCATCTTGGGTGGGGATGAGTCATCTTCTTGGATAGAATCCTTTGGGTTTTCGTCTAAATGAAGCCAGGCGCATGTCATTCTCTTCGTCTGTATTCATGCTGCTTTTCTGGTTTTTCCTGCCGCCTTCAAGCCAATGCACAAGTTCATCTTTGAAAAAAATGAAGTTTTTCCCTCGTTTGGTGACTGTGATGTTGCCACGTTCTACGTGATAGTACATTGTTGATTTCTTCATCTTCAGGAAGTCACATGCCTCGTCAATAGTCATTGGAATATGTTCGGCTGAAGATGTGGAATTGCCGTCTATCCGTTCTCTGATGGTTTCAATTACACGTTCAAGCCGCTCCATTTTGCTGAGCACCTGTGAGACCATCATGGGAAGGTCGTTGAATGTAATCTGTTCTTGCATATTGTCGAAATTATTATGATTCCGAGGGCAAAGTAACAGACTGATTCAATGCTGGATGATGTCATCAAAAGTTAAGTTTGGAATAAGTCAGAATAAGTTGTAACAAGCAGGTAAATGTTTTATGGCAAGCTGGCGGATGGGGTATGAAACTTGAAACAGCCTTTGTCCGGGATGTCTATCGGGATGATGCAAGTTCCATGTTGTCGCAGGTTTTGCCGGATTGATTTGATTTCAAGATCTCTGAACTCATTGGGGAACGACCGCTTGATAAATATGGCCCGCTGCTCACCATTCCACTTGAAACGTTCTCCGATGTTCCAGGCTAAATGTCTGAGGTCCAATGTTGAAAGTTGCCCGTTGGTTATGGACGGCGAAGGTTCAATGTCCTTTGAGGTCTCCCAATTTTTGATGTTGTTACAAAAAACATGGAGGTCAGAGGTCTTCATGTAGGGGGCCAGTGTGAGCTCCACGTAATCCAAAACACATGTCATAATTTGACGCTTACGTTGTATGAGCTGCTGCTGATGGCGTTCTCTGATGACCTCAGTCTTATCTTTCTCCGGCTCTTCTGTCATTAAATCGTTTTTTGATCCAGTGACAAGACGCAACTGCTGCTTACTATGAGGGATAACAACTACCGTCTTGCCCATTGCATAACTGATGAATGTCATCCTGATAAGAACCAGCAGCGCCAGGGTAATATATAAGATGGGTGTGAAGGCTTTTGCTTGCTCATACTGTCCGCTGATGAACTTTGAGGGAAGTATGAACCAGTCGGCACAATCAATCCATTCGAAAAGCATTGCTATATATGAACCCATTGCAATACAGCCTACAACCAAAAAGAAAAGTTCCGTAACCTTTTTGCTCTTCATATTAATGAAATATCAATAATTTGAGCGCAAAGTTACGGAATTATCCACTAATAACAGCAATCAATCCATCATAATTATGGATTTTGTGGTTAATTGGCATATTTCTGCGTCGCCTCAATATATTGAGGCATTTCGCAATCTTTAGCCACAATTCTTCGTTTTCTTGGTTTGAGCCGTTATTTTTTTACCATCATCACCGAGAAGCATGGATGATATCCTTTCGGCAGCTTCCCGTCTCTTTGGGTCGGCATGACAAGCATAGATTTGTGTGGTTGTGACACTCTTGTGTGCCAGGAGCTGCTGGACAGTGTAGAGATCCGTGCCAAGTTCCACTTGAAGCGATGCGAAAGTATGCCGGAATGAGTGGAATGTTATCCGCTTTCTGATACAAGCCTTAGCAAGCCAGGTTTTCAGCGGTTTCCGTGCCATGTCTATCTCAAACCCGTCAAATACGGGCCCATATAAGGATTTTCGTCCCTCAGAGATGAGTTCGTATGCTCCCATGGTGATGGGGATAAGGTTACGTGTTTTAGTCTTTTGTGCATAGAACTCGACATACTTGTTGCCGTCGGCGTATTCCTTGATGTTTTCCCATCTGAGATTGATGATGTCACTTCGGCGCATACCTGTTAAGCAAGCGAAAATTGATGCCTTTTTCAGTACGTCGATGTCACATGGAGTACGGTAAAGCCTGCGAAGCTCTTCCATTGACAGACTCTGCTTGTCAACAGGAATGGTCTTGATTTTGTCCAAGAAGTCATTGGGGTTAGTTCGGATCATCTTGTCACGGTAAGCAATATTCAGGAAGCCACGGAATGTTGACCAATAGCCAGCGACTGAGTTGATGGCCATCGGTCTGCCGTTGCGCATGTTCTTTGCTGTCAGAAGGTATTCGCGGAACTTGTTGCACAGATCAACGTCGATTTCTTCGCAGCGGCACTTGCCGCCAACAAAGTATGAGAAGTGTTCATAGACAAACCTCCACTTGGGGTCTTTGTTTTGAAGCATCTGATAGAAGTAGGCAAGGAAGTCGCCGTTGAATCTTTTTTTGTCAAAAATGTCATAACGTTCGTTCACGATGGACTCAAAACGCCTGCAACGGATGGCTTCAGCTTTTTCAATCATTACCTTATTGAAGTCCTTCTCACGCTTGTTTTGAGGCTTGGGATAAATGTAAATACCAAGTGATTCACGACGGATGGTCTTCATAGAAATGATGTCACGATAGCCTGGATAATAGTCCAGATAGAGGGAAATCATCCCGCATTTGAGGATGCGTTTCCGAAGTGTGATTGTCTTGCAGTACTGCATGTCTTTATTGTTTTATTAGTTTGCAAATGTCTTGACTTATTTTATGCTGATGGCAATCAGCGGATTATAATTGAAAATAATGCTGGGATAAGTCTGAGCTTATTATTTCTTATTGTCCTTCTCTTGTTTATCGGAAAAGTACTTATCGATGGCGGATTTAAGATACACTCTGAACTGGCCGTCTTTGACGCTCGGGATTTTTTTGTATCTGACAATACCATACACAGTCTCCCTGTCAACATGATACTTGGCCATAATCTGCTCGACCATGTAGTAGTCTTCGGCATATTGGAGCCCTGGATTACGTGCAAAGTCAACATGGAGCTTGGAGTAATACGTGATGCCATACTCCTTTTTTGTAGGGATATTGTGACGATGAGTAAAGCTGCGTCTGGCCACAGGTGTCATGTTGTACATCTTTTCTATATCATCTGTGGTGTACCATTCTGTGATAGAGTCTGGTGACGAGTATCTGCTGAATACATCGTCAACCGCTGTCTCATCGTAGAGCAGGATTCCTGCTACCTGCACCCTCGGTATTTTTTTCTGACGCAGTAGGAAGCCAACCCACTTTTTACTTTGTTTGTATCGTGCAGCAATCTCCTCGGCACTAATATAGCCTTCGTACCCATCTGCATCATTCTCTGATTCCACACTTGGTATGATTTCAATGCTACCAGAATGAAGTGTGATTTGCTCTGTTCTTGTTCGGTCTTCCTTTGCTTCTTCAATCTTTGCGTTGAGTTCAGAGATGCTTGTGAATCCATGCATGCGTTCCTTGATTGTCTTGTCAAACTCCTTCCGGTTAATCATTGTAAAAGTACCTCGTTTGAAGCGGTCTATATGATAGGTATGGAGATAATGGCTTACTTGATCTTTTGTGAATCCGTACTTCTTCATCACCTCCTTGAAAGTGTAGTAGAGAGGATCAATAGCTTCACCAATACCTTTCAGGCTGTCGATATGGGGTTTGGAATAGAACACTTCCCTCCGCCTGGTGACCCTTGGTAACTTATGCCGTTTGGCAAAAGAAATGACGGCAGAGTAGGACATGTTGAACTTCTCCATAACCTGTTGGATGGTGTAGTAATTCTCCTTATCAAAGTCCTCGATGAGTTCGGAAAAGTACCTGTCAACGGCAGTTTTTAAGAAGGACACATTGCGTCCCTCGTATATCTTTGGGATGTCGAACTGCTCAATCCGTCGCATGGC
Organism: uncultured Prevotellaceae bacterium; assembly: GCA_900318535.1. Classification (GTDB taxonomy): domain Bacteria; phylum Bacteroidota; class Bacteroidia; order Bacteroidales; family Muribaculaceae; genus Sodaliphilus. The sequence goes on along the minus strand of ONKU01000007.1, from coordinate 114,365 downwards.
CACTTTTCGGGTCACTTGATATTTCTCACAAATCTCCTTCATTGTATAGCTATCGTGCTCGATCTTATGCCTGTGGTTGTTCCGCTTGACATATGCGGGGGCATTGTCAAACATGGCCTCCAAATCAATTCTTCTTACGAGGGTCTTGGCCGGTAGTCTAAGAACCTTGAATTGCCCCTGAGCCATATACCTATATATGGTTGTTTTTCCCACACCCAGAAGCTTTGCAGCTTCCATTGGGTTTAGGTATGGTTTGTCTCCAAGACTTTCAACGATGGGCAACTTGGAGTGTTGTTCCTGCTCGACTTCTTCTTTCATCATCTGTTTCTTTTTTGCCTTGTAAGCCTTGTTAACACAGCTTGAAGAGCAGTAAAGAGTCGTCATTTTGTGTGCTATGAATTGTTTCCCGCACCACTGACATCGTTTCTCTATTTCCATAAATGTGCGTCATTATAAAGGTTTAACTCTGCGGAAAAACCGCCATTTTTGTTCCATTCAGTTCCGCAATTTCCCACTGTGTTCCACTTTGTCCCGTCAGTAGCGTTTTGGATAAGTTTCATGCTGTTCCATGTTTGTCCCAAATATTGCATAATGGAAGAGTGTTAAAAACGAGTAAACCGCTAATTTATAGCGGTTTACTTCAAGTTGCTCCAAGTTGTTCAGTGTTGTTTCTAAGGCTTTACTTGCCGATGCAGAAGTGGGTGAAGATTTCACCGAGTATGGTCTCGGTGGTGATTTCGCCGGTGATTTCGCCCAGCCAGTGGAGGCATTCGCGGATGTCTTGGTCGAGCAGGTCACCGCTCAAGCCGTTGTCGAGGCCGCCGATGGCACGGGCGATGGCGTCGCGGGCGCGGGTGAGGGCTTGGTAATGGCGGGCGTTGGTGACGATGACGGCGTCGCTGTCCACGTCGGGCAGGGAGGCGGTCTCGACGATGAGACTTCTGAGGGCCTCAATGTCTTCCTCGCTCTTGGCGCTGATGGCCACGACCGGTGTGCCCTGGGGCAGCAGGTCGTTCAGCTCACTTCTTGCGGCGACATCGTCGTCGAGGTCGGTCTTGTTGAGTATGGCGATGAGGGCTTTGCCCTCGCAGCGGGTCAGGATGTCATGGGCCATGCTGGTGTCGGCGCTGGTGACGTCAACGACCCAGAGCACGACGTTGGCCTTGTCAATGGCTTGCCAAGTGCGTTCAATGCCCATGCGCTCGACGGCGTCGTTCGACTGGCGGATGCCAGCCGTGTCGATGAAGCGGAACAGCGTGCCGCCCATCATCACGGTGTCCTCGATGGTGTCGCGGGTGGTGCCGTGGATGTTGCTCACCAGGGCGCGGTCGTCGCGCAGCAGGGCGTTCAGCAGGGTGGATTTACCGGCATTGGTCTGTCCTACGATGGCCACGGGCATGCCGTTGCGGATGGCGTTGCCGTCGCTATAACTGTCGGCCAGGCGTGAAATCACGGCATGGATGTCGCGTGCCAGGGCCGTCACCTCGCTGCGGTCGGCAAAGGTCACGTCTTCCTCGCTGAAATCAAGTTCCAGCTCGATAAGAGCCACAAAATGCAGCAGCTTGTCGCGCAGGCTCTTCAGCTCGTCACTGTAACGGCCGCGCATCTGGTTCATCGCCACATGGTGGGCGGCACGGGACTGCGCCTCGATGACGTCGGCGACGGCTTCGGCCTGTGACAGGTCCATGCGTCCGTTGGCAAAGGCGCGGCGCGTGAATTCTCCTGCTGTAGCATGGCGGCAGCCTGCATCAATCAGTGTCTGGATGACCTGTTGCTGGATCCAAGTCGAGCCGTGGCAAGCCAGCTCCACCACGTCTTCGCCCGTGAATGAGTTAGGAGCACGATAGACGGTGAGCAACGCCTGATCGAGGATGTCGCCCGCTGTATCGGTGAGCTGCCCCAGGTGGACGGTATGCGTTGCCATGTCGGCCAGGGGCTTGCCCTGCCAGCGTTGTTGTGCTATATCAAGCGCCTGCTGACCGCTGATGCGGACTACAGCGATGCCGCCTCGGCCCTGCGGGGTCGAGATGGCGCAGATGGTGTCACCTGCGAGACCGGTTAATTCTATGGGATTCATCGGCGTGGATAATAAGCGGGCCAGTTTTTGATGTTTTCTTTGCTCTCGACGACGTTTTCCACTTTGTCCTCGAGTTTGGACAGGAAATCATAGCCCGTCAGCTCTTCCACCTTGTCGATGGTAGTGGCATAGTTGGTCCAGCTGTTGGGCATTCCCTTGTTTTCCATCACAAAGGCGATGGCACGGTTCAGTTCGGGTGCATAGATGACTTTGAAGAAACTCTCGGGCACGGCGATGTCGTCATGCTTGCCGATGTACTCCATGTTGTCCGAGAAGATGGGGCCTGTGAATATGATAAGCCGCTTGGCGGTCCGTGACCAGCGGTGCACCGCTTCCTCGACGTGGCGCCACTCGCCATCGTTCATCTCCTCGACTTGCGGGCAGATGTTGGTCATCAGGAAGCACTGCGCCATCGCGGTCTTGTCCCAGCGCATGTCCATCGCCGGCGCCATGTGGCCGCGGGTGTAGCCGCTGTCCTTGTAGTCCCACCAGTCGGGGCAGCCCTTCACGTCATAGTCGCGCTCAAACTTGTAGTCAGCGCGGTTTTCGGCCTCACGCGAGTCGGCCATCGACGTCATGGTGCTGGTCAGCTCATAGGCCACGCAGTTGGGCACGCGGTAATCCTTGTTGAAATAGACGATGATGTGCTTGTAGTGCACCGTCTGGTTCTCTAGGTCCTTGGGTAGCTTCACGTCCAGCAGTGACAAATCGCCCGTGGACTGGTACTCCTTGCCCTCGCTCTGCTTGTCGCTGGTCTGCTCCTGGCCGGGCAGGTCCTCGTTATAGGCACTCTTGTAGAACCCGTTCTTCTGGTAGCCATGATAGCCGGCAAGTGCCAGCAACACCACCGCCAGCACATAATAGATGCTCCTTTTCTGTTTCTTCTTCATCTCTATTGATTTTTCTCGCTGCAAAGTTACTGAAACCCGACTGAAAAATCAAGAACAACAGGAACAACTTTTGCGATAGAATATCCTCTATCAAGAAAAAGAGAATAATACTCTCACGATGGGAAAACTTTTTACCTGAATGTCCACAAATGCCCATGAATGATCATGAATAATATTGATGGTCATTCGCGGGCATTGATGGGCATTGATGTAAGTCTAAAGCCTTGCTAAAGGTTTGTGGTTCGTTATTGCCAGTCGTCGATGTTGCATTGGCGCTTGGGTATGGCGCTGGAGAAGGTGAGGCCGGTGCGGCGCTCTACCTCGGCGACGGTGACGGCATACTTGCTGATGTTGCCGGGACAGGGTTTGTTCTCGTAGATGAAGGCTATGGCGCGGCCCTGTTCGGGAGCATAAATGACCTTGAAGAAGGCGTCGGGGACGGCGATGTTCTGCTTGTCCTTGCCAATCATCTTGGGATTCTTGCCCATGATGGGGCCGGTATAGACCATCAGGCGCTTGTCGCGCTTGGCCCAGCGGTGCACTTTCTCTTCCAGCACGCGCCAGTGGTCGTTGTTGAGTTTGGTGTCCTGCGGGCACATGTTGGTCATGTAGAAGCACTGCGACATCGCAGTTTTGTCCCAACGCATGTCCATCGCAGGGGCCATGTGGCCACGGCTGTAGCCGCTGCCGCGGTATTCCCAGTTCTCGGGGCATGATTTCACGCTATTGTCCTTGGCATAGTTGTAACTCTTGCGGTTCTCGTGCCCTGGAGCATCGGCCATATCGACCATGGTAGCCGTCAATTCGTAGGCCACGCAGTTGGGGATCCTGTAAGTCGGGTTATAGTTCACCCTGATGGTTTTATAGTTCAACACTTGGTTGGACATCCCTTTGGGGGTGCCCACTGCCATCAGTGCGTTGTGTGAGGCCGATACAGTCGCCGTTGTCGTTGTTTGGCCGATGGTGGGCAAACTCACCAGCGGCGAGGCCATGTAAGATTTATTGGACTTCTTGGATTTTTTCTTGTTTTTCTTGTCCTTCTTTTTGTTTTTCTTGGATTTCTTTTTGCTCTTGGCTTTGGCACACCACTGGCTGGTAACGGTGTTTTTACCTGTCACTTGCGGAGGCAAGGCGCCGCCCATCACCATCACAAAAACCAAGACCCAAATTTTCACTAACTGCTTCATCTTAATATATTATCTGATATCCATTAACTAATTGACCCATGCGTCAAGATTGACGGGCGACTCCAGGCATTGCTGCTCCTCGGGCGGCAGGGTGGGGAAGAAGTCCAGCCCTGTGCGACGTTCTACCTCGTCTACACTCACGGCATACTGCCGCAAGCGTCCCCCGCTGTGGCCGTTGGGGTAAATGAACGCGATGACCCGCATCGGCCTCACGCACGGTGCCATAATCACCTTGTAGTAGGCACTCGGCGCCTTCACGCGTCCGCTGGCCAGAGTTGTGTCGCCGTCGCTAACAACCGGTCCCGTGAACACCAGCAGCGCGCTGTCGCGTGCCGTCCACTCGCGCACTTTCTCCTCCAGCTTGGCCCAGCCGCCCTCGTTCAGGGCTTTGTGCATCGGTCCGACGTTGGTCATCAGGAACGACTGGCGCATCGCCGTCCCGTTCCACTTCAGGTCACCTGCGGGCACCAGATGGCCGCGGTCAAAGCCGCTTCCGGCATAGTCCTCGGGCAGTGGGCAACCCTTCACGCTAGGGTCAGCCATGAACTCGTTACCGCGTTCCACTGTTCCGTATAGCTCGTTGTTAACGAGCTCATAAAGGGCACAGTTGGCGATGCCGCGCTCGCTGTTGAAGTGCACGTCGAACGCGTCATACCTCACCAGCGTGTCGCTCATGCTGCGAGGCACACCGACGGTCATCAGACTGTCGCGTGCGCCTTCGCTCATGGGCACCAGATGTGGAGTGTTGTTGTTCACGATAACCCGATATAGCAAAAAGCATACCAACGCCGCAGTCAGGCCCCACAAGAGGAACCTGACCGTGTCGCCCCATCGTTGCCAAAATCGTTCAACTTTTTTATTCATAGTTGCATGGGTGAACGAGATAGCTCAAAAAACAAGGCAAAAACCTCAAATGGGATATCGTATCATTCTCCGTTCTTTTTTGCCCTAATGATGAATAGGTAGAAAATCAAGGAGGTGAGGATAATAACTGCCAGTGCGATACTGGTCCAGAAAGGCTGCCCCAGCATCGTGCCGCCCGCGATGGCATTGCACAATATCATCAACGCAAATTCAACGGCCAGCACGCGTAACGAACGGACAGAAATCAGAACTTGTCGAATATTGCTAAGCTGATGAGCGTTCTTCATGTAGCGTGGGAAATAGGCGACAACCAGAAGCGCAATAGCAGCAATGCTGATTATCATAGCTACTTGAAGCCACTCGTTTTGCATGCCTCCACTGAACTGATGTTTAGCCAGGGCAATAACCCATGTGCCGATCAGGAGCATAACGGTAATGGCCTCCAGGATAGTCCCTTCGATAGTGCGGCCCACTTTAATCTTCTTGATGTCAAATTTTTCTTGTTGTTGATCGGACTGTTTCATTTTCATTTGTTTTTTAAGTGGTTCATCCTTTTTTCCAAGCCAAGATTTGTATAATGCGGCCCACGATGTAGGTCAGGAGGGTAACGCCATTGCAGATATCCCCCATTACTGGAGTATAGAACCAGACGCAAGCCCGCAGCAGGCCTCCGATGGCAATCATCACGGCCAGAATGCGCATGAGGCGTGTAGAAATCTGCACTTGCTCGATGTTGTGCATCTCTCCCCACAGGAACGATGGCCTGGGGGTATAGGCTCTGATAAGCAGCCAGGTGGGAAGAATAACAAACCCTGCCATGCCCCGGCCATCAAGCCCTGCATAATGAGTGGCAAACCACACCACTACAGCAGCAATCAGGATTGCTACAGTGATGGCCTCGAATACTGTCGTTTCGATTGTGCGAGGCAATTTCAGGTTGTCGGTATCGATGTCATCGGCGAGTTCGGCGGCTTGTTCCTGAGGACTCTTGATGCCTGCTGTGATACCATGGGCAACCAGATAGAACAAGGGTGTTGCAGCAAGGCACGCAACAATCAGTACCGTCCAAAATGTCGTTTCACTGATCTTGTCCATCGCGGCCAGTGCGATGATAAGGGCCACAGTGAGCAGGTCAATAATGCCCAAGACAAGAATCATGTATTTTCTATTCATTGCGCTCATCGTCATCGGCAGTATTTTCGGTGGTACGTTTCTTTTTGGGCAGACGGCGGGCCTTGCGCAGCGCCTCGGTGATGATCCACTGCAACTGGCCGTTGGTGGAACGGAACTCGTCGGCTGCCCACTTTTCAATGGCATCCATCGTGTCGCTGTCGACACGCAAGATGAAACTCTTTGTGGCTTTCTTTGCCATAGTCTGCTGATTCTTTAGGCGGGACTTTATTGCGAATTACGCGAATGATACTAATTGCACGAATAAGATGTTTAGCGAAATATGTTCAATTCGCGTAATTCGCATTGGCCCGCAGGATTACATGTTGAGTGTGCCGGTGTTAACCACAGGCTGGGCCGACTCGTCGGCGCACAGGACAACCAAAAGGTTGCTCACCATAGTGGCCTTTTTGTCCTCGTCGAGCTCGACAATATCGTCAGCCGAGAGTTTATCAAGAGCCATCTTCACCATGCTCACGGCTCCCTCAACGATCTTCTCGCGGGCGGTGATGATGGCGCTGGCCTGCTGGCGGCGCAGCATCACGGCAGCGATTTCGGGGGCATAGGCCAGGTAGTTGATGCGGGCCTCGACTACCTCGATGCCGGCCAGTGACAGGCGTTCGTTGAGTTTGTCCTCGAGTTGCTCGTTGATCTCGTCACCACCCGAACGCAGGGTCAGTTCCTTGGTGTTCTCGTCGTTGTCGTCATAGGCATATTGGCCGGCTACCTGCCTCAAGGCGGCGTAACTCTGTACGCTCACGAAGTTCTCCAAAGCTCTCATCAGTCCCTTGGCGTTACCGTTCATTGTGCCGTCGGACGAGGCCATAGTCTGTGAATCCACTTCGAACAAGGCTTTATAGGTGTCTTTCAGTCTCCACACCATAACCAGGCCGATCATCACGGGGTTACCCACCTTGTCGTTGACCTTGATGGGCTCGGCATCCAGGTTGCGGGCACGCAGCGACACTTTCTTAGTGCCATAGAAGGGGTTGATCCAATAGAAGCCGGTGCGCGTGAATGTGCCGCTGTACTTGCCGAACCATGTGGTTACCCTTGCGGTGTTGGGTTCCAGCATGAGAAATCCGCCCAAGAGGATTAAGGTGCAGATGATGAACAACAGGCTCGCGATGAGCAGTGCGGTGGGCTGCCAGCCGTGGTTGGGCATGTCAAACAGGATGACACTACGATAAATTCCCCAAATGGCGAGAATCGGCAACAAGATGACGATGAACAACATTACAAAACCGTTCACTGTCAAGCCTTTGAAATTAAATTCCTTAGTTTCCATAATAGATAAAAGTTGAAAAGTTAATATTTAGTTTTGTTTAAAATGATATCAAAATGATATCGCAAAGATATATGCAAATTTTGAACCAGCCAAGGCTTTGTGGTGATTTTTAACACATTTTAACCAATTTACCAATTCTGCCATTCATTTCAATATAAAATGGTGTAAATGTTGTGTGGCCCGAGAATCTTTGTTAATTTTGTGGCCTATTTTTTATTGTTATGGAAGAAGTAACTTATCAGGGTTTGACGTTTGAGCCTTACATCAGACGTGAAGAGATTGCCAAGCAAGTGCACCGCCTTGCCCAGGAAATCAAGCGTGACTATGCCAATGAGAACGTCCTTTTCCTTTGTGTTCTGAACGGAGCGTTTATTTTTGCTGCCGATCTGTTCAGGGCGTGTGACCTGCAGGATGCCGAGATCACTTTTATCCGTTTCAAGTCCTATGAGGGCATGGAATCGACGGGCTCGGTCAAGCAGATCATGGGCCTCACCGAGGACATTGATGGCCGTAATGTGCTCATTGTCGAGGATATCATCGACAGCGGCGTGACCGCAACCCAGTTGCGCAATGAACTGGCCAAGCACAATGCCAAGTCGGTGAAGATGGTGTCCTTGCTCTTCAAGCCTGGTTCACTCACCATGGGCAAGGGTCCAGAGTATGTGGGATTTGAGATTCCCAGCAAGTTTATTCTGGGCTATGGCCTGGACCTGGACGGCTTGGCACGCAACCTGCCTGATATCTACGTCTTGAAGGAGAAATAAGTCAGAATAATCAGTATAATAAGCCAACATTCATTAGATATACTATGCTTAATATTGTAATATTTGGTGCACCCGGTTCGGGCAAAGGCACCCAAAGCGATAAGATCATCGACAAGTACCATCTGTTCCACATTTCAACGGGTGACGTGCTGCGCGACAACATGCGTCGCGGCACTGAGCTGGGCAAGGTGGCCAAGGGCTATATCGATCAGGGACAACTCGTCCCCGACGAGCTCATCATCGACCTGCTGGCCCAGGTGCTTGACGAGAATAAGGACAAGACTGCCGATGGCGTCATCTTTGACGGCTATCCCCGTACCATCCCGCAGGCCGAGGCTCTGGAGCAGTTGCTCGCCGACCGCGGCACCCGCATCGACGCGGTAGTGGGCCTTGAGGTTCCCGACGAGGAGCTCATCAAACGCATCCTGCTGCGTGGCCAGTTGAGTGGCCGTGCCGATGACAACGAGGAAACCGCCCGCAAGCGTCTGGAGGTGTACTACAATCAGACCTCACCGTTGAAGGCCTATTACGAGGAGCAGGGCAAGTACCTTGCCATCAATGGTATGGGCACTATCGACGGCATCTTTGATCAGATCAGAAAAGAGCTGGACAACCTGTGATCTTCCTTTCCTATGGAGGATAGGCACGAAAGCCTGTGGCAACGCATCAACCGTAACCTACGCTACTGCATCAGTGGCGTGTGGAATGACACGCGCAACCTGTGGTCGGTTAAGGCCCTGAAGGTCATTAACCTGAGTGTGCGCTCATTCATGGACCGCGACCTGCAGACTCAGGCCTGTGCCCTCACCTACAGGACAGTGCTGGCCATCGTGCCGGCGCTGGCGTTGTTGTTTGCCATTGCCCGTGGCTTCGGCTTCCAGAACCTGTTGCAGAGCGAGCTTTTCAAGTATTTCCCCGCTCAGCGCCATGCGTTGGAAAACGCGCTGGAATATGTCGATAACTATCTGGCGCATGCTTCGCAGGGCATCTTCATCGGCATCGGTATCGTTTTCCTGTTGTGGACGCTCATCTCTCTCATGAGCAGTGTGGAGGACAGTTTTAACCACGTGTGGGGCGTAGCCACCAAGCGCTCCCTGCAGCGCAAAATCACCGACTATTCGGCTTTGTTTATGCTCCTGCCGGTGCTCATGGTGTGCTCGGCAGGCATCTCCATCTTTATGAGTGATGCGGTGCAGCATGTGTTCGAGGGTAACCCTCTCTCGCCCGTGATGCAGCGGCTGCTCTCATTTATCCCTATCATCATCTCGTGGCTCGTGTTCACCGCTGCCTACTATCTGGTGCCTAACACCAAGGTGCGATTTTTGTCGGCCCTGTTTGCCGGCATCTTGTGCGGCTCGTTGTTCCATGTGGTGCAGTGGCTGTTTGTGAGCGGACAGGTCTATGTGTCCAAGTATAATGCCATCTACGGCAGTTTCGCTTTCTTGCCCTTGATGCTGGTGTGGATGCAGCTGTCGTGGCTCATCGCCCTCTCGGGCGTCGTGCTCACCTACTCGTGGCAGAACTTTGACAGTTTTGCCCACCGCGAGAAGGTCGAGGGTATCTCCCCGACCTATGGCTATCACTTGGCTGTTGCGGTGACCGCTCTTGTGACTTACCGTTTCAAGCATCGTCTGCCGGCACTCACCCGCAACGAGCTGATTCTCAAATATGACATTCCCCTTGTGCTGGCCGACAGGTTGCTGACCCGTTTACAGCGCGCCGGGTTGATCATTGCAGTCACCGGCAAGAATGACGGGGACAAGGAGGACGGAGACATCGCTTATCATCCTGCCTGTGACCCCGACGATTTGACCGTCAACAAAGTGGCCAATGCGCTTGCCGAAACGGGTGAGAGCCAGTTCATCGCCAAGACGGATGACAGCTTTGGAAAACTCTTTGAGCGGGTTGACAAGCAGCGCTTTATCCAGCAGGCATCGACCGAGGATGTGTGCCTGTTGGATTTGGTCAAAGACGGATTTGACCAAAAAAATGACGGAAAAAGCACGGATATTCCCAGAAAGTAGTATCTTTGCACCCGAATTATCCGCACCGCATGCCTGAATGGTGGAATCGGTAGACACGAGGGACTTAAAATCCCTTGGCCATTGCGGCCGTGTGGGTTCAAGTCCCACTTCAGGTACTGATAACGATGGGCTGGCAATCTATGACTGCCAGCCCATCGTGTTTTCTTGAAGTGGGTACGATACCCCCTCTTGGTCACTTCATCACTTCGATAATGGCTTTGCCCAGGTTGTCGACGATGTCGCTGGCCACCATGCCGTAGGTGCCGTGAACCTGGGCGGCCAGGTCACCTGCCAGTCCATGCAGGTACACTCCCAGCACGACTGACCAGTCGGGCGAATAGTTCTGGGCGATGAGCGAGGCGATGACACCTGTCAGCACGTCGCCGCTGCCTGGAGTGGCCATTCCCGGGTTGCCGCTGCTGTTGACATAGACTTTGCTGTCGGGCCGCACGGTCATGGTGTAATGGCCCTTCAGCACGATAGTGATGCTGTAGAGTTTGGACACGTCGATGGCCTTTTTCAGACGTTCCTCGTCGGTGTTATGCTCGCCAAAGAGGCGGTCAAACTCAATCGCATGAGGGGTGATGATGGAGCGCTGAGGAATGCTCTTGAGCAGCATGGGGCGATGTGCGATGCAGTTGAGCGCATCGGCGTCAATCAGGCAAGGACGCTTGAAGTTCATGATGAAGTGGTGCACGGCTTCCAGCGTCTCGTCGTGGACACCCATGCCGGGACCCAGTGCGACAACGCTATAGGTGTGGCGCAAGTCAATGGACTCGGTCATCAGCTCGTTGCGGTCTGGCTCGAAAAGGGCCTCGGGGACGGCGGTCTGCAGCACTTGGTAACCGCAACGCGGCGCATGAACTGTCACCAGCCCCGCACCGGCGCGCAGCGCTCCGCGTGCAGCGAGCACGGCGGCACCCATCATGCCGTAGCTTCCGGCTATCAGCAAGAGCGTACCGTTGTCATACTTGTTGATGAATGGATTGCGCGGCCGCATCACTTCATGCACATCGTCACGTTCGATAAGGTAGAAGTCGGTGGGCGTGCGGTCTATGCTTTCCCTGTCCAGCTCGATGTCCAGTACCTTGCATTCGCCCACAAAGTCGGCATTCTCTGAGAAATAGAAGGCCAAGCGCTTGCTCTGGTAGGTCAGCGTCAGGTTGGCCTTGATGATGTTGCGGCGGTCGTTGCCAACGTTCCACTCGCCAAACATGCCCGACGGGATGTCAATCGACACCACATAGGCCCCACTGCTGTTGATGTACTGCACCAGTGCCGTGTATCCGCCCTTGAGCGGGGTGCGCAGCCCGTTGCCGAAAAGGCCGTCAACCACCACGTCGTTCTCGTCGAGTTCGGGAGGCGAGAAGTTCTGGATGACTTCGATGAAGTCGATGTCATCGCCTGCGGTCTGCAGCAGGCGGTCGCGGTTGGCCAGGCAGCACGGGGACAATTGGGCGGATTTGATGTTGAACAGATAGACCTCGGGACGATAACCCTGTTCATACATCATGCGGGCAACAGCCAGCGTATCGGCACCATTGTCACCAGGGCCGGCAAAGAAGACGAAGCGCTTGGACGTCCTCCAGCGCGATATGAGTTCGTAGGACACAGCCGATGCGGCCCTTTCGATCAGGTCGAGCATCGTCATGTCCTCTTTTTCCACAGTACGGTCGCCAATGCGACGCAGTCCATCGTTGGTAAATATCTTCATTGCTATCGAGTGATTTTCAAGTTGAGTGATAAGAGAGAGCAAAGTTACTTGTTTTTTAGCGGATAAGAAACAAAAAAAAGAAAAATCTGTGGAATTATTTTTCGGGCCCTGGCAAGAGATGCCTCAACGTCATTGTAAATGGTGGGGAAAATGCCGGGGTACAGCAGTTATCGGCGCACCATGAGCATATCATTTCAGGAATTTTAGCTTGCTCATCAACTTTTTTACTATCTTTGCAGCGAATTTTGAACAACTATCATATTTAAGAAGGTTTTATTAGAAATGAAGAAAAAGCAGTTTCTTTCGGTCCTGGCAATCCTGCTGACTGCTATGGCCTCATGGGGACAATCATTAAACATCGGCGGGCACCGCGCTCCTCTGGATACGCTCAACAACACCTGGCTGTGCAGCATTCCGCAATCATTGTTCGGTAGTGACTTGGAGGCTGTTGTCAGCTTCGATGAGCCTATCGTCAGCCTTTTCATCGAGGACAGCGAGTTGCAAAGCGGCGATTCGTATGTGTTCACCGGCATTGAGGGAGGTAAGCAGTATCCCGTCGTGGCCATGACGGGCAACGGCCTTATCATTGGCAATATCACCTTTACATGGCTGCCCGTTGTGGAGCTGTCGGGAACGTTTGGTAATAACTACACCAATGGCTACGTAACCGTCAGCGAACCTGATTCAGCTTACGCCGAGCCCCTGTTTGCCAAGGTGAAGTGGCGTGGTGGCGCTACTAATGTTGATGGCCGTCACAAACGCAATTACCACATCAAGTTCTTGAACGAGGAAGATACTACTAAGCAGAACCACCGCTTCTTTGGACTGCGTAACGATAACAGCTGGATCCTTGATGCTGGACAGGTAGACTTCCTGCGCATCCGCAACCGCATCAACTCTGACTTGTGGCTCGACATGGCCCGTAAGCCCTGGTATGCCGACTCCATCGCTAACGTGCGTAATGGTTCACGCGGCCACATGGTCGAGGTGCTGCTCAACGGCGCATATATGGGCATCTACAACATGTGTGAGCCCATCGACCGCAAGCAGTTGAAAATTCAGCGTTACGACGTTGATGATAAGAACAGGGTGACGATACATGGTGTATTATGGAAAGCTGACAGATGGACAACCACGGTGAATATGAGTAACCCAATGGTTTCTACCGGTGTAACGTCATGGGATGGCTTCCAAATCAAATACCCTGACTACAGTGAAATCTATGCCTATCATTGGCGCTCATTGTATAATGCAGTATGGTTTGCCAACCGTGCCGACACCAATTTCGCGTTACGCGATAGCATGAGCTACTACTTCGACTTGCCCGTCTTGCAAGATTATTACATCTTCATCGTTGCCCTTCAGGCTCTAGACAACGAGTGCACCAATATCTACTATGCAGTGCAGGACTTCCGCAAGAACACCCGCATTACAATGGTTCCCTGGGATCTTGACATTAGCCTTGGCCAGAATTATGCGCCCGATGTAAATATTCCTGACATGGTTAGCCCTGAACGTTACCCCTCCGGTTGGATCAGTCACGTGCCCATGGCCGATATGTTTGAGGTTAAGTGGTACTATAATGAATTGCTGGCCCGTTATCGTGCGTTGCGCGAGACTTACCTCAATACCGACAGTCTCGTGAACCGTTTCCGCACCGCTATCGACGAGCTGCAACAGTCTGGCGCTGCCGCACGTGAAGAGGCACGCTGGAGCGGTGACTCAGACATTGCTGGTAAAGAGCTTAACTTGAGTACTGAGATGGACTATGTCGAGGACTGGATCCGTCGCCGCATGGCTTACCTCGATGAGTTTGTTTTCGTCCCCCGCATCGATGGAGACGTTAATGGTGACGGTGAGGTCAATATCGCCGATGTGAACTGTCTGATCGATGTAATCCTGGGCTATACCGATCCTAGCACTTACCTGGGTCGCGCCTACGTCAACGATGACTATGAGGTCAACATCGCCGACGTGAATACGGTTATCGACATCATCTTGAAGAACTGATAAAATTCCATTGAAATAGAGGACAATACGGCAAAAGAGGGCTCCGGCAGGTTTTGTGCTGCCGGAGCCCTCTTCTATGTTCTCTCTGCCATGAATCAAAACAAAAACGCAGCCCTTACGGACTGCGTTCCCGATGAGTGATTCGCGTGGGGCTCGAACCCACGACCCCATCCTTAAAAGGGATGTGCTCTACCTGCTGAGCTAGCGAATCTCCCAAAAAGCGGTGCAAAGGTATAGCAAATTTCGCTACCAGCCAAATTTATTGGCTGTTTTTTGCCTTTATGCGAAAACATTAAGGACCTTAAGCTACTAAGGTCCTTAATGATGAGGTTGCTAGAAAGATGTCAACGAGCCTTTACTCTGCCACGATTTTGCAGATCTCGATGATGGTGTTCATCGCCTTTTCCATCGAGGGGATGGGCACGTACTCGAAGCGGCCGTGCATGTTCATGCCGCCGGCAAAGATGTTGGGGCAGGGCAGGTTCTTGAACGACAGTTGGGCGCCGTCCGTGCCGCCGCGGATGGGCTGCACCTTGGGCGTCACGCCGGCGTTCTCCATGGCCTGCTTGGCGATTTCGATGATGTTCATCACCGGCTCAATCTTCTCGCGCATGTTGTAGTACTGGTCCTTGATTTCGCAGCTGGCGCAGTCGGGGAACTCGCAGTTGATTTTGCGGCACAGGTGCTCAATTTCGCGTTTGCGGCTCTCGAAGCGGGCACGGTCATGGTCGCGGATGATGTAGCTCAACGTGGTCTGCTCCACGCTACCCTGCATGCTGATGAGGTGGTAAAATCCCTCATAGCCTTCGGTGTGTTCGGGCGTCTCCCAGCGCGGCAGCATAGTTGCGAACTGCAAGGCGACGCGCATTGAGTTCAGCATCTTGTGCTTGGCGGCTCCGGGATGGACGTTCAGGCCCTTGAACGTAATTTTGGCACTGGCAGCGTTGAAGTTCTCATACTCCAGCTCGCCAACGGCGCCACCGTCCATGGTGTATGCCCAGTCGCAGCCGAATTTCTCAACGTCAAAGTGGTGTGCGCCCAAGCCGATTTCCTCGTCAGGGTTGAAGCCCACGCGGATTTTGCCGTGTTTTACCTCGGGGTGTTCCTGCAGCCATTCAACGGCGCTCAGGATTTCGGCGATGCCGGCCTTGTCGTCGGCGCCAAGCAGCGTGTCGCCGCTGGTGACGATGAATTCCTGGCCCACATAGTCGTTCATCTCGGGGAACTGTGCCGGGTCGAGCACGATGCGGGGCTCCTCGCTCAGGACGATGGGAGCGCCTTCATATTTCACGATGCGGGGTTTCACGTCGTGGCCGCTCATGTCGGGAGCCGTGTCCATGTGGGCGATGAAGCCGATGGTGGGCACGGCCTTGTCGGTGTTGGCGGGCAGGGTGGCGAACAGATAGCCGTTGTCGTCGAGTGAGATGTCACTCAGGCCCATGGCATGCAATTCCTTCTCCAGCTCCTTGGCAAACACCATCTGGCCGGGCGTGGACGGCGTCAGGTTGGTGAGCTCGTCACTCTGGGTGTCGAACTTCACATACTTCAAAAATCTGTCAACTAATTTTGTCATAGTGATATTCTGCTGTTAATGGTTATACTTCTTTTCAACTTACAAAATTAGCAATAATACCTCAAAAGAGCCCTACAAAAATCCACAAAATTTGCGGATTTTTGCAAGGCTCTTTGTCAACGTATTGCGAGCCTCCGGCTCGCAGTGAGGGCTGTGGTTACTTGGCCACTTTCTCCAGGCGCTTCATCATGGCGAACATGAAGACAGCGGCGGCGAGGCACACGGCAATGAACACGGTCCATACCACCCACAGGGGCAGGTCACCCCACAGATAACCGCCCACGCTCACCAGCTTGTTGCCGATGGCGGTGGCACCAAACCAGCCACCCATCATCAGGCCCTTGTACTTGGGAGGTGCCACCTTGCTGACGAACGAAATGCCCATGGGCGAGAGCAGCAGCTCACCGAAGGTCAGTACCAGGTAGGTAGAAATCAGCCAGTAGGGCGATACGAGTGCTCCAAGTTGGCCACTCTCGGCAAGTGCGGCTTGCTCGTTGGGCGTGTTCAAGCCCTGGGAAGCGAACAGCATGATGAAGAACGCTGCACCGGCCACGAGCATACCGTAGGCAATCTTGCGCGGTGCCGAGGGCTCTTTGCCCTTGTTGGCCAGATAGGTGAAGATGGCCATCGACACAGGGGTCAATGCTACCACATAGAACGGGTTGAACTGCTGGAAAATCGGGGCCGAGATGTCGATGGTGCCCGTTGCGCGGGTATACTTGTAACCCAGCACGGCCAGTGCGCCAAGGATGATGGCAGCCGAGATACCCTTGCCCTTGCCCGTCTTGCTCTCGAAGAAAGAGAAGCCGGCATACACAATCAGGATGAGCATCACCAGGTTGATCACGTCAAACGGCATGGTGTGCACGCCCGAGGCGGTTTTGGCGGTGAATTCGTCGGCAAAGTAGGTCAGCGACAGACCGTTCTGGTGGAACGCCATCCAGAAGAAGATAACCACTGCGAACACGAGCAGCAGCGCCACAATGCGAGCCTTGGTCTCCTCCTTGCTCAGTTCGGGCTCATTGGATACGGCAGCGTCCTTGCTGGCCTTTTTGCCAGTCTCCTCGGTATGGCGGAAGGTGCTGCGCGTCAGGTAATAGATAGCAATCGAGAGCACCAGCGACGCACAGGCCACCATGAAGGCGAAGTGATAGGCCTCGCCGGGAGCGGTGTAGCCCAGATGCGTCTGGGCATACTCGGTGATCTTCACGGCAGCGGTCGGCGCGAACAGGGCACCGATGTTGATGGCCATGTAGAACAGCGAGAAGCCGGCATCGCGCTGGTTGGTGTAACGCGGGTCGTCATACAGGTTGCCCACCATCACCTGCAGGTTGCCCTTGAACAGGCCTGTGCCCAAACTGATGAGCAGCAGGGCAGCCAGCATGGAAACGATGGCGACGGTCTGCCCGCCCAGGGGAACAGACAGCAGCAGGTAGCCCAGGAACATGATGATGATACCGATGGTCACCATCTTGCCGTAGCCGAACTTGTCGGCAAGGTAACCGCCGACGATCGGGAGAAAATAGACGAGCATGAGGAAATCGCCATAGATCTCCCCTGCCCATTTAGGGTCGAAACCGAAGTTTGACCTCAGGAACAGCGCAAACACGGCAATCATCGTGTAGTAGCCGAAGCGCTCGCCCGTGTTGGCCAGTGCCAACGCGAAAAGTCCTTTTGGTTGGTTTTCAAACATAGTGTTGTCCTTTTTGCTAAAGGATCTAGAAAACCTAGACATTCTAGATCTTCTAGATCCTTTTATCAGTTATAAATAATGTGTTGCTCGGGAATTACTGCTTCTCGCCGGTGACACGCTCCAGCCAGCTTACCATGCCCCACATCACACCCATGGCGATGAGGCAGATAACCAGGAAGACGGCCCAGCACATCCACAGCTTGGGCATCTTGTTGAGCATAACCGGGCCAATCCAGATGAACAGGTTGCCCAGTGCGGTAGCACCCAGCCACAAGCCCTGGCAGATACCCTGCAGGTGCTTGGGAGCAATCTTGGAAACGAACGACAGACCCAGCGGCGAAATGAACAGCTCGGCTACAGTCAGGAAGAAGTAGGTGGCAATGAGTACCCACCACTGCGACTTCATGGATGCTTGCTGGTCAATGCCCAGAGCACGGAAGGTCTCACCATTGGGATAGTCGTAAGCCATGCTCAGCAGGACAAGGAACAGGTAAGCCAGACCCGTGATAGCCATACCGATGACAATCTTGCGAGGAGTGGAAATCGCTTTTCCTTTCCTGGCCAGAGCGGCAAAGATAGCCATGATGATCGGGGTGAGCACAATCACGAAGAACGGGTTCACTGCTTGCCAGATCTCGGGAGCAATCTTGTCGGTGATGACATAGTCACGAGCAAATACCGACAGCGACTGACCATTCTGGTGGAACGACAACCAGAAGAATACGCAAACGCCCAGCACTGCGAACAAGGCAGCCATGCGCTGCTTGATTTCCTTGGCCATGGCGCGCTTCTCCTCGGCAGTGTACTGCTCGACGGCAGCGGCCTCCTTCTTGGCGGGAGTCGGGAAGATTTTCTTAAAGGCAATGAAGATAAACAGAGAGATGAACATGGCGATTACCGACGCAATGAAGCTGTAGTGCACACCAGTGTTGAACACCTCAAGATAGCTGTTGCAGGCGGCAGTCATGTCGGTCATGTCCAGGCCACCCTGGTTCACCTTCTCCATCAGTGCGGTGAGGTTGGTCATCTGTTCGCCGGCCATATTGGCACCTTCTTTCAGGTACTGGTGGCACAATGCGGGAAGACCTGCATCATACACCATACCCTTGACGCCGAGCCACCACTGGCGCAGCAACGGGGCAACGAACGGGGCAATCAGACCACCGATGTTGATGAACACGTAGAAAATCTGGAAACCAGAGTCGCGGCGATCTTTGATCGACTTGATCTCTTCCTCGCTCTTGCCGGCAGCAACGGCATCGGCCTCCATGTTGTCATACATCTGGCCTACGATAGCCTGCAGGTTGCCCTTGAAAAGACCGTTACCGAAGGCAATCAGGAACAGTGCCACGCAGGTGAACACGAGCAGCCACATGTGGTTGCCGGCCGAGTGGACAACGGGGATAGAAAGCAGCACGTAGCCAGCAGCCATGATCACGAGACCCCACTGGATGGTACCCTTGTAGTTCTGGGTGCGGTCGGCAATGAAACCGCCGACAAGACTCAAAACGTAGATACCGGCATAGAAGACGCTGTAGATAGCGCCCGATGTGCCCTCGTCAAGACCGAATTTGGAGCACAGGAACAGCAGCAGCACGGCGTTCATGATGTAGTAGCCGAAGCGCTCGCCCATGTTGCTCAACGCGGCGGGGATTAACCCCTTGGGATGGTTTTTAAACATAATTTGTTAGGTTTTTGGTTAATATATTAATATTATAATGTGTTGTCGTCGTTTCAACAGCCCGAGTGCTCACGTGCCTGGTAGGCGATGGCATAGGCGCGGATCTGCTTCACCATGGCCAGCAGGCCATTGCTGCGGGTGGGGGAGAGATGTTCCCTCAACCCGATTCGCTCGATGAAGTACAGGTCGGCGTCGAGCACCTCCTGGGGTGTGGCGCCGTCGAGCACGCGCACCAGCATCGAAATGATGCCCTTGACGATGATGGCGTCGCTGTCGGCCTGCAGGCGCATCTTGCCGTCGATGCAGTCGGCCTGCAGCCACACTCGGCTCTGGCAGCCGTCAATCAGGTTGTCGGCCGTCTTGTACTGCTCGTCCAGCGCGGGCATGGCGTTGCCCATGTCGATGATGACCGCATAACGGTCCATCCAGTCGTCCAGACCCTCAAATTCCTCGATGATTTCCTCTTGTCGCTCGTTAACTGTTGACATGAAAAAAGGTGATGTTTTGGTTTAACCTCCAAAGATAGGCTATTTTTTTGAATTGTGCTGTCCTTGACGCGATAAAAATGCATTTTCACCCTAAAAACAAGTCCCGCTGGCAGGAGCCGGCGGGACTTGATGATGCTGTCGCGTCTATTGGTATCAATAGAAGTCGATCAGGCGTTTCTTCACCTTGGTAGCCTTGGACAGGATGTTGTAGATGGTGCGGCCATTGGCAAATACCTGGTTACCGCGGCTCTGTGCATAGCGGCTCTTCAACTCTTCCTTGCTGGGATTGTAGTTGGACTTCTCCTGCTTTACAACCTGGTAAACAAACACGGCGTTCTCGCCCTTCCAAGGACCCTGCAGGGAACCCTGCTTGGCGGCTGCCATGCGACCGATCAGGCCGGGCTCGCTACCCAGCTTGGGATCGCCGTTGGCGGCAAACACGATGTTCACGGTGTCAATCTGCGAACCCATGGCTGCGGCATAACCGTTCAGATCCTTGGCCTTGCCCTGATACTGCTTCATCAAGGCGTCACCCTTCTTGCTGTTGCGCACGCGCTTGGTCAGCATTTCCTTGCCCTGAGTGAAGTTGTAGGGCAGGTAACCGTCGGCATAGATGTCGTCGAGGGCAACGGCAACGAGCACGTCGTTGTTGTCGCTGAAGATGGGCGATACCATATCCTTCTTGTTGTCAAACGCCCACTTAATGGCCTTGCGGCTATCCTTGATGGCGCCCTGGCCGTACATACCCAGACCCAGCTGAGCGGTGCTCGGGCTGATCATCATCTCAACGGCGTTGTAACCGGCCTTAGCGGCATTCTCCTCAAAGGCCTTGGCGGTCTTGTTCTTGTTCAGGAAGTCCTGAAGCTTGTCGCGCAGGCCGTCGCTGGTCTTGGTGCTGGCATAAGCGTCATAGCTGATGGTAGCGAGCGTGTAGAAAGTCTTGGCGGCCTTCTTGCTCTCCACCTTCATCAGGGTAGCGCCCTGCTCACCGCTGTTGTAAACGAAGTAACCTTCACCGGCGTTGGCAATCTTGGCCCTCATCGAGTCGGGAGCGTTGAAGATGCGCTGCCACTCTTTGAGCTTGCCGTCCACCTTCTGGGCATTGGCCTTCTTGAGCTCGTCCAGGCTCTTGCCTGCGTTGAGCTGATCGAGGATGCTCTTCTGGAACTTGGCGTCACCCTGTGCAATCACGTAGCTCAGCTCTACCGAGTCGAGGCTCACCTCCTTGTTGATGAGCTTGTACATCACGTGGCGGGTCTCACCGGTGGTGGTGTCGCGGCGGGTGGTGCCCACAGTAGCGTTGGCAAAGAAGTCACGCACCTTGGCGGGCATGTCCTTCTGCACCATCTTGGCGGTGTCGATCTGGACGGTTCCCAACAGGCGTACCGAATCAACGCCACGACCCTTCTGCAGGGCGATGTAAGCGGCATCGGCGATCTTCTTGGCAGCAACGATGTCCTCCTGGCTGGGATCGATGTTCACGGCGATGTAGTGAATCACGCGGGTCTCCTCTTCGGTCTTGAACATGGGTTTGAGCTTCTCCCACTCAGCCTTCAGCTCCTCGTCGCTAACGGGATATTTGTCATCGGGCAGCGATGCATAGTCCTTCTTGGCGAAAGTGATGACGTTGGTCATCGACTCGTCGTTCTGGATCTGGGCCAGGTCCAGGTCATTGGGCTGGATGCAACCGGCCATCAGGTTCTGCAGCTTGGCGAACCTGTATCGCTTGGTGATGTCATCTTTCAGCTTGTTCCACTCGTTGCGCAGTTCTGCCACTTGCGACTCCTGAACACCCTGTTTGCCGGGGTTCATGATGAAGTCATACAGCTCGGCGGGCGACTTGGCGCCTACCTGCTGGGCAAACTGTACCACGGGAGGAGCGGGATTCTTGCCAATCATCAGCTCACTGATCTCCTTGTCGCTGACGAAGATGCCCAACTTCTCATACTCCTGCTCAAGGAGCTTCTCGTTGATCATCTCGTCCAGCACCTGCTGCTGACGCAGGGCGGGATCGGTCTGCTGGTTGTTCTGCTGATCATTGGCGGCCTCCTGCTCAACACGACGCTGGAATGCCATAATGTCAATTTTCTCATTGCCGACTTTTGCGGCTGCGCTGTTGCCACCGGAACGGCCGATGGCCTCGATTCCAACCTCGATAATGAATGCAAGCAAGGCGGCACCGATTACGATGGCGAGGATCTTCTTCCTCTGCCTAATTTTCTCTAATGTAGCCATTTACAATTATTTATATTACGTTATTTCTCTCTTTTTTAGGGCATTTCGCCAAATAAACACGCAAAGGTAGTTATTTTTTGCATACCAGCAAAAAAGTTGTCGTTTTTTCTCGCTTTTTCTTCTCCGGAGCCCAAATCGGGGACCCGGTACGCAGTGCCGCTCTCGTGCCGTCCCAAATCGCGGGCCTGTGCATGCATTATGTATTTTTAGCATTATTTTAGACCCGCGTTAAGCGCTGATTGGCAATTTATTGTTAAATTTGCAGTTAATATTGATGTGAACGGCAATCTGTGCCCTAGTCGTGGGCGCTAATTATCAAGTAAATAACTAAATAATGACATAATGGAGAAGATGAAAAAAATCTTATTCTCGGTGCTTGTGGCCGCACCCATGGTGGCCATGGCACAGCCTGGCGTGATGTCGAGTGAGGCCGCCGGCTATCTCGAGCGCGGCAAGCAGATGTATGAATCGCACAACTATGTGGGTGCCATCGACCAGCTCGAGCACATGAAGCAGCTGCCCGCCGACGCCTCGATGCGTGAGCAGGCCGACTATTACATCGCTCTGAGCCGTTTTGAGCGGGGCGACGACGGCAGCCTGATGGCTCTGCAGCGCTTCATCGATCAGTATCCCGCTTCGACCAAGGCCGTGGAGGCCCAGATGAAGATCGGTAACTACTACTTCTATCGCGGCCAGTGGGAGAGTGCCCTGTTCAGCTATTCGCTCGTGCGCAACCGCGCGCTCGACCTCAACAGCGATGAGGACCTGGAATACCGCCGCGCCTACTGTAACCTGCGACTGGGCAACTACCATGAGGCCGAGCGCCAGTACAACGAGCTGGACCGCAGCGCGCGCTATGCCGGCGCCAGCGAGTTCTACAAGGCTTATCTGGACTATGCCCAGGGCGACTACGACGAGGCCATCGAGAAGTTCAGCCGCATCCCCGAGGGCTCCGAGCTGGGCTATCAGTCACAGTACTACCTCACCCAGATTGAGTATAACAAGAAACACTATAACGACGTGATTGCCGCCGGCACGGCTCTGCTTGACCAGCATGGCAACGACTACTTTGACGCCGAGCTCAACCGCATCGTGGGCGAGAGCTACTACCATCTGGGCAACGACCGCCAGGCGCGCACCTACCTGCGTCGCTACCTGGACAACCCCGAGGGTGAGCCTTACCGCACCGCTGCCTACACCATGGGCGTGCTCGACTACCGCGACGGCAACTACCAGGCCGTGGTCGACAACATGCTGCATGTGACCGACGGCAGCGATGCCCTGGCCCAGAGCGCCTATCTGTACATGGGACAGGCCAAGCGGCAGCTCAACGACCTGAACGGTGCCAACATGGCCTTCCAGCAGGCAGCCATGATGGATTGTGACAAGGGCGTCAGGGAGACGGCCTACTACAACTATGCCGTCGGCGTGAGCAAGGGCGCACGCACACCGTTTGACAAGAGTGTGGACCTGTTCGAGAACTTTATCAACGAGTATCCCAACTCGCGTTATAAGGATAATGTGGAGGACTACCTGGTCGATGCCTACATGGGCACCACCGACTACCAGCGCGCCCTCACTAGCATCAACCGCATCAACAAGCCGGGCACCAAGGTGCTCAAGGCCAAGCAGCGCATCCTCTACAACATGGGTGTGCAGGCCATGGCCAACAACCGCAATAAGGAGGCCGACCAGTACTTCAAGCAGGCCATCGCCGTGGGTAACTACGACAAGACCGCTCTCAACGAGAGCCGCCTGTGGCTGGCCGAGGCCAAGTACCGTGAAGGTGACTTCAAGGAGGCTTCCAAGTACCAGCAGGAGTATGTCAAGGCCATCGACAAGAGTGACGAGAACTACGGCCTGGCACAGTACAACCTGGGCTACAGCCTCTATGAGCAGAAGCGCTATTCCGAGGCCAAATCGGCTTTCCAGAATGCTGTAGCCAGCAAGCAGCTGAGCTCCGACCTGATGGCCGACGCCTATAACCGCATCGGCGACACCCAGTACTATGCTCGTGACTTCGGTGGCGCCCAGATGTCCTACGACCAGGCCATGCGACTGGGCAAGAACACCAGCGGCGACTACTCGATGTATCAAAAAGGCATGATGATGGGCCTCAATCACCAGTATGCCGATGAAATCAACCAGATGGATGCCCTCATCGCAGCCTATCCCAAGAGCGACCTCGCTCCGCAGGCCATGCTCGAGAAGGGCAATGCACAGGCCCTGCTGGGCAAGAACAATGACGCCCTCAGTACCTATGCCACCCTGTTGAAGAACTACCCCAAGAGCGTCGAGGCCCGCAAGGGTCTGCTCCAGACCGCTCTGGTCAACAAGAGCATGGACAAGGAGGATGCCGCCATCGAGGCCTACAAGAAGGTTATCAGCCAGTATCCCACCAGCGACGAGGCTCAGGCCGCTGCCGAGGACATGAAGCTCATTTATGCCGACCGCGGACAGCTGGCCGAGTTCGGCAAGTTCCTGAATGGCATCCCCAATGCGCCCAAGATCGACGTGAACGAGGTTGAGCGCCTCACCTTTGAGGCCGCCGAGAAGGCTGCCACCGACGTGCGACCCAACATCGACAAGATGCAGCAGTACCTCAAGAACTATCCCGCCGGCGCCTATGTCGCCAAGGCCAAATACTACATCGCCCGCTATCACTACGGCAAGGGCAATTACAACGAAGCGCTGGCCGCCATCGACGAGTCGCTCCAGGGCGGCGGTGACGCTTCCTATGCCCAGGACGCTCTCGCCATGCGCAGCGACATCTTCACCCGCCAGGGCAAGTTCAATGAAGCCCTACAGAGCTACAAGGACCTGGCCGAGAGGGCTACCAGCGACGATAACCGCACCCTCGCCCTGCTGGGAGCGATGCGTGTCGCCAAGCAGATGGGCAACTGGAATGAGGTGCGCAATATCTCGGGCAACCTGCTCGACCGCGGCGGCCTCACTGCCAACGAGGAGAAGGAAGTGACGCTCGACCGCGCTCTCTCGCTCGCCCAGGTGGGCAACACCCGCGATGCCGAGGCCGCCTTCAGGACGCTCGCCAAGGATCCCTCCAACGAGTATGGCGCTCAGGCAGCCTATGAACTCGCCCAGATGCAGTATGAAATGGGAGACCTGCAGGGTGCCGAGCAGACGGTCAACGCCCTCATTGACAAGGGCACGTCGCACTCCTACTGGTTGGCCAAGGCCTTCATCACCCTGGCCGATGTCTATCACAAGCAGGGTAACGTGACACAGGCCCGGGAGTACCTCCAGAGCCTCAAGAGCAGCTATCCCGGCAAGGAGAAGGAGATCTTCAACGCCATCGACACGCGCTTGAACAAGTGGAAAAGCAGCAATGCCGGCTCCACATCCAACTCCAGCTCCGACAACGGCAAGAAAAAGAGCACCAAGTCCAAGAATTAAACAACAGCATCACACATCATAGTATAGTTATGAAGAAGATATATATTGGCATGTTGCTGGCCGCATTCGCCCTGAACGGGGCAATGGCCCAGGATAAACCCAACTTGAACAAGGAAATCACCCTCGAGAAGGACATCGCACCTCTCGAGAAGAAGGCGGTTAAGAAAAACGAGCTCCCCAAGGTCAAGGCTCCCGCTCCGTCGGGCCAAAAGACCCAGCTGGGATACAGTGACCTCACTTCGCCCATCGATGTCCCCACCACGATTCCCACCCTGCTGCCCTACGGCTACCGCACGGCCCACAACTTCAGTGACAAGCGCGGTTATCTGGACCTGGGCGGTGGCACACAGGCCAACTTCCGTGTGGATTTTGGATATCGCCTCATTGACGAGGAGCGCGAGAAACTGGGCGTGTGGTTCAACCACAACAGCACTTGGAACGGCAAGAACTCCAGCAAGGTTATCAGCCTTGACGAGAACCGCCTGAAGCAGAAGTACAACGACAACACCCTGGCTGTGGACTACAGCCGCGGCATCGGCAACGGTACCCTCACCTTGGGCGCCAAGGGCCATATCGACATCTACAACCATTATGGCGGTTGGAGCCAGTATCACTATTTTGATTTTAATGGAACCAATACCGATAGACCCAGTGCACCCTTCAACTGGGACACCGAGAAGCAGACGTTCTCTGATTTCAACCTGAATGCCGGTTGGAAGAGCCGCTTCATGCTGCGCGACAATCCCGTGAACTACAACGTGGGCCTGCAGTATGGCCACGCCGGCTACGACAAGTCGTTCAACGACCTGTACAAGCATGGCGCCCACGACAACTGGGGCATCCTGAACCTGGCAGGCAGCTATGACATCAACGAACTCTCGACGGCCGCTCTCGGCATCAAGGGCGAATACCTGAGCCGCGGCACCAAGGCCAAAGCCGGCCGCGACTATGACTTGTTCGACGAGGTCGGCATGATTACCCTGTCGCCCACCTACACCATCCGTGGCGACATGTACAAGCTGCAGTTGGGCCTGAACGGCCACATCAGCTTCAGCGATGGTGCCGCCTTCCGCATCTCGCCCAACGTGCGTTTCAACCTCGCTCTGGTCGACGGCTTCACCGTGTTTGCCAACGCCCTGGGCGGCAAAAACCTGGGCTATCGTGTGCCCACACATTATTACAATCACCGCTACGACATGCCCCTTCTGATGTACGGTAGCATCTATACTCCGCTGGATGCCGAAGCCGGCGTCAAGGTGGGACCCTTCCAGGGCCTGAGCGCCAAGGCATCGGTGGGCTATGCCATCGTCAAGGACCAGCCAGGCATCTGCTACTGGAGAACCTATCCTGAGCAAGCCTATTATATGGGCATGATGACCACCTACAAGGTCATCGACGGCCGCGGCTACTACATCAGCGCCGAGGTGAACTACAAGTACCGCTCACTCATCGAGTTGACCGCTGACCTGAAGTATGCTCCCCACGACGATGAGATCTACAGCAACGACAAGCATTATAACAACTACAAGCTGGGCGTGGACCGTGCCTCGACCGTCGCCAACATCGACATCAAGGTGAACCCCTGGCGCCCCTTGACCTTCGATGTCGGTCTCGAGTACCGTGGTGGCCGTTTGGCATTGTTCGGTGATAAGTCTTACTACGATGGCGATATCGTCATTCCCGAGAACTATAACTTCCTCAAGATGGACGACGTCATCAACCTGCACGCCGGGGCTAACTACCGTCTCAACAGCACCGTTGCCCTGTGGCTTGAGGCCCACAACCTGCTGAACCGCCGCTACGACATCCTCTACGGCATGGGTGCACAGCGCATCGGCTTCATGGGCGGCGTCTCCCTCTCCTTTTAGAAAATTACCCCAATAAATAACGTGGCACGGGACTGTTTCCCGCGCCACGTTGTTTTTTAGTAGGCTTGAATTCTGCTGCAGGCTGGTCAGGGCAGGGTGGGGAGGGCGTCGCTGTGCTGCATGAAGGCCTCGGCAGCGTTGCAGCGGCACTCCAGGCCGCGGAATTTCTCCATGGGACCGTGCCACTCGTAGATGTCCTCCATGTGTTGGCTCACGTGGCAGTTGCAGGCCTCGTGCTTGCGCTCCAGCACGCTCTCGATGTTGACCCAGTGGGTGGGGTGGAACATCTGGCTCTGCGTGCCCGACATGGCCTCGAAATAGAACAGCTTGAAGCGGCGGTCGAGGCGTCGCCAGGCGTCCATCACCAGGATGCCGCAGCAGGCATGGTCGCGGTGCCCGTCAAGCGGCCAATGGGTCAACACTACGTCAGGATTCTCGCGGTCGATGAGCTCTCGCATCTCCTTGTAGCGATCCAGGTTCACCTCGGTGTTGCTGTCCACCTGGCTCATGAAGATGTGGCGCGCACCGGTCACCTTGCAGGCGTTCTCGCTCTCCACCACGCGGACGGCGGCAGCTTCGCTGTGGCTCATGCCGGGAATGCCGGCCTCACCGCGCGTGAGATAGACGCACACCACCTCGTGGCCCGCCTCGGTCAGCAGGCACATGGTGCCGCCGCAGCATGTCTCGGGATCGTCGGGATGTGCCCCGATGGCCAGCACCTTCAGGCGCTTGCGGGTGGGATTTGCACGATTGTCACTGTTCACTTGGGCACTGGCGCCCACGGGTAGTCCCAGCACCGTGGCTCCCACGGCCGCTGCCCCCGTCATCTTGATCATTTCTCGTCTATTCATATCTCTCTAATCACTAATCTCTAATCTCTAATCCAAACAAAACCCCAACTCCTTGCCGCTCTCGTCGATGATGGTGTCGAGGGTGGTGTACCAGATGCGCCCCTCAATCCCCTTGGGGGCCATGCCCATCTCGTGCAGCTTGTCCATGTACCGTTTCATCTTGGAGCAGTACTTCTTGTCGTCGCGCTGGCCGGTCTTGTAGTCGATGACCAGCAGGCGGCCGTCGGGGCGGCGCACGATGCGGTCGGGACGCAGGTTCTCGATGCCGTCTTTGGCCTTGGAGTTGGCTGTGGTGATGGTGCGTTCGCTATAGACCTTGTTGGCGGGGTCAAACCAGGCCGCAACGCGGCATCGCTCGTCCATGATGGGGTCGCGCATGTGGGCATTGACACTGGCCAGGCCGCACAGGTCGTTCTCGTCGTTGTTGATGGTGCCCTGTTTCAGGCCTTGTGCAATGACGCGTTCCACGTCGCTGCGGTCGCCGATGCGGCTCAGCAGGCTGTGGAGCCTGATGCCGGCATCGATGTGCGAGCTGGAGACGTTTTCGCTCCTGACGCGCAATTCGGCGGGTATGTCGCTCACGGTGTAACCCGTGATGGGAATGCTCAGTGGCGCTTCCTCCTGGTCCCGCTCCTCTTGTGCCCGCTTGAAGGCGGCAATCTCGGCTGCCGAGGACGGCCGCCCGTACTCAAACCAGCTGTCGGAGGTGCCGTCGGGCAAGGTGATGGCGCGCATCGTGCCAGCGCTCTGGGCGAAGCCGGTGAGCAGCGGTTTCAGGTGATTGTGGTGCTTACGGTCGGCATCGGTACCGCAAAAGATGTGCATCTCGATGCATGGGCGGGTCATGGCCACGTAAGTCTTGTTCAGGTTGTCGATGGTCGCATCACTCACGCACTTGTTGACAAAGTCGCGCATCTTGCCACCGATGACGCCCTGTTCGATGAGCTGGCTGGTCACTGTGGCGTCGATGCGCACCAGGGGCGGCACGATGTCGGCGTCAGGCAACCCTCCCTCCAGGGGCAGGCCGCTCAAGGCGTCGATAAACACATCACGTGTGACCCAATACTTGTCCTCGCGGTAGTTGCCGTCAATCTGCCAGTTGGCAAACGGCAGCACCACGCAGTCAAATTCCAGACCCTTGGCCTTGTGGATGGTCATCACGTTCACCGAGTCACCGTTCTCGTCACTGCTCATCGCCAGCGAGTCCTTTTTCTCGTCCCAGTAGCGCAGGAATTCCCGCACGCTGCCGCCGTTGCGCTGCGAGCAGAATTGCGACACTGTGTCCTGGAATGCCAGCAGGAAAGCCGTTTCGCGGTCCAGGTCGTTCTCTCCATCGCCAGTGGCGGTCTCACGCTTGAAGTGGGCGATGATGGTCTCGATGATGCTCGATAGTGTGGCGAGTTCGCCGTTGCTGGGCAGCAGTTCTACCAGTGTGCGGGCAAAGCCGTCCTGCGGGGTGTCGCCTTCATTGCCGCTCTGGGCCACGGCGTCCATGCTCTGGGTAAGGATGGCGCCGGCCTCGGCAGGCGTGATGTCGTCTTGCTGGGGACGTGCCGCGATGGCTTGTATGAAGCGGCTGAGTCCGGCATACAGCCGTTGGTCGTTCAGCAGCTTGCGCCTGATGCTCTCGCGCATCCTTTTGACAGTCTCGTCCACCTGTTCCTCGTTGTCGGTTTCACCATCCTCGCCGGCGGTGAACTGGCAGGCGTCGATGAAGCGCAGCATGGCGATGATGCGTCTGATGATGGGGGAGTTGTTGAGTAGCAGCGACTCGCCCGAAATGACCTTGATCTGCTCTCCTGACGTGCGCTGGTTATATTCAAGGATGCGCTGCACCACCTGCTGGCCATCGGAGTTGGTATAGACCAGGATGCCTATTTGTCCCCACTGGTAGCGCTGGTGCAGCTTCATCAGGTAGGCGGGCAGCAGTTTCAGGGTGTCGATGCTGTTTTGCGACTCGCCCTCGCCAGGCAGATCTCCCTGCTCGGCCAGGATGCCGCGGATGAACTCGTCCTTGGCCAGCTCGTGGTATTTGTCCGTGTACAGCCTCACATATCCGGGCAGTTTCTTCTCGTCGATGCCCGGGGGCATGCCTTGGAGGTAATCCCGATAGGTGCCGGTAATCATCGGCTGGTCGGCATAGTGTTGGCTGATGTGCTCAAACAGGCTGTTGTTGAACTCGATGATGTGGCGGCAGCTACGGTAGTTGGTCGATGTGGGCTCGCCGGGGGCAGGACGGCTGTCGTCGTCCAGGCCGTCGGTGATGTCGTTCTTGAAGTCCAGGTCCACCTTCTCGCGGAAAACGGTCGGGTCGGCATTGCGGAAGCGGTAGATCGACTGCTTGGCGTCACCGATGAGCATGTTGAAGTTGCCGCTCGCCAGACTCTCGAGCAGCAGCCCCTTGAAGTTGTCATATTGCTTGGAACTCGTGTCCTGGAACTCGTCGATCATGAAGTGGGAAACCGATGAGCCCACGCGCTCATACACGAAGGCCGAGCCGCTCTCCAGCACGGTGCCGATGAGCTCGTTAGTGTCGCCGATGAGGATGGAGTTGGTCTCGTGGCGAAAGCGCTCCAGGTGCACGTCGATCATGCCCAGCATGCCCAGCAGTCCCAAGTTGTTACCGATGGCTTGCAGGAAGGTGACGAAACGCTCGCCGTTGAAGTGGCTGGCTACCAGTTGGGTGATGTGGGCGATGACGCTGTCGTCAGGTTCTTGTCCCTTGCGGAACTGACTGGCAATTTTGGTCTCGTCGGCGTCCTTGAGGGGTGATTTGGCAGCATATACCCCTTTCTCATAAAAGTTGGACAGGGCACCCTTGAGCGCGCTGGCCATGGGGGCCAGGTACTGGAGGAGTTCGGCATCGGCTTGAGTGATGCGCTCTTCCTCGACCTCAATCATGCGGTTGATCCAGGCCTTGAAGCGCTGGATGGGCCCGAAGTCGCTCACAAACTCGCCGTTCTCGTCCACCGAGCCCAGATAGTTGCGTATCTCGTCCATCTTGCCGCGGAATTCCTCGCTGTTGATGATGTTGGCAAACTCGCTCAGGTTGCCGCCATCATCCCTGAAGAATTTCCACTGTTTGGTCTTGGCTTTGTCGTTGATCAGGTGACGCTGGTACTCTTTGACCCACTTGTCCACGGCCGTGACGACGGGTGACCTGCCCAGCGTGAGCAGGAAACTGTGGGTCGCCGCACGCACGGCATATTTCTCGTCGAGCTGGATGTCGTAGTTGAAGTCGCGGTCCAACTCTCGTGCAAAATTGCGCAGGATGCTCTGGAAAAACGAGTCGATGGTGCTCACGTTGAAGTTGCTGTAGTCAAACAGCAATTCGCTCAGCGCCTGGCGTGCCAGCGTGCGCACCGTCGTCTCGTCAAGTCCCGTCTCGTCCATGAAGTTCTGCAGGTAGTCGCTCTTCACGGCAGGTTGCGACAGGCGGTGCAATTCCTTGACGATGCGGCTTTTCATCTGGTCGGTGGCCTTGTTGGTGAACGTGATGGCCAGCAGCAGCCGGTGGGCATTGAGGGGGCGCGTGTCACCAGGGCGGCGCCGCGGCACAATGTGGCCCGAGCCGTCCTCACTCGTGGTGAACAGCAGATGCTTGATGTATTCCTTGGCCAGGGCGTAGGTCTTTCCCGACCCCGCCGACGCCTTGATGACCAACAGATTGCGTGTATTATCCCTCATCCTCCTAAAACCTAAAGCCTAACACTTAAACCCTAACGCCCTCAACTCCTCGGCCACGCGTTGCCTGAAGTCGCCCTGGATCAAGATCTCGCCGCCGCGGGCACTGCCGCCCACGCCTAGCTTGCGTTTGAGCTGCGAAGCCACCTGCTTGACAGCCTCGTCGTCGGCGACAAAGCCGGTGACAATCGTCGCCTGCTTGCCGCCGCGGCCCTTGCGTTCCAGCACGATGCTCAGGCGGCGGGCCCCTTGCTGCTGCAGGGCGTCACCCTTGTCGTTGGCAGCCTGTTCGCCCTTGTCGGGAGTGTTGTCCCCGGCCTCGGGGACGGGCATGTTAAACGCTTTGCCCAGCGCGTCTTTCCAGTCGGTTGTGTCCATTGCTGATGCGAAATTTGCGAGCCGAATTAAACCTTTCGGCATCTCTCACATCAAAGGTACAAAATTCCCGTGAACAAACGGCATAAATTGCAAAAAAATGAACGCTGACCAGTAAAAAACACTGAAAAATGCTTTTCAGTTCAAATAAAAGCACTACTTTTGTCGTACTGTTTACTTTTACAACACTATTATTAACTATTTCACTTTAAAATCACACTAGTATGGCTTATGTAATTTCTGATAGCTGCGTAGCATGTGGAACTTGCCAGAGTGTATGTCCCGCTGACGCCATCAAGGAAGGTGACATCTATTCGATCGACCCCGACACCTGCTTGGATTGCGGTACTTGCGCTGACGCTTGCCCCACCGGTGCTATCGCTCCCGGCGAATAATCGCAAGACGTTATCAACAAAACTACAAATGCGGCTGCTTCCCTCTAACAGGAAGTGGTCGTTTTTTTATATTTCGGCTAGGGCGGCCGCTCTTATCACATTTTGACCCCTGTTGGTGGCTGTGTAATAAAAAAGTGGTACCTTTGTCGTGTGCGGAGTGCCCACAAGTGCCTCTCTCGATAAAGAACATAATAACCAAAACGATAACAAGATGAAACTTAACTGCCGTTCTTTTTTCTGCCGCGGGCTGTTGGCTGCCATCGTGCTATTGGCGTGCTCATCTGCCGCCAGTGCCCAGTACCTGCGCACGTCCTATTTTATGGATGTTGCCCAGTACCGCCTGCAGTTAAATCCCGCCATGGCTCCTGTCAAGGGCTTTGTTCACCTGCCCGGCATCGGCCATGTCA
This sequence comes from uncultured Prevotellaceae bacterium, assembly GCA_900318535.1. Lineage (GTDB taxonomy): Bacteria > Bacteroidota > Bacteroidia > Bacteroidales > Muribaculaceae > Sodaliphilus. The sequence continues at coordinate 81,713 of ONKU01000007.1, read as the reverse complement.
ACGCTGCCATGAGGTCTAACTCTCTTGGCCTCGAAGATGTGGTGGACATCATCAAGAACAAGGATGATGCCGACTACTTCGCCAGCGACCGCTTTGTGAACAACCTTAAGGACGATAACCGTGCGTTAGCCAACGCCGGCACCGATGTGCTCACTGTGGGGTGGTGGCAGAGCCCGAAATCGTTCTGGACCATCGGCATGAGCGTGAAAGTGGACGGTGACATGAACGTGCAACGCGGCATGTTCTCGTTCTTGAGGGACGTGCGCGGCTTGCAGGCTGTCGACTATTCCAATTATGTGCGCGACCTGGGCCAGCATGAACTCAACGTCAATGCCTATAGTGAAATCGCTGTGGGCTACACCAGACGTTTCAGCGACCGCTTCAGCGCCGGCCTGCGTGTCAAGGGTCTGCTGGGACTGGGTAATGCCCGCCTGAAAATCAACAAGGCGGTAGTCAAGACCAATCTGGAGGGTGTGGACCCCAACATCGACTGGAGCAATCCGACACCCGAGCAGCTGATGTATGCCTCCGGTACGTCCTCAATCGAGGTCGATGCCAGGCTCGAGAGTTCGATGGAGGGGCTCGAGTACGAGACCAATAGCCAGGGCTATATCGACGATGTGGATTTCAGCACCAAGCACATGGGCATTGCCGGCATAGGCGCCGGTTTTGACATCGGTGTGGCTGGGCAGGTCATCGACGGGCTCACCCTCTCGGCAGCATTGGTCGATGTCGGTTTCATCAAATGGTCTAAAGGGGCCACCACAGTGGCGCAGTCCAATACCGAGGTCCAGACCTTTGACAGCAGCAACCCCAGTGATGTAGGGCAATTCTATGGCATCATGGGCACCAGCAAGGCGCTCAATCTCGATCTGTTGCGCCTCAACATCGACGAGACTGCCGCCAAATCCCGCACCACACACTTGAACTCATCGCTCGTGCTGGGCGCCGACTACTCCTTCATGGAAGATAAGTTGAGCGTGGGCGTGCTCTATACCAACTATTTTTCCCGCATCACCAACGAGAGCGAACTCACCATTTCGGTCAACTACAAGCCCAGCAACCTGGTAGGGCTCACCGCCAGCTATTCACCCATCCTTTGCGGCGGCAAGTCCTTTGGTTTGGGCATCAAGCTGGGACCCCTGTTCGTGGGCACCGACTACATGTTCACCGGCATGAAGACCAAGTGCTGCAACGCCCTCTTCAGCCTCTCCATCCCCCTGGGCCGCCGTCAGGAAAACTAACCGCAACCAACCACTACAAAAACAATGGGGCAAGTCGCCATGCGACCAGCCCCATTGTCGTTTCATACCTGACAGTTCCCAAATAGCTTAGTTGCTCAGGAGCATGTCAATCAACGCCGTCACATCGGCAATAGAGATGCTGTCGTCGCCATCCACGTCAGCACCATTTAAGCTTAGGCTCGTTGAGTCACCGGACAGCAGATAGTCGATGAGTGTCGTCACGTCTTCAATGGTAATGCTGTCGTCGGCGTTAACGTCACCAGGTTCGGCAAACTCATATTTGAAGGCTTGACACAGGTCGTTCGCACGTCGCCTGAGCCAATCAGCTGCACGCGTCGCCTGAGCTCCATAGTTGGTGGGGTCTAGCCCGTCGTGGGCAAGCGACGGCTTAGCATAGTCATAATATTCTTGACAGAAATCGCATAGTTCATCAAGTCCGTTTTCCATGAAGTTATTCCATAATTCGTAACAGCTACGGGCAATCTCGGGCTCTAACCTCATGTAATAATACAGCTTGTAATGATTCAGAGACAAGTTCGTGTAGAAGTTCACATTGGTCCTGGCAGTAAAGTAGGAATGGGCGGTTGAATAGCCAAAAGCCCAGTCAAGATCCCAAACCGGCCCAGAAATGAACTTGCAACTGTCCTCAAGGATGTTCTCATTATAGCAGAACGCGCTCTTAGGCTGCAAAATTTCATAATTGAGGATGTAATCGTTTAACATCAAGTAGCTCGCCGTCGATTCGACATCAACATGATCAAGTATGTTCTCCCTTTTGATAACGGCTTTTACGAAGCTGTTGACGCGGTTTTTGATGATGTTAAGTGTGAGAAATGTCGTTGTCGTCGAGTCGTTGAAATCTGGCTTCTTGATGTTGACGGGAACCGAGTAGGTCGAGGTCCAGAACTTCTGCCCTTCTTCCTCGTCGTAGTGGTTATCAAATTCCAGCAAGGCAGCTGCCGTTTCGTCGTCAATATCTACGCTATTGCTCGAAAAACCAACTTTCTCGGTCAGATTGTAGCTGCCTTTGAATGTGCCGTTGACATAGAGGTCTACGGGGATGATATGGTTGCTGGCAACAGTGCCTAGCAGGCTGGCGGCTTTCATGCCGTAGGCGTTGGTCAACATCGAGCCGGCCCTCTTGTTGGCAAGCAACACCCAGCTTTTGCCTTTTGGGAGCCCTAGAGGCTTTACTTTCTCGGCAAACTTCAATCGGTAGGGGTTCTTGGTGTCGGGGTTGCTGGACCAGGTGGTATTGCCGCGTCCTTTAACTTGAACCGAGTCGGTCATCGACGGGAAAATACCGGCACCGTCAATAATGATTTCAGCGTCCAGGTAGTATTCCTTGCTGCTGATGGGCACGCCACCCACTGTGTTGATGTCAATGCGTGGGACCCTGGTAGCGCTGTCGGTGGGGAAATTGACATGAACGGTATATTGCCTGCCATAAGGCTGCATCCAGCAGCTGCCATCATCGGTCATAGAAAGGATAAGGTCGCCGGCATACCCCACAGTGTACACTCTGTCCTTTGCAAAAGAGATGCGGCTCTTGGCACTCTTGTGCTCCGCTCCGTCAACATACACAATGGCATTCTGGTCCGAGAGCGTGAACGTGGGAGTGAGCCATTTGCCGATGCCGATGGCGGAAGCGCTGATCTGGTCGCCGGCGATAACCCCTGTCGCATTCGATATCAGCTGGTAATTGTCCTTGGAATAATACTTATAGGAAGTGATAGTTGGTAAAACCTTCGTGGGTTGATTATCGATGGACTGGATATCGGTAAGGGGATAGGAGTAGACACTGCCGTCGATGGCGGTGATTGTGACTTGGTTGTCATCCGTTGTCATGTTGCTGATGCAATCATCAGGAAAGACATGAAGCCTGCCGTCATTCAGCGAAATATAGGTGTTGGCTTGACCTAACTGGGCGACCATGGCCATGATGACCAGTAAGATGCCAACCATGAAACGTCGTTCATGGTTGGCACCGAAGTTGTTGGAATTATTAGTTGTCATAATTAAGCTATAGGATTGAATTATTGCAGGCAAAGGTAATCATTTTTTGCACTATAGCAAATTACTTAGCCCGTTAATTCCAGATAGCTTAGTTGCTCAGGAGCATGTCAATCAACGCCGTAACGTCGGCAATGTTGATGCTCTGGTCGCCGTTCACGTCGGCGGCGAGTTCGTTGACCGCATTTCCGCTGCCCAACAGGTAATCGATCAGGGCAGTGACATCAGCGATGTTAACTGCGCCGTCGTTGTTCACGTCACCTTCGGTGAATTGGGGTTCGGCAGGGAATACAATGGTGTAGAACTGTGTGGTTGTGGACCGAACCATCTGCCCTGCGCTATAATAGTATATAGCGGCGAAGTACTCCCAGCCATCCATGACATTGTCCATGTCGAACTGCACCATAGTGGATTGACCTGCCGGGACATTGACGAGCTGGTTCATTACCTGTACATTGCTGCCCGAGTTGCCGTTGCTTCTCCTGTAAAGTTTCACCGTGATGTCATCGTTATAGGCTGTAGCACCGTTGTTAGTGATGTTAAGTTTCAGGCTGAACTTGTCACTGGTCACAATGCGGTTCTGGGCGTCGGTGACGTTGAGCACCTCAGAAGTTATGCTCAGATTGGCGGCGGGCATCTCATCCACAGTGATCGTTGTGATGGCGATGGGATCGCTGCCGTCCTGGTTAAACGAGAAGGTACACGTGTAGGTGCCGGCTGTTGTGGGCAGGAACCTGAACATGATGTCATCGGTCTCGCCATGTTCGAGGCCCAGATAGGCTGATGAGTAGAACGATCCGTTAACGGACATGTAGAGCAGGTCGTTTTGTGAGTAGCCGTTGTTGGTCATGTTAACCGCAAGATCCACGGGGCGGCCATGGTGCAACGAGCCGTTACAGGTGATGCTGTTAACCACATAGTCTCGAGCGCCTGCAGTGCCCTGCCCGATGACGGTGCACTCGTCGCCGTCGATGGTCACCTCAATGTAATTTACTTCGGCACCCTTACACGGACGCCAGTTGTTGGCATACAACTCACTATACATAGGCACAATGCGGTAGGTGCCGCTGGTGATGCCTTTACCGAAATTCAACTCTTGGTTGTTGGTGGTCATGTAATAGTTGGGCGGGAGCGAAGAGATGGCGCTATTGAAAAGAACCGAAATCAGCTCATCGTCTTGATAGAGACCCCAGCCAAAGCTGACACTCATCGTCTCGGCGGTATAGTTGAAGAATTTGCCATTTACATTTGCTGAGAAGTTAGCATTGTTCGACACGCGGCTTGTGACAGCGCTGTTGAGCGCAACATCGCCTGCGGTAAGTGCAAACTCGCTGTTTCCCTCGCCAGGCTCGATACCGGCAACAATATACTGGCCATAGATGTAGCCGTAAGCTTCGCTTGCGCTGCCGGTGCCCTGGGCGTCGGGATTGAGCACGTTGAGCAGGTAATAGCCGTTGCTCATGCCGTCCCAGCCCCAGTTGATGTGGAACATGCCTTCACCGTCATAGCCGTCACAGATAAAGGCGTGACCGCCGCTGGCTTTGCTGCCGCTGTAGATGACAGGACGGCCCTCGGTCAACTCGCTGTAAACGAGGTTGTTCCAACCTTGGGTGGAGTAATTCTCGCGATACTCGCAGTGGGCGCTGCGCTTGTAGCCGAAATATGTGGAAATGGCATTGGGAATATGACCCGTGTTGGCTCCTGATGTGCCATACAGGAAGTTCATCTTGACTGATTGGGCGCAGTAGAGTGTCAACTGGGCAGCCGCGAGGGCGCCCTCGCTCTGGGTGTCGCTGCTCAAGTAGACGTCTTGCATTGCTTCCCAGTTGAATTCTGCCGCTGGGAGTTCAGGCATGTAGATGCCAAGACTCTGAGAGGTGTACTCGGGAATCGCAGTGCTGATGGTTGGCTGCTTCCAGTAATACAGCACCTGGGCCATCGCTGTAGCTACACAACCGGCAACAGCCTGTTGACCATTGTTGAGCGTGGGCAACATGGTGTTATAGGGTGCATTTTGAGACCAGGAGGCGGTTACCAGCGGACGGATGGCTGGACCCGATGTGCTGCGTGAAGCGGGTTTAGCACCCAATGCCAAAGCATTGATTTGGGCTTCATAGCCTTCCAACATCTCCTGCATGGCCTCGGGCACAGTCTCGATGTCGAATGTGCCCTTGTCACTGTAGCCCAACACTTCGGGCGCACGGTCGTCACCGGCAACAATAACAAAGCCTCCTGAGGTGGCGTTGAACACGTAATAGGCCGCATTGTCGGCTCCGGCAGTCTTTACCATTGGAGCCTTGTGGGCCATTCTCAGGCTGGTCGACCGCATCGAGTGGTTGGCCATGAAGCTGGCAGCGATGTTGCGGGCCTGATTCTCGTTGACGGGTGCAGCCCATGCTGTGGCGATGGCCAGCAGGCACATCATCACAAAGATCGTTCTCCTATTTCTCATTTTTTTAAAGGTGTTAGAGTAATAATTTTTTATTGATAGCCACAAAGTCTAATTCTTCTGGATAATGTTGATGATGGCATTCACATCGGCGATGTTGATTTCGGTGTTCTTGTCCACATCGGCGCGCTGTCGCACTTCGGGAGAGGCGTTGCCACCCAGGATGATGTTGATGATAGCATTGATGTCGGCGATGTTCACCTCACCGTCACCGTTCACGTCCCCGTCAGGCAGGGCAGATGAGCTCGGGAAGACGATGGTGTGGGTGCCCGTTCCGCACAGGGATACCTCTTCGCCGGCGCTGTAATAGTAAACCTTGACGAAGTACTGCCAGTTGTCCATCACATTGTCCAGGTCGAAGTGCAGACTTGTGTTTTGGCGCCTGTCCAGGCTGATGGTCTGGGTCTGGGTCTGTACCAGGGTGCCGTAGTTGCCATAGATGTGCTTGTAGAGCTTGACGATGATGTCCTCGTTATAGGTAGCGGTACCGTTGTTGGTGACCGTGACATTCAGGCTGAACTTGTCGCTGGTGATGATCCTGTTGGCCGCATCGGTGACATTCAGCGGGTAGGCAGTGCCGCTCAGCGTGGCGGTAGGCATCTCGTTGAGCGTGATGTACTGTGAACCGATGATATTATTGCCCTCCTCATCGAGGCTGAAAGTCAGATAGACCGGACGGGCATTCTCGCTCAGGTACATGAAGTCCACGTTGCCCGATGCGCCTTTCTCCAGGTCAACAAATGCGGCACCATAGAACTGGCTGTTGGCGAACATGTAGATCAGGTCGTTGACCGTGTTGCCTTTGTTGGTCACGTTCAGGGTGATGTTGATGGGACGGTTGGGGTGCATGTGTCCCGTCACGCTGATGTTGTTGAGCTGATAATCGGGGGTGCAGTAGTTGCCGTAGCACGTCGCTGTGCAGTAGTTGCCGTTGATGGTCACCTCGATGTAGTTGATGTCAGAGGCGATGCACGGTTTCCATGCATTGGCACCGATCTCGCTGTAGATGGGCACGATGCGATAAGTGCCGCTGGAGATGTTGGCGCCAAACGACAGCGTCCTGGATATCTTGGTGTAGTAATAGCTGTCCAGATTGTCCTTCGTGCCGGTGAGCAGGATGTTCAGCCTGTTGTTGCCCTGATACAGCGCCCAGCCGTAGTCAAAGCCGATCGACTCGGAATTGTGGTTCAGGAAGTGGGTGAGCTGCGTCAGGGTGAAGTTCTGCTGGAGCGTCGTGCGGTTGCCGTTGATGGACTCCAGCTCGATGTACTTGTCGGTGACTTCTAGCACGTCAGCCTTGTTGCCGGGCTCGACGCCCAAAATCATGGCTTGGCTGTAAACGTAGCCATAGGCGCCCTCAGCACCACCGGTGCCTTGCTCGTCGGGATTGAGCACGTTGAGCAGGAAATAGCCGTTACTGTTGCCGTTCCAGCCCCAGTTGATGTGGAACATGCCGTTGCCGGCGTAGCCGTCGCACACAAACGCGTGGCCGCCGCTGGCCTTGCTGCCGCTGTACATGACGGGGCGTCCTGCGGCCAGTTCCTCATAGAGCATGTTTTCCCACGTGCTGGTGGTATAATGCATTCGTCTCACATACTCGGTACCATGCTGATAGCCGAAATAGTTAATCATGGCGATGGGGACGTCGCTGGAATAGGCGCCCGATGATTTGGTCTTGAAATCCATGCAAACGGCTTGGGCACAGTACTGTGAGAGCGTCGCGGCAGCCATGGCAGCGGTGCTCAAGGTGTCGCTGGTCTCATAGGTGTTGTGCATGTTGTTCCAGTCAAAGTCCACAACAGGTAACGCGGGCATCATGATGGACAAAGTTTCGGAGGTATAGCCCGGTATGGCACATGTGGTGCGGGCAGGCCATTTCCAGTAGTACATCACCTGGGCCATCGCGGTGGCAACACATCCCACGTGGGCATGCTTGCCGTTGATGAACGGCAGCTTCATGTTGTAGGGGTTATTTTGTGACCACTGGGCTTTTACCATGGGAGCGATGGGAGCGGCATTGACCAGGTGCATTGCCGCCTTGGCGCCACTGTCCAGCGCGTCGATCTGGGCAACATAGCTCTCCAGCAGTTCCTGCATGGCCTCGGGTACGTCCTCGGGGTCAAAGGTGCCCTTGTCGCTGTAGCCCAGCACTGCGGGAACGCGGTCGTCGCCGGCCACGATCACATAGCCGCCGCGAGAGGCGTTAAAGGCATAGAATGCGGCGTTCTCGCCCGTTGCGGGAGCGCTCAGCTTGGGTGCTTTCAGGGCCATCTTCAGGCTGGAGGACGGCATCTCATGGCGGGCCATGAATGCTGATGCGATACTGCGGGCCTGGCTCTCGCTGATCGGTTTGGCCCATGCGGTGGTAATGGCCAGCAGGCACATCAGGGTAATGAGATTTCTCTTGGTTTTCATCTTGCTATAGTTTTTTGTGATTGAATTGACTGATCAGGTATGTTATTAGGTTTGGCGTTTAACCCAGAATGATGTTGATGATGGCGTTCACGTCGCCGATGTTGATCTCTCCGTTGCCGTCGACGTCGGCTTCCAAGAAGATTTTCGGGTCGGTGAAAGTTCCCATGATGACGGAAATGACAGCATTGACATCAGCAATATTCACCTCACCGTCCAGGTTCACGTCACCGCGTATAATCGTGGGTGTCTCGGTGAAGTAGATGGTATAGCCACTGGTGAGATCCAATAACTTTTCGCGCCCCTGGCTGTAATAATATGCTTCGACAGCATAGGTCCATCCGTCGACCACGTTGTCGAGGTCGAAGTCAACATTAATCGACTTGCCCGGGCTGATGCTCACCGTGCGCGTCACGCTCTGAACAGGAGTGCCATAGTAGCCCATCAATGACTTGTTCAGATAGACGATGATGTCCTCGTTATAGGTCTCGGTGCCGTTGTTGGTGACGGTAGCCTGCAGGCTGAACTTGTCGCCCAGGATCCAGTCGCGCCACTCGTCGACGACGTTCTGCACCTCAATGGTGCCGCTCAACTGTGCGGCCGGCATGGGTTCGATAACGATGGTCTTGGTGGCGATGGGATCACTGCCGTCTCTGTTGAGGGAGAACGTGAGATCTACCGTGCCGGCAGTGCTTTTTGTGTACTGGAAGTTTACGTCGCTCGACATGCCCTTTTCCATGTCCACAAAAGCCTCCGAAACAAAGCGCCCGTTGGCAAACATGTATATCAAGTCGTTGCGGGAATCGCCAGTGTTGGTCACATTAAGCGTGATGTAAACAGGGCGTCTGGGGTGCATGTTTCCAGTGACGGTGATGTCATTGACCTCGTAGCTTGAAGTGCCTCCATTGCCCTCGCAGATAACAACACACCTGTTACCCTGGATGGACATCTTGATGTAGTTGATTTCGGCGCCAACGCATGGCCTCCAGTTGTTGGCGTTGCGCTCGCTGTAGATGGGCTTGATGCGGTACACACCGCTACTGCGTCCGTTGCCAAACAACAGCGTCTGGTCAGAACTGATGGAGTAATTTATTCCCACGGCAGTGGCATAGCTGGTGTTCAGCTTTTGAAGCAGGCGGCCGCTCGTGTCATACACGCCCCATCCAAAGTCAAAACTGATGGGTTGGGGCATGCGGTTAACGAATCGGGTAATCTGTGAAATGGAGAAGTTGTAGGTCGATGTAGCACGTGTGGCGGTATAGCTCTTGACCTCGACTCTATCGGTCGTCACCTCCAAGCCGCCTGCCGTCCCTGTACCAGGCTCGATACCGATGACCATGCCTTGGCTCTCGATGTAGCCATAGGAGCCTGTCGCACTGCCGATGCCCTGTGTGTCGGGGTCGAGCACATTGAGCAGGAAATAGCCGTTGCTCAAGCCGTTCCAGCCCCAGTTGATGTGGAACATGCCGTTGCCGTCATAACCATCGCACACAAACTCGTGGCCGCTCATGTTCTTGCTGCCGCTATACAGGACGGGTCGTCCCGACGACAGCTCCTCGTAGAGCATTTCTTCCCAATCCAGTGTGGAGTAAACGTCGCGCTGGACATACTTGGCTTCTTTTTTGTAATTGAAATAGGTCGAAAGGGCTGTAGGAATAACAAAGGAAAAGGCACCTGAACCGGTGGGCGTGAAGTTCATGCCTACCGACTGGGCACAGTATAGCGAGAGCTGGGAGGCCGCAAGGGCTGCGTCGCTGGTGTCATAGATTTGGTAGGTGTCTTGCATCTTGTCCCAGGCAAAGCTGATGACGGGTAACTGGGGCATATAGATGGACTCGCCCTCTGAAGTGAAGGCAGGGATTGGCATGGTGGTGCGTGCCGGCCATTTCCAGTAATACAAAACCTGGGCCATGGCTGTTGCCACACAGCCCACATAGGCAACTTGGCCGTTGCTCAGGGTGGGGAACAGGAGGTTGTAGGGGGCATCCTGGTCCCATTGGGCTGTCACCAGTGGAGCAATGACGTTGCCATTGATAAAATGCGGCGCCGCCTTGGCGCCATGGTCAAGAGCGTTGATTTGCGCAGCGTAGCCTTCCAGCAGCGTCTGCATGGCCTCGGGCATATCCTGAGGGTCAAAGGTGCCCTTGTCGCTGTAACCCAGCACAGCGGGAACGCGGTCGTCACCAGCCACGATGACAAATCCCCCACGCGAGGCGTTAAAAGTATAATAGGCTGCATCCGCATTGGTTGCGGGTGTGTTCAACTTGGGCGCTTTGTGGGCCATCCTCAAGCTCGTGGCAGGAATCGCGTGGCTGGCCATGAAATTGGCGGCGATGTTGCGGGCCTGCCCCTCGGTGATGGGGCCAGCCCAAGCGTTGCCGCCTGTTAAAGCCGCACACGCCACTATCATTATTAAAGCAAATAATCTGTTCATAGCTTTATTTTTCATCAATGGCAATTAATTATTGTTTCTCTCGGCAAATTTAGCAATATTTCGTAACATCTCGGTGGTTTTTCCGAAAAAATGCTCTTTTGTGTATGCCAAAACCAGTTGACCCCTTACTCAAGCATGAGCAAGAGGCCAACTGATCAAGACGGCAGGCGTGTGTTGTAAAGTGAACCTTTACGGGCGGCACAGGAGGAGCAGCACGCGGGCGCGGTGCAGGCGCCAGGCCGTGCCGTAGATGCTGTCCTCGTCGCCGTAGAGCGACATCAGCGTGTAGTTGGCCAGTGCGGCGACGATGGCGTTCTTGAGGTCGCTGGCCAGCGAGAGCAGCGGCCGCTTCTTGAGTTCGATGCCCAGCACGATGTTTTGGCTCTCGAGGTTGAAGTTGATGTTTTGGCTCACGATGTAGCCGCTCATGCGGGCGAGCAGGTCGTCAAGGCCTTCACGCACGCGGCGGTCCACGATGGGTTCATTACTCGGGTTCACGCCCCAGGCGGTGGCGTTGCCGGCGGGGTGCCAGACTCCCTCGGTGTAAATGGCTTGCTGAATGTCATCCAGGTCGATGACGATGTCGATGCGGTATTTCATGGTTTGGTTTTTAGTTTTGAGTTTTTAGTTTTGAGTTTTGAGTTGTTGGTCTGGATTCTCTAGATGGCTTGTAGCCGGTAGGTGCGGGTGCGCAGAGTATGGCAGATTTTGGTCAGGGCGGTGGCCGGGGTGATGAAGAAGCGTGATGCGCGGCAGTGTTCCAGCACGTGGTCGATGGCGCTGTCGACGCTCATGCCTTGCCTGGTGAGTTCCAGCACGTGGCCGGTGATTTCAAACCACATCTGCTGGCGCAGGCGGCGTTTGGCCAGGCCCATACCTTCGTGGTTGCGGAAATTGCGCGCTCCGTTACCCTTCTTGTCGGCTGCCGACAGCAGGTGACACACGCAGCGGTAGGCCCTTTCGTGTCCCACGTGATAGTGGGGACGGCCGTTGGCGATGGTGAACTCGGCGGCTGTGCGGCGCGCCTTGCTTGGACTCATCCCTTGCTCGAGCAGGGCGTCGAGGGTGGGGTTGTACAGTGCCAGAAATTCTTTGTCACGCTGGTGGCACAACTCGCGGCGTTCCGGTTCTAGAAAAGTGTAATTCATGGTAAAAAGTGTTTTAAATGGTAAAATGATAATTTTGACGTTGCAAAATTACAACATTCTTGGTGCAATGTCAAGTTTTTCGACCGTTTTTTTAAGAAATTACCGGATTTGGCCATCTTTCGTTTTGCTTTTTGGGGCTTGAAATGAGTTTTTGGCCGGTTTTTGGTTTTTGGAGAACTGGTTTTTTTGAACATTTGGAGCATTCCAAAAGATGTTGTAACTTTGCGCTTCCAAGCTAAATAGTGAACCGATGATGAGACACCTTTTATTATTGATAATGACAGCGTCGCTGGCTCTGGGCATCATGGCCCAGACCAACCGCATTTTCATCGAGGAGTTTGAGATAGAACCAGGTACAATCGACTCGGTGCCGGTGATGCTCACCAGTGTGGACCCCAGTCGCGGCCTGCAGTTCAACATCAGTCTGCCTGCCGGGCTCTCCTATAGGAGTTCCGAGGTCACTGACTTCTCCAATGGATACCACATGAACATGTCGTGCAACTACAGCCGCAAGGACAGCTGCTACTCGGTGTTCATATACCCTCCCGGACGCTACTGCTATCCTGCCGACACGACTGTCGCGGTGGCCTACATCTGGCTGCAGGCGAGCAATGACTTCAAGGGCGGCACGATCATCACATGGAAATGCCGTGGCTCGACCATCGACAACAACACCATCTATATGGATGGCGACACGACCATGGTGACGGTTCCCACGGCTTCGCTCATCGGCATCCCCTATGACATGCCCGTCCAAGACCAGTACTTCAACCTGATGGGACGACCAGTTTCCTCGCCTGACAGTGTGCCCGTAGCCATCCAGGTCACCACCGGCCCCAACGGTGAGCGCACCTCGCGCAAGGTGGCCGTCGGCCATTAAACCAATCGGCGTCATCGCGGTCTAAGAAGGGAAATCAACAAAACCAATAACCTGTAGAATAGCGATGAAACGTTTACTGACAATGGTGACGTTTGTGGTGGCGCTCGTGCTGCCGCAGCAACTGTGGGCAAGGGACTTCAGCAACGAGACCCTGAATTATGAGATCGTGTACCACTGGGGCATGATCTGGAAGCATGCCGCTGACGCGACGCTGAGCACCCGCAAGACCAAGGACGGCTACTATGCCCAGCTCACCGGCAAGACACGCTCGTGGGCCGACAAGGTGTATCCCGTGCGCGACACCCTCAAGTGCACCATGGACAGCGAGCTCAGGCCGCTGAAGTATGAGAAACTGACCCACGAGAAGGACTACTATGCCCGCGACCTGATCAAGTTCTCGTACAATTACAGCCACACCAAGGCCCACTGCACCCGCTACCGCAAGAGCGGGACGACCAGCATCGACCTGAGCGCCAAGGCGCAGGCCTATGACATGGTGAGCGTCTTCTACATGCTGCGCAACTTGGACTACAATGAGTTGAGCCGCAACAAGAACTACACCACCGTCATCTTCTCGGGCAAGGAGAAGGAGTATCTCACCATCAACTACAAGGGTGTGGAAACCATCAAGATGCGTGACGGCACCAAGCGTCAGGCTCACCGCATCTCCTTCAAGTTCACCCAGGAGGGTGGCAAGAAGTCCAGCGACAACCTCACCGCCTGGATGGCGACCGACGACAGCCGCATTCCCCTGCTGCTGGTGGGCAAGCTCCCCGTGGGCGAGGTGAAGTGCTATTATAAGAAGTAGGCTTTATGTTTTAGGTTTTAGCCTTTAGGGCTTATCTGAGTGGCCCTTGGGTAAATGATATGATGAAGAGTGCTGTTCCAAATTTCACTTATTGTGTTATAATTTGGAATAGCCTTTTTTTGTATAAATATTTTGATTACTTTTGCACCCGATATAACGGATCTGTAACAAGATAGAACAGTAAAGATTACGTATGCGAAAAATCGTTCTGATAGCGCTTTGTGCTGTGTCGATGCTGGCTTCGGCCCAAGAAGTGGTCACTTTGGACTCGTGCCGCCACATGGCCCTGCGCAACAACAAGGAAATCCAGCAGGCATCGCTTGCCATCGACAAGGCCGGTTACCAGCGCAAAGAGGCCGCTGCGGCCTATCTGCCCCAGTTTGATTTCACGGCAGGCTACATCTACAACTCCCGCAAGCTGTCGCTCATCAAGGAGGACCAGATGCTGCCCACCAAGTCGTTCAACCCCCAGACGGGCGCCTACGACTACAACCTGGTCATCGACCCCACCACGGGCTATCCCGTGCAGGTCAATGGGCAGTATGTCCCCACGACCGTGGCCCTGTTGCCCAAGAGCGGACTCACTTTCAACACCCACAACCTGATGGGTGGTGCCCTGACAGTAACCCAGCCCATCTACATGGGCGGCAAGATCACGGCCATGAACCAGATCACCGATCTGGCACAGCAGCTCGCCCGCGAGATGCGTGAGAGCAAGGTCGAGGACGTGATCTACAGCGTGGATGCCGCCTACTGGCAGGTCGTGTCGCTGTGCGCCAAGCAGAAGCTGGCCCGCAGCTACGTTGATCTGCTCGATAAGCTGGACAACGATGTCAAGGTGATGGTCAACGAGGGTGTTGCCACCCGCGCCAACCAGCTCGCCGTGGACGTGAAGCTGAACGAGGCCAACGTGGACCTGACCAAGGTGAACAACGGCGTGACACTGTCGCGCATGTTGCTGGCGCAACTGTGCGGCCTGCCCGTGAACACCATGATGACCCTCGCCGACGAGGGCCGTGACGAGTTGGGACTGAGCCTTGCGCCCTCCAACTTCAATCTGGATGAGGTGTATGACAAGCGCCATGACGTGCGCTCGCTGGAACTGGCCACCAAGATCTACGACCAGCAGGTCAAGGTCGCCCGCAGCGAGATGATGCCCAAACTGGCTGCCGTGGCTGCCCTGCATGCCACCAATCCTAACAGCTACAACGGCTTCGAGAACCGCTTTGGAGCCGGATTCAGTGTGGGAGCGACGCTCAGGATGCCGCTGTGGCACTGGGGTGGCCTGAGCAACAAGGTCAAGGCCGCTCAGGTCGATGCCCACGTCAAGCGTCTGGAACTGCAGGACGCCAAGGAGAAGATCGCCTTGCAGATCGGTCAGGCCGCTTTCAGCTATCAGGAGGCCTTCAAAACCTTTGAGGCCACCAAGGCCAACCTGCAGCAGGCCGACGAGAACCTGCGCATTGCAGGCGTCGCCTTCAAGGAGGGCATGGGCACCATAGATGATGTGCTCACTGCACAGACTGCCTGGCTCAAGGCCAACAGTGAAAAAATCGACGCCGAAATCAACGTGCAGATGACCCTCGAGTACCTGAACAAGGTCATGGGCACCATGCAATATTAAAAAAGTCGAGATACTCTAGATTGTCTAGAAACTCTAGAGCATCTAGAGCAGATAAAAATCAGAACTTGTAACTAAAAACTAGAATATGGAAAAAGACGAACAAAGAACCGTGGTCCGCAAGAAAGACAAGGCGTTGCTGGCCGCTCTGGCCGTTTTCGCCCTGGTGATGGCTTGCATCGCCGTGGTGGGCATCCTGCTCATCCATCCCGCCGACACGTTGACCCAGGGTCAGGCCGACTGTGACGCCGTGCGCGTGAGCGGCAAGCTGCCCGGTCGCATCGTGCGTTTCTATGTGCACGAGGGCGACACCGTGCACAAGGGCGACAAGCTGGTGAGCATCTACTCCAGCACTGTCGATGCCAAGTACTATCAGGCTCAGCAGGCTGCCGCCGCTGCCGCTTCCCAGAACCAGAAGGCCGAGAAGGGTACACGCGAGGAGCTCAAGCAGAGCGCTTACAACATGTGGCAGCAGGCTATCGCTGCACAGACCATTGCCGAGAAGACCTACCAGCGTGTCGAGAACCTGTTCAAGCAGGGCGTGGCCACGCAGCAGAAGCGTGACGAGGCCCGTGCCGCCTATGATGCCGCTACGGCTCAGGTCAAGGCCGCCAAGGCCCAGTATGACATGGCTGTGAGGGGTGCTCAGCAGGAGGACAAGAATGCCGCCCGCAGCATGGCTAACGTGGCACGCGGAACGGTTAAGGAGGTGGAAAGCCTGCTCGAGGACCAGGTGCTGCTGGCACCGTGTGACGGTGAGGTGAGTGAGATTTACCCGCAGGAGGGCGAACTCGTGGCCATGGGCACGCCCATCATGTCGATTGCCAAGTTGGACGACATGTGGGTGAGCTTCAGCGTGCGTGAAGAAATGTTGAACGACCTGCCCATGGGCAAGGAAGTGAATGTGCGCATCCCCGCGTTGAACAACATGCAGACCAAGATGTCGGTCTATTACATCCACGACATGGGCAGCTTTGCCGTTTGGCAGGCCTCCAAGGCTCAGGGCCAGTACGACAGCAAGACCTTTGAGGTGAAGATGCGCCCCGTGAGCAAGGTGCCCAACCTGCGCCCCGGCATGTCGGTCATCCTCGACAAATAACCAGATTGTTCAAACCAACTAACAACTAGGGACTAACAACTAGGGACTAGAAACTAAAAACTAAAAACTATGATACTGAGATACATAGGTCAGTCGTTCAAGCGCGGGTGTGTGCAACTCGTGCGGCGACCCATGTATTTCCTGCTGATTGTCATCATGCCGCTGCTGTGCTGCTGGTACCTGATGGACCTGATCAAGGGCGGCTCCGTCGAACGCGTGCCCGTGGGTATCGTCGACCTGGACAACAGCGTTCTGTCACGTCAAGTGTCGCGCACGTTGAACGGCTTCCAGCAAGTGAACATCTGCCGCCGTTACAGCAACTTTGCCGATGCGCGTGATGCCGTGCAGCGCGGCGAGGTGCTGGGTTTCTTCCTTATTCCCGAGTATCTGGAAGAGGAGGCCCTGGGCGGTCGCCAGCCGGTGGTGAGCTACTATGTGAACTATGCCTACTTTGCGCCCGCGTCGATGCAGTACAAGGGCTTCAAGACCATGTCGATGCTTGCCAACGGTGCCATCGTGCAGACGGCCTTGCGCACCGTGGGCTTGAGCAATGAGAAAATCGCATCTACCCTGCAGCCCATCCAGACCCATGTCCACGCACTCAACAACCCGTTCACCAACTACAATTACTACCTGAATTCGACGTTCGTACCTTGTTTCCTGTCGCTGTTCATCCTGCTGGTGACGGCGTTCTCGCTTGGACTCGAACTCAAGTCGGGCTTGAGCCGCCAGTGGCTTAAGACTTCGGGCAACAGCATGTTCCTCGCCCTGGTTGGCAAACTCGTGCCGCAGACGGTGCTCTTTACTGCTGTGGGCTGGTTTATCCAGTGGATGATGTACCGCTGCTATGACTTCCCGCTCAACTGCAACCCGTGGCACATGCTCAGCGCGATGTTCCTGCTCGTGGTGGCCAACCAGAGTTTTGCGGTGCTCATGTACTGTTTTGTGCCCAATTTCCGTTATGGCACGATGTTGTGTACGCTGTTGGGCATGGTGTCGTTCTCGTTTACGGGTTTCTCGCTGCCCCAGGAGGCCATGTATCCGTGGGTCGAGGCCTTGGGCTTTGTGGTGCCCGTCAAGTATTATTTCCTTATCATGGTTGATCAGGCCCTGAACGGCATCGACCTGTACTATTCACGATACTATTACGCGGCGCTCATCGGATTCATGATTCTGCCCATGCTGCTCTCGTGGCGATTGAAGAAAGAGTGTCTCAATCCGGTGTATGTGCCTTGATGATATATGACCGAGAAGATTAAACATAGTCGCCTGTTCCTGTGGTTCATTCAGGTGCTGAGGGTGTGCGGACGCGAGCTGCTGCTGGTGTTCCGCGACGAGGGTGTAGTCATCTTCTTCCTCCTGCTCAATGCGGTCTATCCCGTGTTGTATGCCCTCATCTACAACCCCGAGGTGGTGCGTAACGAGGCTGTCGTGGTGGTTGATGACAACCGCACCGCCATGAGTCGAGACCTTATCCGCCGCATGGATGCCACACAGGAGATCGCCATCGTGGGCTATGCCGCCAACATGCAGGAGGCACAGGAAGCCATGCACAGCAAGGCGTGCTATGGCATCCTGTATGTGCCGCGCGATTTCAGTCAGAACATTACCCGTGGCGACCAAGGCCATGTCTCGCTCTACTGCGACATGAGCGTGATGATGCGCTACAAGGCGATGTTTACCGCCCTGACCAATGTCACCCAGGCTATGGGAGGCGAGCGGCTGGCCGCTGTCGTTGAGCCCGTGCTCAACATGGGCGGCTCCATCATCGAGAACCGTCAGGTACCCGTGGGCAATCCCGCAATGGGTATTGCCAGCGCCGTACTGCTGTTCATCTTGCCGCTGGTGCTGCAGCAGAGTATGATTCTGGGTATCGCCATGCTGCATGGCGGCAGCATTGAGCGCCGTCGCCGCAACGGCGGCCGTGACCCGATGGCTGTAGAGGCATGTGTGAGTGCCACCATCATCGGCAAGATGATGTGTCACCAGATCGTTTATACTGTTCCTGTCATCTATGTGCTGCACTATGTGCCGTTGATGTTCGGGTTCCCGCAATACGGCAACTTCCTGCACATCATCTGCCTGGCAGTGCCGTTTGTCATCGCCGTCTCGCTGATGGGACAGACGCTGCAGGCCTTTGTCAACGAGCGTGAGAGCGTGTTCCTGCTGTTCGTGTTCTCATCGGTGGTGTTCGTCTTCCTGACGGGTGCTTCGTGGCCGCGTTACCTGATGTCACGTCTGTGGTACGTCGTGGGCGATTGTGTGCCCGGCACGTGGATGAGTAACGGCTATGTGCTCATGCAGACCAACGGCGCCACCCTCTACCAGGTGCAGCACCACTACTGGATGCTGTGGCTGCAGGTGCCTGTGATGTTCACCTTGGCCTATCTGGTCGAGAGATACGTCAGCCGCCGCCGCTACCGCAGTTGGATCGCCGCCAGCGAGGACAATCCCAAGGTCCTCACCCGCATCGACCTCGCCAAGAACGGCGTCGGCTAAATCCCGTCCTTTAATTCCCGTTCCCTCCGTTTAATCCGTTATCACCCCATGTTGGTTCAGGAAATGACATATCCCGGCGGAACGAGGGTGCTGGTGTGGCGGCTCGAAGAAGAGGCGCCGCGGCTGCTGGCGCTGTGCCGTGAGGCGGGAATTCCGGTTGAGGATTTGGAGGAGTTGCCGGTGAAGCGGCAGCGCGAGAAGGCTGCCGAGCGGCTGTTGCTGTGCCATGCCTTCGGGTGGCCTGTCACGCTGTTGCACGATGGGCAAGGGGCGCCTTCCCTTCAGGAGATGGAGGTGAACATCAGCATCACCCACACGATGAAGCTGGTGGCACTGGCCTGGAACGAAGACCTCATCATCGGCCTGGATGCCGAGCAGGATGACCGCTCGCAGGTCATTAAAGTGCGCAATAAGTTCCTCAATGCCAGCGAACAGCAATTCATCAGCCCTGACCATCTTGCCGCCCACATCATTGCTTGGACGGCCAAAGAGGCCGTCATCAAGGCAGAACGCAACAGTGCCATCGACTGGACTGAGGGCATCACTGTGGAACCGTTTGAAGCGCTGGCTGGGGAAACCTCATTTTTTGCCCGTTGCAGCGACGGCCGTTACCGCCTGATTACACGTTGCGCCGAAGGCCATTACATCACTGTCGCTGTGCCCGTTGTGCCGTGATTGTCACCCGTCGGGCAATAAAGGGCGCCATATTCCGTTATAAAGGTATATAACAGAAAACTGAAGATGAAAATGATGAAATATTTCGTCCGTGCAGCCGTGTCCGTTTTGGTCATGGCCTGTTGCGCATTTTCCATGCACGCGCTGGACAAGAGCTTCTATGCCGAGAGCAGCAAGCTGGCTACGGGCAAGTGGGTCAAGATTGCGGTGACCACGAGCGGTATCTATCAGATTACCGCCGACGACGTCCGCAGCTGGGGTCTGGGCAGCGACCTGTCGCAGATACATGTGTTCGGCTATGGCGGCGCTCCGTTGAGTGAGAAGATGAACGCCGACAACTATGCCGACGACCTGCCGCAGATGCCCGTGGTGCGCACTGCCGACCGCATCCTGTTCTATGCCCAGGGTCCCATTACCTGGAAACGCCTGAATAGCCGCTTCGACCAGGTGCAGGTGCAGCATCCCTATGCCCTTTCGGGCAGCTATTTTGTCACTAACGACAGCCGCTTCACCGACATCGAGCCCGTCAAGGCCGACAAGGAGCCCGTGGGCTCGGTCGTCACGTCCTATCTGGAGCGCCTCTACCATGAGCAGGAAATCGTCAATCCCGGCGAAATGGGCCGCGTCTTCCTGGGCGAGAGTTTCTTGTCCAACAAGTCCCAGACGTTCAAATTCACACTCGATAACCTGCTGCAGGGCAGCGAGGTGAAGGTGATCACCATGTTCGGCGCCAAGTGTGATGCGGCATCCAGCACACTGACCTATAGCTATAACAACACACCGTTGCCTGCCTTGAGCGATGACCTGATCTTCGTGACCAAGTCCTCGGACTTTTACGAAACCACCTCCAGTACATCGGTCAAGACCTTTACGCTCGACGGCACCAACGATTTGAACTATACGGTGACCTATTCCTGTCCCGGAACGCCCAAACTGGCCCGTCTGGACTACATCACCGTCAACTATGAGCGCGAACTGGCCCTGCGCAACGGCTCGTTGTGCTTTGGTCTGCAGGATGCCCAGACTTACAAGACTTACCGCCTGAGCGGTTGCGGCAGCGCGACCCGCGTGTGGGATGTCACAGCGCCTTTTGCCCCGGTGCAGCTCAATGCCCAGGCGGGCGAGGGTACTGTGTCATTCACTCCCGCCAGTGGGGGCCGACGCGAGTTTGTGGCCTTTGACGAATCGGGCACCTATTCCCATCCTGAGCTGCTGGGCGAGGTTTCCAACCAGGATATCCATGGCGAGCCCACGCCCGACATGATTATCGTGTCGCCCAGTGCCTACCTCGACCAGGCCCGTCGTGTGGCCAAGCTGCATGAGGAGACCGACCACTTCCGCGTTCTGGTCCTTGACCAGGACAAGGTGTTCAACGAGTTCTCCAGCGGCACACAGGACGCGATGGCCTACCGCAGGCTGTGCAAGATGTTCTATGACCGCGGAGCCGACGAAGGAGGCCACAAGTTGGGTTACCTGTTGCTGATGGGTTGCGGCAGCTATGACAACCGCCTGGTGGGCACCGATGCCAACCAGCTCAACTATCCGCGCCTGCTCACGTGGCAGACCCAGTACAGCAAGGACGACGACAGTTCCATCACCACCGACGACTTCTTTGGCTCGCTGGAAGACGGTTCTGGCACCACCAACAACGAGCGCATGAGCATCGCCGTGGGCCGCATGATTGTCAAGAGCGTCGGCGAGGCCCGCACGGTGGTCAACAAGCTGATCAAATATGTGGAATCGCCCATCTACGGCTCGTGGAAGAACCAGGCCCTGATTGTCGCTGATGACGAGAACAAGGGCGCACACATGGAGCAGTCCGACACCCTGATTGCCCATGCCCGTGCCAATGGCGGCAAAGATATTGTTTACAACTACGTCTATACCGATGCCTTCAATGCCGTGAGCGCTGGCGGCGCACGCACTTATCCCGACGCGCGCACCAAGCTGTTCACCGCGCTGCGCGAGGGTGTCCTGTGGTGGAACTATGTGGGCCATGCCAGCACCCAGAACTGGACTGCCGAGGGCCTGCTGATGCGCTCGGATGTCGAGACCCAGCTCTTCTACAAGCGATTGCCTGTGCTGTATGCCGCCACGTGCGAATTCTGCGCTTTTGACAATGCCACGTTGTCGAGCGGCGAGCACATGTTCCTGAATCCCAACGGCGGTGTTGTTGCCCTGGTGTGCCCTCCCCGCAAGGCTTTTATTGCCGATAACGGCGCATTGACGTCGGCCGTCGGCAGGTATGTGTTTGCCCGCGACGAACAGGGCAAGCAACGCCGCGTGGGCGACATCATCCGTCTGGCGAAAAACGACCTGCGCTCCTCGACCGACAACAAGCTGCGCTACTTTGTCTTCGGCGACCCCGCTCTGCGCCTGGCCTATGCTCCCTATACTGCCCGTGTCGAGTCCATCAACGGCAAGCCCGTTGACAGTGAGAACATGCCCGTGTTCAAGGCGCGTGAGCATGTGGAGTTCAGCGGCAGCATCGTGGGCGCTGACGGCGAGGTGATGACCGACTTCAACGGTGCGGTCGTCTCGACGCTGTTTGGCCCCGAGCAGACGGTGGTGACCCACGGCTATGGCCCTGAGGGCAAAGTGATGAATTATGAGGACCGTCCTAACCGCCTGGCCATCAATGTGGATACCGTGGTAGGCGGCCGTTTTACCGTGCGCGTCATCATCCCCAGCGAGGTGGACCACGAGTATGACAATTACCGTCCCGCGTTGATCAACCTATATGCCTATGACCGTCGCGACTCGCTCGAGGCGATGGGCGGCAACAGTGATTTCTACATCTACGGCTATGAGGATGAAGAGGTGACCGACACCATCGGCCCCAAGATCATCGTCATGGGACTGAACAATGAGCAGTTTGTGGACGGCAGCGACATCAACGAGTCGCCGCTGCTGCTGGCCACGGTGAGCGACGAGAGCGGCGTGAACTTCTCGTCGGCAGGCATCGGGCACAGCATGACGCTCACCCTCGACGGCACCAACAGCTACAACGATGTAACCAGCTACTACACGCCCATGTTTGCCGAGGAGGGAACCAAGGGCAACATCAGCTACCAGCTGAGCGACCTGGCCAAGGGTCCGCACACGCTGCGCCTGCGCGTGTGGGACGTGTATAACAACATGAGCGAGAGGACGATATCCTTCAACGTGGTGAACGGCCTTGCTCCCGAGATTGCCGATGTCTATTGCGCGGCCAATCCCGCCAGCGTCGAGACCTCCTTCTACGTGCGCCACAACCGCCCCGATGCGGTAGTGAGTGTCACCATCGAGGTCTATGACCTGATGGGCCGTCGCGTGTGGAGCACGACGCAATCGGGCCGCAGCGACATGTACACCTCGACACCCGTCACATGGGATTTGACCGATGTGTCAGGCCGTCGTGTGCCGCGCGGCATCTACGTTTACCGCGCGACGATCTCAACCGATGGCATCAAGGAGGCCACAAAAGCCAAGAAACTAGCCGTCACAGGCAGTTGAATACCATGAGTGTGACAGGCTGAGCCGTTAGCATACATGGCAATCAAGCCGCAAGAGGTATAAAAGCAGATCTGCCCTTCACGAGGAAGTGTGATCTTGACCTAACAGAACATACACTTAGGTAACAATGAAAAGTTATTACACACGTTGGATGATGTGCCTTGCCTTATTGGTGATTTCAACTGGTAGCGTACAGGC
Organism: uncultured Prevotellaceae bacterium; assembly: GCA_900318535.1. Taxonomy (GTDB): domain Bacteria; phylum Bacteroidota; class Bacteroidia; order Bacteroidales; family Muribaculaceae; genus Sodaliphilus. The sequence goes on along the minus strand of ONKU01000007.1, from coordinate 58,738 downwards.
ACTGGAAAAGAGTTATTATGCGCCTGCCAGCAAGCTGGCTGAGGGCAAGTGGGTCAAGATTGCCGTCAAGGAAAGCGGCATCTACCAGATTACTGCCGATGACATCCTCACATGGGGTCTGGGCAGCGACTTGTCGCAGATTCACGTCTTCGGGTACGGTGGCGCGCCCCTCAGCGAGGAGATGCTCGGTGAAAACTATGTTGATGATCTCCCGCAGGTGCCTGTGGTGCGCTCGGGCAATCGCATTTTGTTTTACGCACAGGGTCCCACTACCTGGAAAAAACTGAACGCTAGATTTGATCACTTGCAGGTGCAGCACCCTTATGCCACAGCAGGCAGTTACCTGGTCACCAACGATGCCCGCTACAATGACCTCGACATCACCAAGGCCGACAATAGTCCAACCGGTCCCGTGCAAAATACCTTCATCGAGCGTCTCTACCATGAGCAGGAAATCATCAATCTGGGCCATACGGGACGCACCTTCCTGGGCGAGAGCTTTGATTCAAACCGCAGTCAGACGTTCCGGTTTGACCTGGACGGTATGGTGAACGGCTCCACGGTCAAGGCTTATCCCGTGTTTGCCGCCAAAACCACAGGAGCCGCCAGCACCGTGACCTACAGCTACAACGGCATACAGTTGCAGCAGCTTAGTGATGACATCATCCCTCCCTTGTACGGCTCTCTCTCTCGTACCCATTTCCAGCAGTCGAAATCCATCAAACAGTTCACCCTTAGCGACACCAATCAACTCTCGTTTCAGGTGGATTACAGCTGCCCAGGCACGGTACATGTAGCCCGTCTGGATTTCATCACCGTCAACTATGAGCGGCAATTGGCTTTGGTGAATGGCTCCCTGCCATTCGGTTTGAACCAGGCGAGCCGAGAAACCACTTACCAGATCACGGATTGCAGCGCCACCACCCGTGTGTGGGATGTGACTCTGCCGTATGCTCCAGTGCAGCAGAATTTGACCGTGACTGACGGCACAGCCGCGTTTAGTCCCGCCATGAGTGGGCGACGAGAGTTCATCGCCTTTGACCAATCAGCTGCCTCATTTTCCCATCCTGAGCTGGTGGGTGAGGTGGTTAACCAGAATATCCATGCCCAGGCGACCCCCGACATGATTATCCTCGCCCCTGCTGCCTATCTGGAACAAGCACAGCGTGTGGCTGCCCTGCATGAGCAATATGACGGCTTCCGTGTACTGGTCCTCGACCACGAGAAGGTGTTTAATGAGTTCTCCAGCGGCACTCCGGATGCGATGGCCTACCGTCGCTTGTGCAAGATGTTCTATGACCGTGGTATGAGTGATGACGGCCACTGCTTGCGGTACTTGTTGCTGTTCGGCGGCGGCAACTATGATAACCGCATGATTGGCACTAACGCCAATTCTCGGTATAATCAGACGTTGCTCACATGGCAGTCCGAATACAGTGCCAACGAGGAAGGCTCCATAACGACCGACGACTTCTTTGCCATGCTGGACGACGGCAGCGGCACTAGCCCGATTAATACGTTGAACATCGCCGTAGGGCGCATGCCTGTCAAGAGTGTGGACGAGGCGTGCATAGCGGTGAACAAACTCGAGAAGTACATGACCAAGCCCGATTACGGCTCATGGAAGAACCAGATGATGTTTGTCGCCGATGACGAGAACTATGGTATCTTTATGGAGCAGTCCATGAACATGATAGAGATTGCCCGTGCCCATGGTGGCGAGGATATGGCTTGCAGCTACGTGTTCACTGACGCCTTCGACGTTTGGTCCTGGGCTGGGACACGCAGCTATCCTGATGCCCGTGACAAAATGTTCAACACCCTCAACGAGGGTGTCTTGTGGTGGAACTACAATGGCCATGCCGACCCCAATAATTGGACCAGCGAAGGGCTGTTAACGCCTGATGACGTTGAGAATAATCTGAATTACAACCATTTGCCAGTGTTGTTCACCACATCGTGTGAATATTGCCGCTTTGATAACGATTCGGTATCGGGTGGTGAGCAGATGTTCATCAAGCCTAACGGCGGCGTCATAGCGCTCATCGCTTCACCCAGGCTTGCCTTTATTGTCCCAAACGGTGAATTCAATAATGCAGTGAGCCGCTACATATTCGCTGGTGATGAGAGCGGTCGCCCCAAGCGCATTGGCGACATCATCAAGTTGGGAAAGAACGATTTGAACAATATCGATGACAATAAACTCCGCTTCTTTGTCTTCGGTGATCCCGCTATGCGGCTGGCTTACGCCCCCTTGACTGCCCGCATCGAGGCCATCAACGGTCAACCCGTTGGCAGTGAGGGTGGTGAGCCCTTGGTGTTCGGACCCAATCAGTCGATAGAGTTCGTCGGCCAAATCATCGGTTTTGACGGTGAAATAGCAACCGGTTTCAATGGTAACGTTATCTCTACGCTCTATGGCCCCGAGCAGTCGGTGACCACCCACGGCTATGGTGTTGATGGCAAAGCTGTTACCTATGAAGACCATCCTTCTCGCCTCGCCATCAACATCGATACAGTGGTAGGCGGCCAGTTCACGGCGCATGTCGTCATTCCCGATAAGAGAAACGTCGAGTACGACAATTACCGCCCGGCATTAATCAACCTGTATGCCTACGACAGCCGCGACACGCTGGAGGCGAAGGGCTCCTGCACCGATTTCTACATCTACGGCTGTGACGACCATCAAGAGACCGACAGTATCGGCCCCGACATCATCACGATGTTCTTGAACGACGAGTCCTTCGTCAACGGCAGCGATGTCAACGCCTCGCCTCTGCTGCTGGCGACCGTGGCCGATGAGAGCGGAGTGAATCTCTCGCCGGCTGGCAGCGTGGGCAGCATGGTCCTCACGCTCGACTACTCCACCATTTACTATGACTTGGTGAATGGCTACACCCCCATGTCTGCCGAGCAGGGAACGCTTGGCAGCATCAGTTACCAGTTGAATGACTTGCCGCTGGGCCATCACACACTGGGACTTCACGTGTGGGACGTGTACGGCAACTCGAGTAGGAAGACCATCTCCTTTAACGTAACCAACGCCTCAGTAGCTGAAATCGCCGCATCCAATGACCTGGATATCTACAGCGAGTTTAATGGCTCGGAAACGACCTTCTATGTGCGCCACAACTATCTGGCTGCCGATGTGAAAGTCACCGTCGAGGTCTATGACCTGATGGGTTGCCGCGTATGGCAGACGACACAGCCGGGCAGTGGTTCCACCGTGCCCGTTACCTGGAATCTTCAGGATGACGGTGGCCGCCGTGTGCCCGGTGGCATCTACATCTACCGCGCCATCATCTCCGCCGATGGCATCAAGGAGGCTACAAAAGCCAAGAAACTAGCCGTCACAGGCGAATAACACCCTTTCACAGCCGATTAAAGGGCTGAATTGACACTGGGCAGGAGGTGCGTTTCTTTTCGCATCTCCTGCCTAGTGTTTCTCTTCATAACAGATGTTAAAAAAAGGAGCTATTACTCTAAAATAAGGTGTAAAATGCTTGCTGTAATGAAAATTGAGGTAATTTTGTAGGTTAATTGCATCCATGTACTGATTTAACATGTCCAAGAACAACGACAACCGGATTATCCTTCCCGAGCCCACCATTAGGCGCTTGCCGTGGTATCTGTCCTACGTGCGCATGCTCGACAACCTGCATGTGGATTATGTCTCATCGACGCAGATCTCCAAGGAACTCAATGTGCAGTCGTCACAGATTGCCAAGGATTTGTCGTTTCTCAACATCCGTGGCAAGACGCGCATCGGCTATGAGGTGCGCAGCCTGGTCACCGAGTTGGAGGACTTTTTGGGGTTCAACCAGCACCACGATGCCGTGGTCATCGGCACCGGTAGCCTGGGAACGGCCCTGATGCAGGACCATGGTCTGGAGCATTATGGACTGAATATCGTGGCTGGTTTTGATGTGCGTGACGAGGTCATCGGCAAGCAGCTGGGCGGAATTCCCGTGTTCTCCATCAGCGAGCTGGAGTCGTGGCAGGCGTCGCACCGCATTCCCATCGCCATTCTTACCGTGCCCGTCGAGCGTGCCCAGGAAGTGGCCGACATGGCGATTGCCAGCGGCGTGACCGCCCTGTGGAACTTCACGCCCTACCGCATCAAGGCCCCCGAGAACGTGGTGATCGCCAACACCTCGATATATGCCCACTTGGCCATCATCTACAACCGGATGCAAGGACAGACAAACTGAGTAAAACGGCATTAAGGCACTTAAGAACAACGCGATGAAGGTCATTGGCTTCACTGGGAATTACGGCAAGGAAGAAAGCCTTCCCCAAGCCTATCTCATGGCAGACTCCTCTATCCTGTACACGGGCAGACCGTTCTTTGTGCCTGACTTTGCCCGCCAATTCGTGGCCGTGCCGTCGATTGTCGTGCGCATGGGCCGCTTGGGCAAATTTGTGGCGCCCAAGTTCGCCCATCGCTACTGGGACGCTTTTACCGCTGCTTTCACGGTCCGTGCCGTCGACAGCGACGACAAACGGCTGACGGGTCTGGACCGTGCGTTTGACGGGGCTGCCATCGTGGGCGACTGGATTCCCGTGACCGACATCGCCGATGCCGTGCACGAGCTGGTCGAGTTCAAGGTGAGCGACCATGTGGCGGCAAAGTGCTGCCTGGCCGACATGCAGCATCCGCTGGCCGAGCTGATAGCGGTCGTGAGCATCCGTTGCAGCATCAAGATGGGTGACCTGCTGTTCACCGGTGATGCCGCACAGGGGCATGCCCTCACTCCGGGTGACCATCTGACGGCCTGCATCGGCGGGCGCCAGGTGCTGGATGTGAAAGTGAGACTGTAACGATATAAGTTGATAGAAAGAAAACAACCAAATAAACGATAAATATGCGTAAACTGACTAAATTTAAAGTTGCATGTGTGGCCATGATGGCCGTCTTGTGCGCCAGCTATGCCAGCGCGTTCAACACATCAATCTATGCGACCCAGTCCAAACTCGCCACGGGTAAGTGGGTGAAGGTGGTCATTCCCGAGAGTGGGGTATATGAGATCACCTACGACGAGTTGCGTGAAATGGGCTTCAGCAGTCCCGATAAGGTGCACGTCTACGGCGTGGGCGGCAATCGCATCAGCGAGCAGCTTAACGGTGCCAATGTCGATGACCTGAAGCAGGTGCCCATCTTGCGCACCGGTGACAAGATCTGCTTCTACGGCAACGGCCCGGTGGCATTCACCCTAAGTGATTACAGCACAAATCCCCATTATACACGCGTGTTCAATCCCTATTCCCAGGTGGGTTGCTACTTCCTGACCGAGGAATCTTCCTCTGAGTTGGTTCCTGAGAAAAAGGCCGTGGTATCAGTGACTTCCTATATCAACAATCCCGTCAGCTTGGGCTACTTCTATCACGAGCGTGAGCTGATGAGCGTGTCCAGTTCTGGTAAGGAGATGCTGGGCGAGGATCTCTCCAAGCAGCGGGTGCTCATCGACTACTATTTGCCGCACCTGGCCGACAGCACTATCGTCGTGCACTCGGCCATCGCTGCCAATGCCTCAGAGATGACCTATGCCAATGCCGTGCTGCACAGTGGTGGTGCCACCGACACGACAGTCTATACAACGGCCTCGTCACGCATCTACATGCCCTCGGAGAACAGCTACACGCTATATAATTTCGCGACACCCTACGGTTCGTTGAAATTGACCCATCCAGCCGAAAACGGCCAGTATGAGCCCATGATCAAATACACCTCATCAAGCGGCTATTCCATTATTGGGCGACTGGATTATTTTATACTGACCTATAAGCACGAGAACATCCTCGCTGATGCCGACGACAATCAGCTGCTCATGGGCTACGGCGTCACGAGGGGCACTGACCGCTTCATGCTGCCCAATGCCCCGTCCAGCACCGTGGTATGGTACATTAATAACACCAAAAGCCCGATGGAAGTGACGACGAACCCCTATAATGATGCCAGCGGCAGAGGACTCGCCTTTTTCTCCAACCCCAGTTCCCGCTCGATGTATGTGGCCTTTGACCCGACCAAGACGCTGAAGAAGATTTTACGCTATGAGACTGTAGAGAATCAGAACCTGCATGCTATGCCGGTCCCCGACCTCCTCGTTATCACAGCTGATGACTACGTCGAGCAGGCCAACCGTCTTGCCGACCTGCACCGTGCCGTTGACGGCATTGACGTGGCCGTCGTGACCCAAAATCAGGTATTCAACGAGTTCTCCAGCGGAACGCGCGATGCCATGGCCTACCGCCTGCTGTGCAAAATGTTGTATGACCGTGACAACACCAAGTTCAAGAACCTGCTGCTGTTCGGCACCGGCTCATTCGACAATCGCGAGCTCATGGGTGAGCATCCCAATGATCTGCTGACCTACCAGAGCGACAACAGCAATGTTAGTGACCAGAGTTTTACTAGTGACGATTTCTTCGGCTTTATGGACGACAGCTCGGGCACTAATATCACCAACGACAAGTTGCGCATCGGCGTTGGCCGCATCACCTGTGCTGATGTCGACGAGGCCCGTAGCGACGTTGACAAGATCGTGGAGTATTACGCTAACCCCGACTACGGCGTGTGGCGCAACAATGCGCTGGTCATGAGTGACGCACAAGACGAGGGCTTGTATATGTTCCAGGGGCAGGGCTATAAGAACCAGATCGATAACGAACTGAATACGGGTATGCACGTGAACTCGGTCCATAATACGATGTACCCACGCTCGACAACTCAGCCAGCCTTCGCCATCAACCGCAAGACAGCCACCGAGGCGATGCACATGATCAGTTACTACCTGACTGATGGAACCTATTTTGCCACTTACGTCGGCCATGCCGGTGCCGTCTCGTTCACCAAGGTGAACAAGATGTGGACCACGGGTGACGTTGCACGCACGCGCTATCCCCACTATCCGATTTTCAGCACCGCCTGCTGTGACGTAGCGCACTATGACAACGACACGCGTGGTATAGCCGAGCTGATGTTCCACAAGCGTGACGGCGGTGCCATCGCGATGCTGACGTCGTCTCGTATGGTGTATGCATCGGGTAACGACAAGCTGAACCAGAACTTTATCAACGCGCTGTTCAGCTACGACAGCAAGGGCGTGATGCCCACACTGGGCGAGGCCTACAAGGAGAGCAAGTTGGGTTTCACCACGGCAGATGTCAACAAGATGTCATTCTTCCTGTTGGGTGACCCGGCAATTAAGGTGAACTATCCCATATCCCGCTTCAACATCACGAGCGTGAACGGTACCGACATGACCGGCACGACAAAGGCTCAGCTAAGCCCGTTGTGCAAGTTTGAAATCAGCGCCCAAGTGGTTGACGCCGAGGGTAATATCGATGCCGGTTTCAACGGTGATGCGACGGTGTCTCTCTATGACATGGAAGATTATTTCACTTCTTTGACCTGCAAGGTCGATGGTGAGCCGGTAGAGCGAGGCATCTACAGGGATCGTCCCAAGTTGGCCGAGGTTACGGGTCGCGTGGTCAATGGTATGTTCACCGGCACGATGATTGTGCCCCAGTCGCCGATGGCCAATGGCGATGATGTGCAGATTCGTGTGTATGCTCATAAAGACAACAGCGATTACATGGTAAACGGATTCACCAAGCAGGTGACGATGCTGCCCTATAATGAAACAGCCGCTATCAATGACAATGAAGCTCCGGTAATCACATCGATGTTCTTGAACGATGAGACGGCCTTTGCCGACGGTGCCGTTGTAGCGCCTAACGCCATGCTTTATATCACCGCCAGTGACAACGAGGGCATCAGCATGCAGGCCAATTCGGCGGCTTGTGCCATGAAGTTGATGCTCGATGGAGGCAAGCAGTCCTATGAAGACGTGACATGCTATGCCGCGGTGAGTGACGGCGGCAAGACGGTCGATGTCGAGTTCCCGTTGTCTAACCTGTCTGAGGGACAGCATACGTTGACCTACATGGTGTATGACATGCTGGGTAATGAGGCGAGCCGCACCATCACGTTCATGGTGGGCCAGAACGGCGTTGTCGATCTTGTGGCCGATAAGATGCCGGCATTTCTCGACGGTACTGTCAGCTTTGATGTGGAGACCGAGTTGACGCGTGTGCCTGACATGGTGGTACGCGTCACCGACGCCACAGGCAAGCTCATGTGGATGACTACCGCCAACAGTTTCCCCGTTACTTGGGACATGAAGGACATGAATGGCAACAAGGTGCCCGCGGGCCTGTACCGCTACTTCGGCACCTACAATGACGGCGTGAACTACGGCGGCACGTCCATCAACAAGCTCATCGTGCTTGACCCGCTGAACACTGCCAGCGGCAACTGATTCCAGCTTTCAAGTTAAGGCGACCATTACAGGGGCTAGGGGAACGTTTCCTCTGGTCCCTGATTTGTGAATTATAGTAGAAATCAAACCCGATTTTGGGACTATAAAGAAAAAAGTGTATCTTTGTGGGTTGAATATATGGGTGCTCGAGGGATCGAACACGATACAAGGTAGATAAGAAAAAACTCATGGATATGCGCAAACTGATAAAATTTCAAGTTGCTTGTGTGATCATGCTGGCCGCCATGTGTGCCAGCTATACGGGCGCGTTCAACACATCGATTTATGCGACCCAGTCCAAGCTTGCTACGGGCAAATGGGTGAAGATTATGATTCCCGAGAGTGGGGTGTATCAGATCACCTATACCGAGTTGCGGGCGATGGGCTTTACCGCTCCCAGCAAGGTGCACGTTTACGGTGTGGGCGGCAACCGCATCAGCGAGGTGCTCAACGGCACAGCCGTCGATGACCTGAAGCCGGTACCCATCCTGCGCAAGGGCAGCAAGATCTGTTTCTACGGCAACGGCCCTGTGTCGTTCAGCCTCACCGACTACAACTCGAACCCCCGTTTTAAGCGCGTGTTCAACCCCTATTCCCAGGTGGGTTGCTACTTCCTGACCCAGGAGTCATCAGCCGACGTGACACCTCAGAGAAGGGACGAAATATCGGTCAGCAACTATACCGACAATCCCTACAGCCTGGATTACTTCTACCATGAGCGAGAGCTGATGAGCGTGTCCAATACGGGCAAGGAGATGCTGGGTGAGGATTTTTCCAAGCAGCGGATATTCATCGACTACCGCCTGCCGCATTTGGCCGACAGTTCCATCGTCGTGCAGACGGTGATTGCCGCCTTTCCCTCAGAGTCGGCCTACGCCAACGCCGTGTTGCACAGTGGAGGTGCCACCGACACGACGGCCTATTCCGCGTCTGCTTCACGGATCAGCAAGGCGACGGATTATGTGTACTACAACTTCGCATCGCCCTATGCCAAGCTGAAGTTGACCCATCCTGTCGAGCAAGGCCGGTATGAGCCCATGATTCGATTCTCGACCGACGCGGGTACTGCTCCAATCTTGCATCTGGACTACTTTATCCTGACTTACAAGCATGAGAACATCCTTGCCAATGCCGCTGGAAACCAGATTCTTATGGGCTATGGTGCCACGCGTGGCAGTGAGCGTTTCATGCTGCCTAATGCCTCGACCGGCACGGTGGTGTGGTCCATCAGCGACACCAACAACCCGGTTGAGGTGCCGACAACGGCTTATGACGACGACAGCGGAAGCGGTCTCGCTTTCTTCTCCACCCCCACCACGCACTCGACCTATGTGGCGTTCAATCCGACGAAGACACTGAAGAAGATTTCGGGTTATGCCCCTGTCGAGAACCAGAATCTGCACGGCATGGAGGTACCCGACTTCCTCATCATCACGACGGACGCCTTCCTGGAACAGGCCAACCGCCTGGCCGACCTGCATCGTGCCGTTGACGGCATCGATGTGGCCGTGGTAACCCAGGAGCAGGTGTTCAACGAGTTCTCCAGCGGCACGCGCGACGGCATGGCCTACCGCCTTTTGTGCAAGATGCTGTATGACCGCAACAAGGACAAGTTCCAGAACCTGCTGCTGTTCGGCACGGGCTCGTTCGACAACCGCGAGCTCATGGGCCAGCATCCCGATGACCTGTTGACCTACCAGAGCGATAACAGCAATATCGAGAACAACAGCTTCACGAGTGATGATTTCTTCGGCCTGCTGGATGACCATTCGGGCACGAATGTCGCCGCCGACAAGCTGCGCATCGGCGTGGGCCGCATCACCTGCATCGATGCCGATGAGGCCCGCAGCGACGTGGACAAAATCGTGGAATATTACGCCAATCCCGACTATGGCGTGTGGCGCAACAATACCCTCGTGACGAGCGACTCGCCCGACAATGGAACGTTCATGTTCCAGGGCCAGGGCTACCAGAACCAGATCGACAACGACCTGAACACGGGCATGCACGTGAGCACCGTGCACAACAGCATGTATCCCCGCTCGGCGCTCGAGCCCACCTTCGAGATTGACCGCAAGACGGCCTCCGAGGGCAAGCGGATGCTGAGCCACTACCTGAAAGAAGGTGCCTATTTCGCCACCTATGTCGGCCATGCCGGTCCTGCCTCATTTACCAAGAAGAACAGGATGTGGACCACGGGTGACGTGTCGCGCACGGCCTATCCGCACTATCCCATCTTCTCGACCGCTTGCTGTGACGTGGCTCACTACGACAACGACACGCGCGGCATCGCCGAGCTGATGTTCCACAAGCGTGACGGCGGTGCCATAGCGCTGCTGACGTCATCGCGCATGGTGTATGCTTCCCCTAACGACAAGTTGAACCGTCAGTTCATCAACGCCCTGTTTAGCTACGACAGCAAGGGCGTAATGCCCACGTTGGGCTATGCTTACAGGGAGAGCAAACTCGGATTCACCGCGTCGGACATGAACAAAATGTCGTTCTTCCTGCTGGGTGATCCTGCCTTGAGGGTGAACTATCCCATCTCGCGTTTCCACATCACCAGCGTTAACGGCACCCCTTTAACCGGCGCCGAAATGACCGAAGGCGAGATGCCTGAAATCCACCCGTTGAGCCGGTTTGAAATCACGGCCAAAGTGGCGGACGCCCGTGGCAACCTAGACACGCATTTCAATGGCGATGCGACAGTGACGCTCTATGACCGCGAGGACCTGTTCACGACTTTGTCCTTCCCGGTCAATAACGTCACAACAGAGCGCGACATCTTTACCGACCGCCCCCGACTGGCCCAGATCACCGGCCGCGTGGTCAACGGTGTGTTCACGGGAACGATGATTGCCCCCAAATCACCCATGACCAGCAACAAGGAAGTGATGTTGCGCGTGTATGCCCACAAGGATGGTACCGACTACATGGTGAACGGTTTCACCAAGCAGGTGAAAATGTTGCCCTATGACGAGTCGGCAGCCTTGAAAGACACCGAAGCGCCCGTCATCACGTCGATGTTCCTCAACGACGAGGCCTCATTCACCGACGGCGCTATGGTTGCCCCTGACGCCATGCTCTACATCAGCGCCCGCGACAACGAGGGCATCAGCATGCAGTCCAACTCGGTCGCTGCCTCCATGACACTGCTGCTCGACGGCGGCAAGCAGTCTTATGGGGACGTGACGTGCTATGCCACGATGGATGACGGCGGCAAGGTGGTGAACGTCGAGTTCCCGCTGTCGAGCCTTTCGGAGGGGCTTCACACGTTGACCTACACGGTGCACGACATGCTGGGTAACAGCACCAGCCGCACCATCACGTTCATGGTGGGGCAGAATAGCTTGGTCGAACTTGTGCCCGACAAGATGCCGGCCTTCCTGGACGGTGTCGTGAAATTTGACGTGGAGTCTGAGCTGACACTGGTGCCTGACATGACGGTACGCGTGACCGATGCCACGGGCAAACTCGTGTGGATGACCCGTGCCGACAGTTTTCCCGTCACGTGGAACATGAAGGACATGAACGGCAAGAAGGTGTCTGCGGGCCTGTACCGCTACTTCGGCACCTACAACGACGGCGTGAACTACGGCGGCACACCCATCAACAGGCTCATCGTTCTGGACCCGCTCAACAGCGCCGTCAGCGGCAACTGATTCCGGGCCAGTAAGACTTAGGAAATCATTACAGGGACCAGGGGAATGCTTCCCCTGATCCCTGCTTTGTTCATGCCGTTTTTCTCGCTTGAAATGGCAGAAAACATGCTTGATTTTGGGATTCAAGAAAAAAATTATACCTTTGTAGTTTGAATATATGGGCCCTTGTGAAAACGGGCACGATATAATCGACACAGTTACAAGACATTAACTAAAAGAATTAGAATATGCGCATATTGTTCAGACTTCAAGTTGCATGCCTGGCTCTGTTGGCCCTCTTGTGTGCCAGCACTGCGGGCGCATTCAATACATCGATCTATGCAACCCAGTCCAAGCTCTCTACGGGCAAGTGGGTGAAGATTTCGATTCCCGAAAATGGAGTCTATGAGATCACATATACCGAACTCCGCGAAATGGGCTTCACTAACCCCAGCAAGGTGCACGTTTACGGCAAGGGCGGAAACCGCATCAGCGAGAAGCTCGACGGCTCTGCAACTGATGACTTGAGTCAGGTGCCTATCCTGCGCACTGGCAATAAGATCTGTTTCTACGGCAACGGTCCTGTAGCATTCACCCTGAGTGACTACAGCACGAATCCTCACTTCACGCGCGTGTTCAACCCCTATTCCCAAGTGGGGTGCTACTTCTTGACAGAAGATGCTGAGCCCGATCGGACCCCGGTCGAGAAGGTGACGTCACCAGTGAGTGAATATGTGAACAATCCACTCAGTTTGGGCTATTTTTTCCATGAATATGAGTTGACGAGTTTGACGAGTACGGGTAAGGAAATGCTTGGAGAGGATTTCTCCAGGCAGCAGGTATTTGTCGATTACCATATGCCGCACCTGGCCGACAGTTCCATCGTCGTTCAAACGGCCATCGCTGCCTACACGACAGGGTCCATGTTTGCCGGCTCGGTGTTGCACTGTGGCGGCATTTCTGACACGACGTTATATTCTCAGTCGTCTTCACGCATCAATCAACCAACAAATTATGTGTACTATAACTTTGCCTCGCCCTATGCGAAGCAAAAACTGATTAAGCCCGCCGAGCGTGGCCAATATGAGCCCATAATCACTCCTTCGGCCGACGGTATAACGGCCTCCATCGCTCGCCTGGACTATTTCATCCTGACCTATAAACAAGAGAACATCCTTGCCGATGCCCCCGACAACCAGTTGCTCATGGGGTATGGTGTCACGAGGGGGCAAGACCGCTTCATGCTGCCCAATGCACCGTCCAGCACCATTGTGTGGTTCATTAATAACACCCACAGCCCGATGGTGATACCGACAATTCCCTATAACGATGAAGCTGGTACTGGTGTCTCCTTCTTCTCAACAGCGGTTTCCCGCTCGATGTATGTGGCATTTGACCCGGCCAAGACACTGAAGAAGATTTCGGGATATAAGCCTGTGGAGAACCAGAACCTGCATGCCATGCAGGTCCCCGACTTCCTCATCATCACCACCGACGCCTATCTGGAGCAGGCCAACCGCCTGGCCGACCTGCATCGTGCTGTTGACGGCATCGATGTGGCTGTGGTGACCCAGGATCAGGTGTTCAACGAGTTTTCCAGCGGCACGCGCGATGCGATGGCCTACCGTCTGTTGTGCAAGATGCTGTATGACCGTGATAACAGCAAGTTCAAGAATCTGCTGCTCATGGGCACAGGCTCATTCGACAACCGCGAGATTATGGGGCAGCACCCCGATGACCTGCTGACTTACCAGAGCGACAACAGCAATATTGAGAACACCAGTTTCACGAGTGACGATTTCTTCGGCTTGTTGGATGACAATTCGGGCACCAATATCCCCAACGACAAGCTGCGTATCGGCGTTGGTCGCATCACCTGTGCCGATACCGACGAGGCGCGCAGCGACGTTGACAAGATTGTAGAGTACTACGCCAACCCCGATTACGGCGTGTGGCGCAACAACACACTGGTATCTAGTGACTCACCCGACCAGGGTGAATACATGTTCCAGGGACAAGGTTACCAGAACCAGATCGAAGAGGATTTGCACACGGGTATGCACGTGAGCACGGTTCACAACAGCATGTACCCCCGCTCGACGCTTGAACCAAGCTTTGCAGTTGCTCGCAAGACGGCTACCGAGGCTAAACGCGCGATGAGCAACTACTTGAAATCAGGAGCTTATTTCGCTACTTATGTCGGCCATGCTGGTCCATCGTCATTCACCAAGCAAAACAGGATGTGGACCACGGGTGACGTTGCCCGCACGACCTATCCCCACTATCCGATTTTCAGCACCGCCTGCTGTGATGTCGCGCACTATGACAACGACACGCGCGGTATCGCCGAACTGATGTTCCACAAGCGTGACGGCGGTGCCATCGCGTTGTTGACGTCGTCGCGTATGGTGCTTGCCTCCCAAAACGACAGGTTGAACCAGTACTTCATCAACGCCCTGTTCAGCTACGACCGCAAGGGGGTGATGCCCACACTGGGCGAGGCCTACAGGGACAGCAAGCTGGGATTTACTTCGGCAAACGTCAACAAGATGTCGTTTTTCCTGTTGGGCGACCCGGCGATGAAGGTGAATTATCCCATCTCCCGCTTCAACATCACCAGCGTGAACGGCACCGACATGACGGGCTCACAGACGGCGCAAATCACCCCGTTGAGCAGGTTTGAGATAAAGGCTCAGGTCGTTGACGAGGAGGGCAATATTGATACCGGTTTCAATGGCGATGCAACGGTGTCGCTCTATGACAAGGAGAAAGTGTTTACAACATTATCCTTCTTCGGTTTTGGCGACCGTGACATATATGTTGACCGTCCCAAGCTGGCCGAGATCACTGGCCACGTCACCAATGGCATGTTCACGGGAACGATGATTGCTCCCAGGGTTACGCTGGAGCATCTTAACGACACGTTGATGATGCTGATTCGCGTGTATGCCCACAAGACGGGTAGTGACTACATGGTGAACGGCTTCACCAAGCAGGTGATGATGATGCCGTTTAATGAATCGACGGCCATCAATGACAATGAGGCGCCCGTTATCACAGCCATGTATATGAACGATGCGGCGACTTTTGCCGATGGTTCGGTGGTTGCACCTAACTCAGTATTGTATATCAGCGCCAGCGACAACGAGGGCATCAGCATGCAGTCCAACTCAGTCGCCAATACGATGAAGCTTCAGCTCGACGGCGGTAAGCAGTCTTATGAGGACGTGGTATGCTATGCCACGGCCGACGACGGTGGCAAGGTAGTGAAAATTGAATTCCCCGTATCGAACTTGACAGTGGGATTGCACACGCTGACATATACGGTGTCAGACATGCTGGGCAACCAGGCAAGCCGCACCATATCCTTTGTGGTGGGACAAGGTTCTGCGGCCGATCTGGTGGCCGACAAGATGCCCGCCTTCCTCGATAGCGATAACATGATCAGCATCGATGTCAAAACCGAGTTGTCGGTTCTGCCTGAAATGACCGTCCGTATCACTGATGCGCTCGGCCGCCTGGTGTGGATGACCAATGCCGGCAGTTTCCCCGTGACTTGGGACATGAAGGATATGAACGGCAACAAGGTGCCTGCGGGATTGTACCGCTACTTTGGTACCTACAATGACGGAGTGAACTATGGTGGCACGTCCATCAAGAATCTGATCATTCTTGAACCGGTCAAGACCGCGCGCAATTAGCAGGTAATAAATAATAGACAACAATTAATTATAAGAAATATGCGTAAACTGACAAAGATTCAATTAACGTGCGTAGCCATGATGGCTACCTTGTGCGTCGGCTATGCTTACGCGTTCAATCCATCAATCTATGCCACCAATTCCAAACTCTCCGCGGGCAATTGGGTGAAAATTTCGATTCCTGAAAGTGGAATCTATGAAATCACCTACGACGAGTTGATGGAAATGGGCTTCAGCAATCCTGCGAGGGTCCACATCTATGGTGTTGGCGGCAACGGTATCAATGAGAAACTCAACGGCAACGCCAGCGATGACTTGAAGCCTGTGCCCATCTTGCGCACCAACGACAAGATTTGCTTCTACGGCAACGGTCCGGTATCTTTTACTTTGTCCAATTATACCACGTTACCTCACTATACTCGAGCGTTAAATCCGTATTCTCAGGTGGGATGTTATCTCCTTACCCAGGAGGCTTCGGCCGATGTGACGCCGACCAAGAAGAATGTGTCCCCGGTTAGCAATTATGTGAGCACTCCCACCAGTATGAACTACTTTTACCATGAGCGTGAGTTGTTGAGCATGGCCAGCTCGGGTAAAGATATACTGGGTGAAGGTTTCGCGCGTCAATCATTAAAGATTGACTACTATTTGCCGCATCTTGCCGACAGTTCTGTTGTGGTTCATTCGTCCATCGCCGCCAGTGCGGCTCAGACGTCTTATGCCATGGCGGTATTGCACAGTGGCGGCATTTCCGATACCCTGCAGTATTCCGAAGCCACATCAGCCATCCACATGCCACTTGAGTATGTTTTCTACAATGAAGTCTCGCCCTATGAATCGCTCAAGTTGAGCGCTCCGGCCGAGAGGGGACAGTATGAACCGTTGCTCAAGTACACCGATGCGACCCATCCGGCCAGTCTGGCCAGACTGGATTATTTTATCCTGACTTATAAGCAGAATAATGTTCTGGCCAATATGGCCGATAACCAGATGCTAATGGGCTTTGCAGCGACTAACGGCAAGGAGCGTTTTGAGTTGCCTGGCGCCTCGTCGAACACGGTGGTGTGGAATATCACCAGCACCAAGTTGCCGATGAAGATAACGACTTATCCCTATGATGACGAGAGCGGTAGCGGTCTGGCATTCTACTCAAACGCAGCCTCTAATTCGACCTATGTGGCCTTTGACCCCTCAAAGACCTTGAAGAAGATTTCAGGTTTTGAACCTGTAGCAAACCAGAATCTGCATGCCATGCAGGTTCCCGACTTCCTCATCATCACGACGGACGCGTTCCTTGAACAGGCCAACCGTCTCGCCGACCTGCATCGTGCCGTTGACGGCATTGACGTGGCTGTCGTGACCCAGAATCAGGTATTCAACGAGTTCTCCAGCGGCACGCGCGATGCCATGGCCTATCGACTGTTGTGCAAGATGCTGTATGACCGTGATAGCGACAAGTTCAAGAATCTGCTGCTCTTTGGCACGGGTTCGTATGACAACAGGGAGTTGTTCGGCAGCCATCCTGATATGTTGCTTACTTATCAGAGTGATAACAGCAATGAATTGGGCGTCAGCTACACCTGTGACGATTTCTTCGGTTTTTTGGAGGATAATTCGGGTACTAACCTAAGCAAAGATAAGTTGAGCATCGGCGTTGGCCGTATTACCTGTGTGGATGCCGAGGAGGCACGCAGCGACGTTGACAAGATTGTGGAGTATTACGCTACCCCCGACTATGGCGTGTGGCGCAACCACACCATCGTGTCGAGTGACTCGCCCGACCAGGGAGAGTACTTGTACCAGGGTCAAGGCTATCAGAACCAGATTGACAATAACCTGAATACGGGTATGCACGTGAACACGGTTCACAACAGCATGTATCCCCGTTCAACGACCGAAGAGGATGTTGACGTTGTGCGCAAGACGGCGACCGAGGCTAAGCGTCAGTTCAGTTATCTGCTCAGAGATGGCGCCTACTACGCGACCTATGTGGGCCATGCCGGCTCGGTGTCGTTGACCAAATACAACAATATGTGGACCACTGCCGATGTGTCCCGCACATCTTATTCCCACTATCCCATTATGTCGTTGGCCTGCTGTGATGTGGCGCACTACGACAATGAGATGCGCGGCATCGCCGAAACGATGTTTCACAAGCGTGACGGCGGCGCCATCGCACTGTTGGCATCATCACGCATGGTGCAGGGCAGCGCTAACGACAGGCTGAATCAGTATTTCATCAATGCGCTGTTCAGCTACGATAGGAACAGAGTGATGCCCACGTTGGGCGAGGCCTACAAGCAGAGCAAACTGGGCTTCGTGGAATCTAATTCCAACAAGTTGTCGTTCTTCCTTTTGGGAGACCCTGCGATGAAGGTAAACTATCCCATTTCCCGCTTCAATATCACTAGCGTGAACGGCACCGACATGACCGATACAGCATCGGTAGCAGGAATCAGGCCGCTGTCCAAATTCGAAATCAAAGCCCAGGTAGTGGATGCCGACGGCAACATCGATACCGGCTTCAATGGTGACGCAACGGTGATACTCTATGACCGTGAATATCTGTTCACTACATTGACGGGCTTTTTGGGCGTCCAGACGGTGGAGCGGGAGATTTATATGGATCGCCAAAAGCTGGCCGAAATCTCGGGTCGTGTAGTCAACGGTATGTTCACCGGGACGATGATTGCCCCCAGAATTCAGTTGGGCCGCAAGACCGAGACGCTGATGATGCTCTTGCGCGTGTATGCTCACAAGGATAACACCGATTACATGGTGAACGGCTTCACTAAACAGATCGAGATGCTCCCCTATGATGAGACCCAGATTTTGGCCGACAATGAGCCCCCCGTTATCGAGGCGATGTACTTGAACGATGCCACCTCGTTCACCGATGGCGCGGTCGTCTCGCCAGATGCCATGCTTTACATCAACGTGCGTGACAATGAGTGCATTGACATCCAGCCCAACTCTGCCTCCACCAGTATGAAACTACAGCTTGATGGCGGCAAGCAATCCTTCAGCGATGTGACAAGTAACCTGACGGTATCTGATGGTGGCAAGTCGGTCGCTATCCAGCTCCCGTTGGCGAACCTGACCGAAGGTGTGCACACGTTGACTTATCTGGTCTATGATATGCTGGGCAATAGTTCCTCCCGTACCATTTCATTCATGGTGGGCCAGTACGCTATGGCCAATATCTCATGTGACAAATCACCAGCCTATGTCAATGGTACGGTAAGCTTTGATGTCGAGACTGAGATGACCATGGTTCCCGATATGATGGTCCGCGTTACCGACGCTACTGGAAAGCTGGTGTGGAAATCTGATTTAGGCAGTCTGCCTGTCACTTGGGACATGAAGGACATGAACGGCAAGAAGGTTCCCGCTGGACTGTACCGCTACTTTGGCACCTACTATGATGGCAGGAACTATGGCGGCACACCCATCAACAGGCTCATCGTGCTTGACCCGGTCAAGACTGCCGCTAAAAACAAGGAAATAAAGAATAATAACTAATAACTTGAAATTTAGATGATGTCGATTGATACTATTTTGGCTCAGGCCGCTGCAGCAGCGGTCAAGGAGCTGTATGGCGCGGAATTTCCCGCCGAAAAGATCGTTCCCCAGACGACCAAAAAGGAATTTGAGGGCAACGAGACGATTGTGGTATTCCCCTTCCTGAAGGCGTCGCGCAAGGCGCCCGACGTGACGGCGCAGGAGATTGGCGAGCACATGCTGGCCCACTGCGACGTTGTGGAGAAGTTCAACGTCATCAAGGGCTTCCTGAACATCACCATCAAGCCCACCTACTGGACCGGCGTGCTCAAGCATGTCGCCCAGACGCCCGATTATGGCTTTACTGCCGCCACCGACGACAGCCAGCTGGTGATGATCGAGTACTCCTCGCCCAACACCAACAAGCCGCTGCATCTGGGACACGTGCGCAACAACCTGCTGGGCTTCAGCCTCTCCAAAATCATGGAGGCCAACGGCTACAAGGTGGTCAAGACCAATATCGTCAACGACCGCGGCATCCACATCTGCAAGTCGATGCTCGCCTGGCTCAAGTGGGGTAACGGCGACACACCCGAGTCAACAGGCAAGAAGGGTGACCACCTGATTGGCGACTTCTATGTGGCCTTTGACAAGCACTACAAGGCCGAGATCAAGGAACTGGTCGAGAAGGGCATGAGTCCTGAAGAGGCCGAGAAGCAGGCTCCGCTCATCCAGGAGGCACACGACATGCTGCGCCGCTGGGAGGCAGGCGATCCTGAGGTGCGCGCCCTGTGGGAGAAGATGAACAATTGGGTCTATGCCGGCTTTGACGAGACCTACCGCCGCATGGGCGTCTCGTTTGACAAGATCTACTACGAGAGCGACACCTATCTGGTGGGCCGCGATACCGTGCTCGAGGGCCTCGAGAAGGGCCTGTTCTACCGCAAGGAGGACAATAGCGTGTGGGCCGACCTCACGCCCGACGGCCTGGACCACAAGCTGCTGCTGCGCAGCGACGGCACCTCGGTCTATATGACTCAGGACATCGGCACCGCCCAGTTGCGCTACAAGGACTATCCCATCGACCGCATGATCTATGTGGTTGGAAATGAGCAGAATTACCATTTCCAGGTGCTCTCACTGCTGCTCGACAAGCTGGGCTTCAAGTGGGGCAAGGACCTGGTGCACTTCTCCTACGGCATGGTAGAGTTGCCCAACGGCAAGATGAAGTCCCGTGAGGGCACCGTTGTTGATGCCGACGAGCTCATGGACGAGATGATTGCCACCGCCACCGAGATGGCCGGCGAACCGGGCCGCCTGCAGGGTGTTCCCGAGGACGAGCGCAACGACGTCCTGCGCATGATCGGCTTGGGCGCCTTGAAGTACTTCATCCTCAAGGTTGATCCCAGAAAGACCATGCTGTTCGACCCCAGCGAGTCCATCGACTTCAACGGCAACACGGGTCCCTTCATCCAGTATACCCATGCGCGCATCAAGTCGGTATTGCGCAAATGTGGTGAGGATTATAACGCTGTGGATATCAGCGCCGTGGTTCCTAACGAGAAGGAGACCTCACTGATCCAGAAACTGGCCGACTTCACTGTTGCTGTTGCCGATGCCGGCCGCAACTACAGCCCCGCACTCATCGCCAACTACATCTATGACCTGGCTAAGGAGTATAACCAGTTCTACCACGACTGCAGCATCCTCAAGGAGCAGGACGGTGCCGTGCGCGCCTTCCGCCTGCTGCTCAGTGCCACTGTGGCCGACGTCATCTGCCGCGGCATGTCGCTGCTGGGCATCGAGGTGCCCGAGAGGATGTAAAGACAGGAGTTGGCATGGTTTTTGCTACTAAAAACTAAAACTAAGAACTAAAAAAAACAAGAATATGAACAACTGGAATTATGACAACGGCTATCAGACCGCTGTTCAGGCCGAGAATGAATTGACGCTGCGTCGTTATGTCGCTGGCGTGATGCGCAAGGTGTATGGCAAGATGTCGTTGGGCCTGTTGGCCACCGCCGTCACATCTTACCTGATGCTGTCCAGCCCCGCTCTGATGGGTCTGCTGCTGCGCAGTACGGCGACAATCTGGATTGTGTTTGCCCTCGAGTTGGGTCTGGTCATCTACCTGAGTGCCCGCATCGACAAGTTGAGCAGTGGAGCCGCCAGCGCCCTGTTCTACGCTTACAGCATCCTGAATGGTGTGGCGTTGACGCCTATCTTCCTGGCATATACCGGTGCCTCGATTGCCACAACCTTTGCCATCACGGCAGGCACTTTCGGCGCCATGTCCATCTTTGGCTATGTGACACGTCAAGATTTGTCCAAGCTGGGCTCCTACCTGATTATGGCTGTGTTAGGCCTCATCGTGTGTGGCCTGGTGAATCTGATATTAAAGAGCCCGATGTTTGACCTGGTAGTCAGTTGCGTCGGTGTGCTCATCTTCGTGGGTCTCACCGCATGGGACACCCAGGCTATCAAGCGCATGTGTGCCGAGGCCGACCCCTCCATGGTGGGTAAGATTTCCACGATGGGCGCTTTGACTCTCTATCTCGACTTCATCAACCTGTTCCTGTACCTGCTGCGCTTCTTCGGCAGCCGCGATTGATAAAAACTACGAATTACGCGGATTAATCGAATGGCATCCGCGCTCAGGTAAAAGTGAAACAATAAATACAACAAATACAATCGACCCCGACAACACTAACGTTGCCGGGGTCGATTTTCATGTTGTTTGAGTTGTTCAAGTTGTCTTTAATATAGCTACGAGCCGGATGGTATTGTGCTTATTGTGCTTATTGTTTTCTTTTATTCGTTGTCGTTGGTGATGCAGAAGAAATTGTATTATCTTTGTGGTGGTAATTATCTGCAAAATTCAAGAATTATGAGACGGTTTTTTAGTATAGTGTTTGTTGCCTTGCTGCCGGTGCTGGCAGCGGCACAGGGGTGGCCTGCCAATTACGGAGGCGTGATGCTGCAGGGGTTCTATTGGGACTCATATAACGACAGCCGGTGGACTAACCTTGCATCTCAGGCCGATGAATTGGCCGAGTTTTTCAAGTTGGTGTGGGTTCCGCAGAGTGCCAGCTGTGGCGGCTATACCTCCATGGGCTATGACCCCGAGTACTGGTTCTCTATCTACAACAGTTCGTTTGGCAACAAGACGGAATTGCTGTCGATGATCAGCACCTTTAACAGCAAGGGCATCGGCACCATCGCCGACGTGGTCCTCAACCACCGCAAGAGCATCAACGACTGGGTGACGTTTCCGTCCGAGACCTATAAGGGCACGACTTACCGCCTGCTGTCCACCGACATCTGCCGCGACGACGATGGCGGCGCCACACTCAACTGGGCCAACAGCAACGGCCGCTCGTTGAGTGCCAACAACGACAGCGGCGAGGACTGGAGCGGCCTGCGCGACCTGGATCACTCCAGCAGCAACGTGCAGACCACAGTCAAGGCCTACCTGCGCATGCTGCTCGATGACTTTGGCTATGCGGGTTTCCGCTATGACATGACCAAGGGCTATGCAGCCAGCTACACGGGCCTGTATAACGCCTATGCCGCGCCGACCTATTCGGTGGGCGAGTATTGGGACGGCAACCTGAGTGCCGTGAAGGCGTGGATCGACGCTACCAAGGTGAGCGGGGTGGTGCAGAGTGCCGCCTTTGACTTCCCCTTCCGTTACACCATCCGCGATGCGGTGAACAACAACAATTGGACCGGTCTGGCTGGCAACGGCCTGAGCCTGGAGGCAAATTACCGCCGCTATGCGGTGACCTTTGTCGAGAACCACGACACCCAGTACCGTGACTCCTACAACCCGCAGGACCCCATCAAACAGTATGTCGAGGCCGCCAATGCGTATATGCTGGCCATGCCGGGCACCCCCTGCGTCTTCCTCAAGCACTGGCAGACCTATAAAGAGAGCATCAAGCAGATGATTTATGCCCGTCAACTGGCCGGCATCACCAACACGAGCACAACGACCCGTCTAGTCTACAGTGCCAACAATAACTACCACGTGCAGCGCACCACGGGCACCCGTGGCATGCTGCTGGCAATCATGGGCGGCAATGGCTACACCATACCGTCAAATTATGTGCTGGTGGCCAGCGGTACCAACTATCGTCTGGCGCTGAGCACGTCGACCGAGACCGCCTGGGCCAGCGTTCCCAGCGGCAAGCGTCAAGACCCGTTCAATGTTACGCTCACCGCCGTGAGCCAGAATTCCGGCGCCCAAATCGTCTATACCCTTGACGGCAGCGAACCCACCGCTACCAACGGCACCGTGATTGCCAGCGGCTCGAGTGTAGCCATCAACCGCAGTCTGACCATGAAGGCCGGTTTGCTCATCAACGGCGAGGTGACCGGTGTCATCACCCGCAACTACACGGTCGTGAACGAGGATTATGACTCCTATGAGATTACCGTCTATCTCAAGGACCCGACCGTGGCTCCCAACAACTGGCCGCGGGTGGCCTACTACTGCTGGGACAGCAACGACGCGCAGCAGTGCGGCAACTGGCCGGGCACTGTGGTGACCGACACCCGCATGGTGGGTGGCGTGAAGTTCTATTACAAGACCTTTACCATCACCAGCAGCCACTACACGCTGAATTTCGTCTTCAGCCAGGGCGGCAGCACGGCCAGCAGCCACCAGACGGTAGACGTGACAGGCGTGCGGCAGACCGCTTTCTTTGAGGTGACGACGCAGACCAACAAATACCAGGTGAAGGATGTGACCGAGACCTATCTGCCTTACCTGGATGTACAGACCGAACTGGGCGACGTGAACATCGACGGTGATGTGAATATCGCTGACGTGACGGCCCTGATCGACTACCTGCTGAATGGCGATGATACCGCTATCGACCTGAATGCCGCCGACGTGAATACCGACACACAGGTCAACATTGCCGACGTGACCGCGCTGATTGACATGCTGCTGGGCAGCTAGTCGTGGCGTTGGGCGATTTGTGCCATTATTCGGGGACGTGATACAATAAAAGGAGGTTTTCTTAGTTAATTAGGTAAATAGACCATAGTAATTTTTCTAATTAGAAATGAAACTGACAAAATCTATAGCCGCCATCGCACTGATGGCTACCGCTTTGACGGCCTGGTCCCAGGACGATATCAAGAATACGGAGTTTAATCCCGTCACCACCGGTGTGACTTCGTTGAGCATCACGCCCGATGCGCGTGGCGCGTCGATGGGTGACCTGGGTGCCGCTACCGAGGCCGATGTCAACTCCCAGTTCTGGAATCCGTCGAAGTATGCTTTCGCTTACAGCCGTGCGGGCGTTTCCCTGTCCTATACGCCGTGGTTGCGCAAGATCGTCAACGACATCTACCTGGCCAACCTGTCGGGTTACTACAAGATCGGCAGCAGTGACAACCAGGCCGTGAGCGCCTCGTTGCGTTACTTCTCGTTGGGCGAGGTGATGGCGACCGATGGCGAGGGCGCCATGGTGTCGACCATCAACCCGTTTGAGTTGTCGGTGGACGCGGGTTACAGCCGCAAGCTGAGTGAGAAATTCTCGATGGGTGTCGTGCTGCGCTACATCTATAGTGACCTGGGCTACAGCGACATGAACACGGGAGACCAGACGTCCAGCGCTTCGGCCTTCTCGGCCGACTTGTCGGGCTACTACACGACGTACCCCGTGATTGGCCGCAACGAGTGCCAGTGGTCGCTGGGTTTCAATATCTCCAACATCGGTTCCAAGGTGTCCTACAACAAGGGTAACGACCCTGCCTATCTGCCTGCCAACCTGAGAATCGGTACTGCCTTCACCTTCCCGCTGGCCGACTACAACAACCTGACGCTGGCCTTTGACGCCAACAGGATGCTCGTGCCCGCCAAGCCCCGTCTGGCCGACTACGAGGACGCGTTGGCCTATGACGACGCCCTGCAGGAGTGGAAGGACAAATCTTCGATTTCGGGTATTTTTGACAGTTTCAAGGACAATTTTGCCAAGCGCATCACCTACTCGGTGGGTGCCGAGTATGCCTATAACCAGCAGTTCTTCTTGCGTGGCGGTTACTACTACGAGAGCAAGTATGCCGGTAACCGTCAGTACTTTGGCCTGGGTGCCGGTTTCTCGCTCAACGTCATCAAGATTGACGCCAGCTACATGATTGCCACGGCGCAGAACAGTCCTCTGGACCAGACGCTGCGCTTCACCCTGTCCTTCGACATGGACGGCATCAAGGACCTGTTTGGCCGCAACTAAGAGATGTTATGATGCGCGTGGGCTATGGATTTGACGTCCACCGGCTTGTCGAGGGCCGTGAACTGTGGCTCGGAGGAGTGAATATCCCCTGGGAGAAGGGGTTGCTGGGCCATAGCGACGCCGACGTGGCCATCCATGCCCTGTGCGACGCTCTGCTGGGTGCCGCCGCCCTGCGCGACATCGGTTACCATTTTCCTGATACAGACCCGCAGTACAAGGGCATCGACAGCCGTCTGCTGCTGCGCCATGTGATGCGCCTGCTCGACGAGCACGGCTATCGGTTGGGCAACTGCGACATCACCATCTGTGCCGAGCAACCCAAACTCAATCCCCACATCCCCGCGATGCAGCAGGAACTGGCCGCATGCATGGCCTGTGACCCGGGGCAGGTGTCCATCAAGGCCACCACGACCGAGCGGCTGGGCTACACCGGCCGTGGCGAGGGCATTGCTGCCCATGCCGTAGCATTGATTGAAACCAAACCGCAGCAACCATGATGCCCGGGTCAAAAAAGCGGCAGCGCACGCCCTATCTGGACATCCTGCGCGTCCTGGCCTGCCTGCTGGTCATCCTCATCCACACCCCCATACGTCAATACGACACCTATTACAACACGCCGTCATTGGCCGGTGCACTCTATACCGTGCTGGTGGCGGTGAACTGCAACCTGTTCTTCATGATTACGGGTGCCTTGCTGCTGCCCGTGAAGATGACGGGCCGCCGTTTTGTCAAGCGCCGCCTGGCCGTAGTGCTGCCGCCGCTGGTGGTGTGGACGGTCGTCTATCTGCTGGAGCATGCCTTGCTGCTGCACAACTTCACGCCGCGGCTGTTGACCTCCATCCTGTTCCATCCGGTCGAGGGGCTGTTGTGGTATGTGTATGTGCTGGCGGTCATCTATGTGACGCTGCCGTTGGTGAGCCGTTGCATCGACGCCATCGGCAAGCGGGGTGTTGAGGTCATTCTCGTCTTGTGGGTGCTCTCGTCGTTCATTCCCTATCAGCACGGCGTCTTCATGGAGGCCTCGCAGTGGAGCCACAACATGTTCGGCGCCTTTGCCAACTACTATGGATATGTCCTGCTGGGATACTATATGCACCGTTACGGTCTGCCCGTATTCACCCGTCAACAGGGCTGGAAATGGGCTCTGCTGTTGGTCTTAGGCATCGTGGTGATGCCCCTGTTCGAGTTCCTGGTGCAAGGCCGTTTCGGCATCACTTGGCAGCAGCATCTCGACACCATTACCAATGACATCAGCGTCAACAACATCGCCATGGCCACGCTGCTTTTTGCACTGGTGCAGCGGTTCGCCCCCGAGCGCTATGACCGCCAGAGCCGCCCCATGACCGCCACCTGGTGGCCCATGCTGAGCAAGTGCACCTTCGGCATCTATCTGTCCCAGATGATTGTCCTGCGCCAGATCGTATGGCCCCTCACCCCGTGGCTGGGCCGCACCCATTGGGTCGTCGACAGCCTCGTGAGTGGCGTGATTACCTTCATCATCTGCTTCCTGTTGGTTTTCATCCTGCGCCGCCTCCCCATCCGCCGCTATCTCGTCGGCAAGTAGTTGGTGTTTGGCTTTTTGGTTCCCTATTGTCTTGTTCGGCCGCTCTCCCATAAAGTGGCTGTTTTTTTTTGAAGATTCGCGACGAATCCTTACCTTTGCGTCATTAACTCGTCAAACCTTTAAAAATTGAAAACAATGAAGAAAAAATTACTACTGATGTTCTTGATTGTGGCATCTGCCGTGCTACCGGCACATGCCGACTTTGTGTTAAACGGCAAAACCTATGCCGCCGACACTATGATGCGCCGGCAAGTGGGGCCTGGCATGATGAATACGATTGTGCGCATCCCTGGCATTCCCTTGAATGTTTATGTGATTGAGGTTGACTTGAACAACCCGAATAACAGTGTTGAGACCACCTATGGCTATAATATCCTGGGCAGGACCGAGAAACTCTCTAATGCTGTTATTCGTCATCGCACGCCCACCAAGCGCCCGATTGCCGCATGTAATGCCAACTTCTGGGTCGTTCAAGGCATACAGACTTCCTTTGAACCCATGTTCCCGCTGGGTGGAGTAGTGTGTAACGACACCACCATCGTCAACGACAACAACACCTATGACACATGGGCCGGCGGCCCGTGGTGCAACGGCACTGCTGCCATTACCGAAGACAAGACCATCGTGATGGGAAGGGTTAAATGGAGCGGATTCATCAATTCAGATAAATTTGCACAGCCCCTGGAGTTCCACAACGTGAACCGCCGTGCCTTGACCGGCGAGATTTGCCTGTATGGCCCTCCCTATGGCCGTACACGCAAGTTCGAGAACCAATGGACGGGTTACAGTACCCGAGGTGATAACAAGAGTGATAATTATTTCCTGACGTTTGTAGAGGGAAGCCAGTGGAACGTGAATGCCCCGATGAAATTCAGGGTGGACAGTATTTATAAGTCCAAAGATACCCGCAAACTGGGCCCGTTTGACGCAGCCCTAAGCGTCAGTGGCGATGTCAACAAGGCGATAATGGATGCACTTGCAGTGGGCGACGTTATTGAAGTGACTTCGTCCTGGATGCCGCTTGACCCTGATGCAAATGTCATTCCTACCACTCAGATCAAGAATCTGGTAACCGGTAATTCGACAATTATGCACAATGGTGTGCTCACCCCTCGCAATACTGAAGACGGATATAATACACCCGCCTATTCCCGCACATGTTACGGCACGTCGGCCGATGGTAAGCACCTTTATATGCTTGTCATCGACAAAGCGGCCAGCAAGCAGTATGGTACATCTATTGGATGTTCGACTGCCGAAGCATGCGAGATTTTGCGTCAGATGTGTCCCGACGTCAGTGAAATGGTGAATATGGACGCTGGTGGCTCGGCCGAGATGCTGGTGCATGGCAAGGTCATTAACACCACGACCGAGGGCACACCGCGTGGCGTGGCATGTGGTTGGATGGTTGAGGCTATTGGCGAAGAGGATGACCAGATAGCGAGCATTGCCTTTGACCTGCACCGCCTTGACATTCCTGAATTTGCTACGGCAACCCCGCGTATCCTGGGATACAACAGCATCGGCGAACTCGTCAGCGAGGATGTGAAGGGCTTTACTTTGACTTGCAGCGAGTCTGTCGGAACGGCCGAAGGGGACGTCTTTCGCGCTACTGATGTTGATGCTTGGGGTACAATCACAGCTACGCTTGACGGCATGTCGGCAACTATCCCTGTACATGTGATGCCAGCCACCCCCAGGATATTGCTCAACCCGCTCGTTATCGATAATCGGGAATATGAGGTTGAAGTGGCTTCGACAATGGGTGATAAGGTATATTTCTATGACACTTCCGGCATGGACTGGACAGTTGATGACAGCTCAGTGGCAACAATCAACAATGGCGTCTTGCAGGGAGTAAGCAATGGCTCGACTTATATTTATACTGAATTGGGCCCCTATAGTCTTAAGAGAAAAGTGACTGTTGAGATCAGCGATGAGGCTTACCGCTATGAAGGCTGGGACGGTTGGAAGCGCACGTGCACAGGTGCCAAGAATGCAGTGCTTGACGAGGAGACGGGCCATATGACGTTTGACTATGTCACCAACCGTGCGCCAAGCATCAAGTTGACCAAGGACGTGCAGCTTTTTGGCCTGCCCGATACCGTGGCGCTCGTGTTCAACTCAACGATGCCCATCAACTATGTGCAGATCGATACCCGCAACTACTTCTATACCAAGACCAATTACATCAGGTTTGACCCCGAGGATGGGGCGGAGTCTTTTGCAACCGGTGTTGATCACGTGCTGTCACTTAACCTCAAGGAGTTGGGTGGTGCCGATTATGTAGGTACTTATCCCATCACGATCAAGGTGATTAAGTTTGCCTTGGAAAAGACGGCTGAAGAGCAGCAGTATGAAATGGACCTCAAGCTCTATTGCCACTATCCTGGCGTTGATGAAGAGCCACCGGTGATCAAGGGTGACGTGAATGGCGATGGTGAAGTCAACATCGCCGATGTCAATGTCATCATCACTTCCATTTTGACGGGTCAACTCAGTCTTGACGTTGATGTTAACGGGGATGGCGAGGTCAATATCGCCGACGTGAACGCGGTCATTGACATTATACTTGGATAATGGCCGAGAATTGAAAGGGGCTTGACAACAAGAACCGAGGGCCATTTCCCCATAATCATATCGCCATGGCAATCATCATTTTTGCCATGGCGATAGTTTCCAGCGGATGTGATTCCAGTAAGGGAAATGACCATTTGTTGGCACTTGAACACGATTTGACTGTTTTCTTCAGGCACAACAGTGAGAATTGCCATTTCTGATATTCGCTAACTCGGATTTTTGCAGTACCTTTGTGCCGCTTTTAGCAAGAGGTAATGTAATTGACTGATGAAAGAGAGTGAAAAACCTGAAAAAGGTAATCAAATCATAGAGGAAGCGGCGCAGGCTGAGTACAAGTACGGCTTTGTGACCGATATCGAGACCGAGGTCATCCCCAAGGGTCTGGACGAGGATGTGGTGCGCCGCATCTCGGCCCTGAAAGGAGAGCCCGAGTGGCTGCTGGAGTTCCGCCTGAAGGCCTATCGCCACTGGCTGACGCTCAAGGCTCCCACGTGGGGCCACGTGCATGTGCCTGAAATCGACTATCAGGCCATCAGCTACTATGCCGCACCGCGACAGAAGGCCGCCAACGACAAAAAGGAGATTGACCCCGAGCTGAAGAAGACTTTCGACAAGCTGGGCATTCCTCTGGAGGAGCAGCTGCGCCTGAGCGGCATGGCCGTTGACGCTGTGATGGACAGCGTGAGCGTTAAGACGACCTATCGTGAGCGTCTGGCTGAGCTGGGCGTGATTTTCTGCTCCATCAGCGAGGCCGTGAAGGACTACCCTGACCTGGTGCGCAAGTACCTGGGCAAGGTGGTGCCTTATACCGATAATTTCTATGCCGCATTGAATTCGGCTGTCTTCAGCGACGGTTCGTTTGTGTACATCCCCAAGGGCGTACGTTGCCCGATGGAACTGTCCACCTACTTCCGCATCAATGCCGCCCAGACGGGCCAGTTTGAGCGCACGCTCATCGTGGCCGATGATGACGCCTATGTGTCCTACCTGGAAGGCTGCACAGCCCCCATGCGTGACGAGAACCAGCTGCACGCCGCCATCGTGGAAATTGTGGTCGAGGACCGTGCCGAGGTGAAGTACAGCACCGTGCAGAACTGGTATCCCGGCGACAAGGACGGCAAGGGCGGCATCTACAACCTGGTGACCAAGCGCGGACTGTGCCGCGGTGACCACAGCAAGCTGTCGTGGACACAGGTCGAGACCGGCAGCGCCATCACGTGGAAATACCCCAGCTGCGTGCTCAAGGGTGACCACTCGGTGGGCGAATTCTACAGTGTGGCCCTGACCAACAACTGGCAGGAGGCCGACACTGGCACCAAGATGATTCACCTGGGCAAGCACAGCACGAGCACCATCGTGAGCAAGGGCATCAGCGCTGGCCACAGCCAGAACAGCTATCGCGGCATGGTCAAGATCGCCCCCAAGGCGACCGGTTGCCGCAACTTCACCCAGTGTGACAGTCTGCTGCTGAGCGACACCAGCGGAGCCCACACCTTCCCCGTCATCGAGGTGGGCAACGATACGTCGGTGGTCGAGCATGAGGCCACTACGAGCAAGATCAACGAGGACCAGATCTTCTACTGCAATCAGCGCGGCATCTCGACCGAGGACGCCGTGGGCCTGATTGTCAACGGCTATGCCAAGGAAGTGATGGCCAAGTTGCCGATGGAGTTTGCCGTCGAGGCACAGAAACTGCTCAGCGTCTCGCTCGAGGGCGCCGTGGGCTAAAAAAACGAGTCAAGTGGACCGCGGCTATGCCGCGGTATACAAGACAACAAAAACCAGAAACTAAAAACCAACAACTATAATATGCTAGTCATTAAAGATTTACAGGCCTCGATCGAGGATAAGCAGATATTGAAGGGCATCAACCTGACTGTCAAGCCCGGCGAGGTGCATGCCATCATGGGCCCCAACGGTTCGGGCAAGAGCACCTTGAGCGCTGTGCTCACGGGCAATCCCGCCTACACGGTGACCGGCGGCAGTGTTGAGTTCTACGGCAAGGACCTGCTGGCCCTGTCGCCCGAGGACCGCGCCCACGAAGGCCTCTTCTTGAGTTTCCAGTACCCGGTTGAGATTCCTGGCGTATCGATGGTCAACTTCATGCGCACCGCGATTAACGAGAAGCGCAAGTACTTCGGCCAGGAGCCGCTGAGTGCTGCTGACTTCCTGAAAATCATGCGTGAGAAACGCTCCATCGTGCAGCTCGACAACAAGCTGGCATCGCGTGCCGTGAACGAGGGCTTCTCGGGCGGCGAGAAGAAGCGCAACGAGATTTTCCAGATGGCGATGCTCGAGCCCAAGCTGAGCATCCTGGACGAGACCGACAGCGGCTTGGATATCGATGCCCTGCGCATCGTCGCCAGCGGCGTGAACACCCTCAAGAGCAAGGACAACGCCACCATCGTCATCACCCACTACCAGCGACTGCTGGACTACATCAAGCCCGACTTTGTGCACGTGCTTTACAAGGGCCGCATTGTCATGAGTGCCGGTCCCGAGCTGGCACTGGAGCTTGAGGAGAAGGGTTATGACTGGATCAAGGAACAAGTCGATCAGCAGCAATAAGAGTGACATGAACGCACTACAGCAATACATCGACCTGTATGACGAGTGCCGCGAGGTTCTCGAGCAGCAGTCTCCCGCCCTGTTGAACATGGTGCGCCGCACCGCCCGTGAACAGCTGGTTACCGCGCGCTTGCCGCGCAAGGGCAGCGAGGACTACGAGGCCACCGATCTGGAGGCGGTGTTCGCCCATGACTATGGCGTGAACGTGAACCGTCTGCCCTTTGAGGCCGACCCGGGCGAGACCTTCCACTGCGATGTGCCCAACCTGAGCACCTGCCTGTATTACAGCAGCAATGACGCCTTCCACAGCAGTGCCACTGCCGAGCGCAACATCGGTCAGGTGGTCGTGGAGCCCTTCAGCATGGCAGCGGTGGATTATCCCGAGCTGATGGCCGACTACTACGGCAAGATCGCCAAGATGAGCGACCCTACCGTCGCCCTTAACAGCCTGCTGGTGCAGGACGGACTGTTGATCTATGTGCCCGACGGTGTTGTCGCCGAGCGCCCCATCCAGCTGGTCAACATCTTCAATGCCGCCCTCGACATGATGGTGCAGCGCCGCTTGCTCATCATTGTGGGCAAGAACGCCGCCATCAAACTGCTGGCCTGCGACCACACGCAGAGCCCTGACTACAGCTACCTGAACAACCAGGTAGTGGAAATCGTCGCCATGCAGGGTGCCACGCTTGACTACTACGACATGGAGGAGAGCACGCCCAAGACCAATCGCGTGTCGTCGATCTATGTTGAGCAGCATGCGGGCAGCAACGTGCTCATCGACGGTATCACGCTCACAAACGGATTCACCCGCAACAACTACCACGTTGAGGTCAACGGCGAGCATGCTGAGACCCACCTGCTGGGAATGACCATCGCCAGCGGTGAGCAGCATGTCGACAGCCACACCTTCATCAGCCACAATGCGCCCCGTTGCCACAGCAACGAGATGTTCAAGTATGTACTCAACGACAATGCTGTCGGAGCCTTTGCCGGTAAGATTCTGGTAAAGCCGGGTTGTCCGCGTGTCGAGGCCTATCAGGGCAACCGTAACCTGTGCGGCGCCCCCACGGCCAAGATGTACACCAAGCCGCAGCTGGAGATTTACACCGACGATGTGATGTGCTCCCACGGCTCGGCAGTGGGCCAGCTCGATGAGGAGGCGCTGTTCTACATGCGCACACGCGGCATCGGTATCGACGAGGCCCGCCGTCTGTTGATGCAGGCCTTTGTGGCCGACGTCATCGACGGTGTCCGCCTGGACGCCCTCAAGGACCGCCTGCACTACCTGGTGGAGAAACGATTTGCCGGCACGTTGAGCAACTGCGCCGGTTGCCTGGCCGCCTGCAAAAAGAATTAGGAGTTAGAAATTAGGAGATAGTATTCTTACTTAAAACTAAAAACTAACAACTCACAACTAGAAACAATGGACATCAACAAGATACGTGAGGATTATCCCATCCTGCAACGCGAGGTGTCAGGCCGCCCGCTCGTCTATCTGGACAATGCGGCCACGTCCCAAACGCCGCGCCCCGTGGTGGAGGCCATTGACCAGATGTACTACCACTACAAGGCCAACGTGCACCGTGGCGTGCACACCCTGTCGCAAGAGGCCACCGACTTGGTGGAGCTCACGCGCGAGAAGGTGCGTGCCTTTATCAATGCCGGGAGCATTCAGGAGGTCATCTTCACCCGTGGCACTACCGAGGGCATCAACCTCGTGGCATCGTCCTTTGGCCAAATGCTCGAGAACGGCGATGAGATTATCGTCACCGTGATGGAACATCACAGCAACATCGTGCCCTGGCAACTTATCGGTCAGCGCAAACGCGTGACGTTGCGTGTCGTGCCCATCGACGACAGCGGTCAGGTCGATATGGAGGCCTATGAGGACCTGTTCAGCGACAACACCCGCTTTGTCGCCTTGGCCCACGTGTCAAATGTGCTGGGTACGGTCAACCCCGTCAAGGAGATGATAGCCATAGCACACCGTCATGGCGTTCCTGTGCTCATCGACGGAGCGCAGGCCGCTCCCCATGTGCGTGTCGATGTCCAGGACCTGGATTGCGACTTCTATGCCTTCTCAAGCCACAAGATGTATGGCCCCGCCGGTGTTGGCATCCTCTACGGCAAGCGCTACTGGCTGGACAAGATGCCGCCTTATCAGGGTGGGGGAGAAATGATCGGTCAGGTGACGTTTGAGCGCACAACCTTTGCCGAATTGCCCTTCAAGTTCGAGGCCGGCACGCCCGATTTTGTCGATATCGCAGCCTTTGGTGCCGCTATCGACTACATCAAGTCGTTGGGCATCGAGAACATTGCCGCCCACGAGCACGAACTGCTCACGGCAGCCGTCGAAGGGCTGCAGACGATTGACGGCATGCGCCTGTTCGGCACAGCCCCCGGCAAGAGCGGTGTGGTGTCGTTCCTCGTGGGCGACATCAGCAGTTATGATATGGGCCTGTTGCTCGACAAGCTGGGTATCGCCGTGCGCACTGGCCACCATTGCGCCCAGCCGCTGATGGCCCGCTATGGCGTGACAGGCATGGTGCGCGCCTCGTTTGCCGTCTATAACACGCTCGACGAGGTAGCCGCCTTTGTCGCCGCCACACGCCGCGTCGCCGACATGCTGCGATAATCCCTGATACAGGGTCTTCTACACGGGGCAATCATAATAAGGCAATGGGCAATACCGGCTATCCGCGCAATCACGGTCTGGACTTCCTCAAAGGAATTGCAGCTTGTTTCATTGTCTTTGTCCATGTGGTATTCCCTTGGCCCTATGGCGTGTTTGTAGCCTATTTGGGCTCCTTTGCCGTTTCGGTCTTTTTCATGACCTCGGGCTATTATTCTTATGGAGCATCGAAAGGGAAATTACTGCATTCCGTCAAGCGCACAGTCATCTACCTGCTTGTGGCCTATGTGTTGTATCTGTTCAAGATGCTGGCTCTCGAGGGTTTTCATGCCCGCCCCGTAGTCGATTTCCTGGTCAATGAGGTGTTCACGGTGGAGCATTTGCTGAAAATATTGATCACCTCTCAATCCAAAATCTGCTTTGTTGCATGGTTCCTGATATCGCTGATCATCTGTTATGTGCTCAAACTCGTGTTGGGGAAAAGACTGCGTTATTTGGGCTATCTGGGGCTCGTCGCAGGCATCGTTGTCGTTTTGCCTCCAGTGGACAATTACATGGACTTCCCCATCAGTAACCCCTGGATGTGGGGCATACCCTTCTTTGTTATCGGAGAACTTGTCCATGAGCACGAAACAGCGTTGCGTCATGTGTTCAAGCGGCGTTACCTGGTTACCCTGTGCCTGGTTGGCATTCTGCTTAATCTCCTGTCACGGTACAATGGTACAGGATGGTGGCATATCGCCAACATGTTGATCGCGCCGTCACTGTTCATGTTGTTCAGCTGGAGCGGCATGAAGTTCAACCGCTTTTGTCTGTTGGGTAGCACTTATGTGTTCTTTATTTATATCGTTCATCCGCTGGTATCGACCTGTTATAATGCCCTCAGGGGCAATCCTGGTGTTGTCGAGTCGTGGCTACGTCCCATTATCGTGCTGGTGTCGACGGTGTTGCTGGCTATGGCCTATTACCATGTTAAAACGCTGATCCTCGCTCGATTGAGGCATTGACATAAATGAAGAAGACAGAGTTCCCACCCTGTCTTCTCTTTCTTTGTCTGTGTTCTGAAGCCTAAAAACTTTTAACTAAACCCA
Organism: uncultured Prevotellaceae bacterium; assembly: GCA_900318535.1. GTDB lineage: Bacteria > Bacteroidota > Bacteroidia > Bacteroidales > Muribaculaceae > Sodaliphilus. Next base: position 22,894 of record ONKU01000007.1, on the reverse strand, counting down.
AATGATCATGGTCATTAGATCTGGCGAATCATTAATTCTTTGTCTTGGATGTTTTGTGTTACAAAGTAAAGTGATAAATGCCGTCTGACCAAATCTTTTCTGCCAATGGGTGGATTTTATCGGTGAAAACGACTCGCCTTACCGATATCGGTAGTTTAGGGCTCAGGTTGATAGTTGCGTCCCACCACATCGCACAGGAAACGGCGCCCCATGTGGGAGGCGATGATGCCGAGTTTGTTCTTGGTCCTGACGTTGGAGTCGAACAGGCACTTGTGGCGCAGGCGCTTGATGCCGTTCCAGCAACGGTCCTCGAGTTGCCGGTGGTCGCCGTTCTTGTCCTGATGGCTGAGCAGCAGGATGTTGAAATAGGCGCTCAGCAGGCGGCTGCGCACCGCATCCAGGTATTGCGGGTCGTCATGCTGCATCTGGCTCTCCAAGTTCTCACACACGTCTAGCACGGCGGCGCGCCGTGGCGAAAAGACCCTCATGCTGTTGCTCTCGTGCTGGCGATAGCCGTACAGCACGTCGTCGATGGCGACCACGCGCCGGCACTTCTTGAGCAACGGGTAGATGATGGCCAGGTCCTCGTAGATGATGCCCAGCGGGAAGCGGATGCCGTCGAACAGCGAGGCCTTGAACAGGCGCCCCCACGGCGAGTGGGTGAGCCCCTGCTGATAAAAAACAGCCAGCAAAGCCTGCTGCTGGTCATAGGACTTGGGGCTGCCGCCGCGGTGACCACTGAAGTCGGGTTCCGCGCCATAGAATGCGGTATAGCCTCCAACGGCGATGTCGGCGTCATGCTTTTGCATGAGGTCGAGCAGGGTAGCGGTGAATTGTGGGTGGAGCACGTCATCGCTGTCCACCATGATCACCAGTTCGCCCGTCATGGCATCCAACGCCGTGTTGCGTGCTGCCGAATGGCCACCGTTGGGCCGATGGATGACGCGGATGCGGTCATCACGCTCGGCCCAACGGTCGCTGATGGTTGCGGTGCCATCGGTACTGCCGTCGTCCACCACGATGATTTCGAGGTGACGATAGGTCTGGGCAACAATGCTCTCGAGGCATTGTTCCAAAAACGCTTCGGCGTTATAGGCCGGAACGAGTACCGATATGAGCGGCTCCTGGCTCATTATTTCACTTTCCACTCAAAGCCGTCCTTGGTGTCCTTGACCTCGAAACCAAACTCGCTGAGTTTGTCGCGGATGAGGTCACTGGTTGCCCAGTCCTTGTTGGCCTTGGCGTTGCGGCGCATCTCGAGCAGCAGGTCAACGGCCTGACGGTAGGGCTCCAGGTTCACGCTGTCGCCGCCGGCGGCATCGTCGCGGATGCCCAGCACGTCGAACAGGTAGGTCTGGAAGACGCTCTTCAGCTCGTCGATGTCGGCTTGGCTGAGGGCGGCATGTCCGTCGTTGGCCTGGTTGATGACCTTGCAGGCATCAAACAGGGTGGCGATGACCGTGGGCGTGTTCAAGTCGTCGTTCATCGCGTCGGCGCAGCGCTGGCGGTAGTTGTCGAGCGTGAGCGACGACTGCGGTGCGGCGGTGAGGGCATTCAGGCGGTGCCAGCCGTCGAGCATGCGCTCTAAGGCTTTCTCGGCAGCCTGCAGGGCCTCGTTGCTGAAGTCCACCGTGCCACGGTAGTGGGCCTGGAGGATGAAGAAACGGATGGTCATGGGCGTGTAGGCCTGGGTCAGGGCAGGGTGGTCACCCGTGAAGAACTGTTCCAGGGTGATGAAGTTGCCCAGCGACTTGCCCATCTTTTGCCCGTTGATGGTGATCATGTTGTTGTGCATCCAGTAGTGCACCATCTCGTCGCCCTGGCTGGCTACGGCCTGTGCAATCTCGCACTCGTGGTGCGGGAACACGAGGTCCATGCCGCCGCCGTGGATGTCGAAATGCTTGCCCAGATACTTGCGTCCCATGGCCGTGCACTCACAGTGCCAGCCGGGGAAGCCGTCGCTCCAGGGCGACGGCCAGCGCATGATGTGTTCGGGCTGAGCTTTCTTCCACAGGGCGAAGTCGGCCTGGTTGCGCTTCTCGCCAACGCCGTCCAACTCGCGGCTGGCATCGAGGATGTCGTCGAGGTTGCGTCCCGAGAGCACACCGTAGCGGTGGTCGCGGTTGTAGGCCTCGATGTCAAAATAGACGCTGCCGTTGCTCTCGTAGGCATAGCCGTTGTCCATGATCTGCTTGACCAGTTCCTCCTGCTCGATGATGTGTCCCGTGGCATGGGGCTCGATGCTGGGAGGCAGCACGTTGAGCGACTGCATGGCGGCATGGTAGCGGTTGGTATAGTACTGCGCCACCTCCATGGGCTCGAGTTGCTCGAGGCGTGCCTTCTTGGCAATCTTGTCCTCGCCCTCGTCGGCATCATGCTCGAGATGGCCCACGTCGGTGATGTTGCGCACATAGCGCACCTTGTAGCCCAGCTGCTGCAAGTAGCGGAACAGCACGTCGAAGGTAATGGCCGGACGGGTGTGGCCCAGGTGCGGGTCGCCATAGACAGTGGGGCCGCACACGTACATGCCCACCATGGGCTCACTGAGGGGCACGAAGTGCTCCTTGCGCCGTGTGAGGGTATTGTAGATGAACAGTGGATGTTCCATATTGTCGGTTGTTTTATGTTGTTAGTCTTGAGTTCTAGAAAAAACCCTATACACTAAACTCTAAACTTTAAACTTCCAATGACCCCATGAGGTCATTGGAATCATGCCTGGCCCTTGGGCAGGGGGAAGTCCATGATGCCGCCCTGGTTGCCGCCGGGACGGTTGATCTTGATCTCGCCGAAGTTCTGCTCGTAGCGGCGGATGTTGTCCTGGAGGGCGAGCATCAGCTCCTTGGCGTGCTGGGGAGCCATGATGATGCGGCTCTGCACGCGTGCCTGCGGCATGTTGGGGCCGCGCAGGATCATATCAATGAAAAAATCGTTGGGGCCATGGGCGATCATTGCCATGTTAGCGTAACGTCCCATTATTTCCTCTTTGGGGATTTCGATTTTGATTTGGTTCTGGTTCTGATTCTCGTTTGCCATAATTTTTGTGATAAAAATGTTTTACAAAATGATTATTTATTGAAGTCGTAATATGTAGTGCCGGGGAAAGTCACATCGTTGAGATGGATTCTCAGGCACTGTAGATAAGTCCGTTTCCACAGGGCGCCCACGTTGAACGAGGCATAGCAGTCGCGCCAAAAGCTGGCACGCTCACCCCTGAGGTCGTGCACCAGGTAGCAATGTACGGTGTCGTCGAGGAGCGTTTTCTCGTCGGCCACGAGCATGAGGGTGCGCGCCTTGTTTGTGTACTCCACCTGGCAGTGCAGGTTGATGAACTCGCCCGTGCGCCACAGGCTGCGCAGCTTCACCTTGTGACGCGGCAGGCTGTCGGGAGAGACGGGTGACTGCCGCAACGAGTCGCTGAAGATGGCGCTGCAACCATACACCTCGATGTCGCGGTTGGCGGCGGGGACGGGGTCCACAAAGTTGTAGCGCAGCAGCACGCGGTGGTTGGCCTTGACGTCATTGCCGACATCGACGCGTGACTGCAGCCTGATGGATGAAGAGTCGTCGCGGCCCAGGTATTCAAACACTGCCCCGTTGTCGTTCTGTCCCAGATAGGTGACGATGTCGTAGCGGTAGTCGGTATAGGCACGGTCGATGTCCTCGTGCTTGTCGCACGAAGCCATTGCCAGCAGGCCGGCCAGCAGCAACAGTGTCATGTGTCGCAAGATGGTCATGGCTGGGCGGTGCGTCGGGTTTGGTCCACGATGACGCCGTCGCTCATGTGCAAGGTGCGGTCGGCTTGGGCTGCTAGCCCCTCGTCGTGGGTGACAATAATAAAAGTCTGTCCCAACTCGTCACGCAACTCAAAGAACAGACGGTGCAGTTCCTGCTTGTTCTGGCTGTCTAGACTGCCCGAGGGCTCATCGGCGAGGATGACCTTGGGGCTGTTGATCAGCGCGCGGGCCACCGCAACACGTTGGCACTCGCCGCCCGACAGTTGCGAGGGTTTGTGGCTCATGCGGTCGCCCAGATGCATGCGTTCCAGCAAGCGTTTGGCGCGGTTCATGGCGTCGGCACGGTTGTCGCCGCCCAGCAGAGCGGGTATGGCGACATTCTCGAGCATGGTGAACTCGGGGAGCAACTGGTGGAACTGGAACACGAAGCCGATGTTGCGGTTCCTGAAGTGTGCCAGCTCGCGGTCGCGCAGGGCCAGCACATCCTTGCCGTCGTAGCGCACCTCGCCCTCTTGGGGCGCGTCCAGTGTGCCCAAGATCTGCAGCAGCGTGGTCTTGCCGGCACCGCTGGGCCCGACAATCGACACAATTTCTCCCTGGGCGATGTCGAGGTCAACACCTCTTAACACCTCCAGGTCGCCATAGCGCTTAACGATATGCCGTGCTTCGATCATCATAATTGCAGTGCAAAGGTAGTGCAAGCCGAGCGGAATGCCAAATTTATTTGAGCATTTCCGAGGCGCAGCCTACCTTCGCCCCTTTGGGGCAACGTGAGTGCAAGCCGAGCGGAATGCCAAATTTATTTGAGCATTTCCGAGGCGCAGCCTGCCTTCGCCCCTTGGGGCAACGTGAATACAAGCCGAGCGGAATGGCCCCAAATACGACTGGTTCCTGTCTTTGGCATAAAGCGGGCGCAGTGGCCGTTTGGGGCGCAAAAATCCACTGATTTGCCGATGTTGGCGGAATTTTGCTAATAAAAATCGGGTTTAGCTGGAATTTTCACATTTTTTAATTATTGAAATTGGTACATTTAGAGAATTATTTCTTTAATTTGCAATGTCGTAGGAAGAACAAATGATTCAGTTTTTCCGAATGAGTAAAGTTTTTATGGGGTAAATATAGTTTTCAAGTATTAGTAATTATGAGGGTCCCAGCAGTGATGCTTGGACCTTTGTTTTTTACTTGCCGCTTTCCGTCATCGCCATCAGCGTGAAGATGCCTTCCCGGCCCGTGTTCATCATCAAGTCCAGGATGCTCAGGTCGGGTTCGAAACCTTGCTGGGACGTCCACATCTGGCTATAAGGCACATTGACGATGGCGAGGTTGTCGGGCTTTTTCATGGCGATGCGTCCCCTCAGGTCGACGGCATTGGCGTCGGACCTTTCGGCCGAATTCATGTAACGGGTGGTGATGGGCAGGTCCATGAAGTCGATGATGACTTCGTGCAGCTGGCTGTTGAACTCGTGCAGATAACGTTGCCCGCCATGGATGACACGGGCCAGGTCGTCGGCGACATAGTCGAAGTAGGGCGAGCGGCCATAGGCCGAGAACAGGGCACCCCAGTGCAGACGTCGCCAGTCGCCATGCTCCGAGATGAGCACGTCGCTGAGTGGGGTCATCATGTTGTTGGTGCTGCCCACGAGGGGTACGGTGAGCGTCTGCACGCCGTTGGGGCCATCGATGCGGTAGCGGTGATGGCTGTGGCGCAGCGGCAGGCGTCGCTCGTCCAGGTCAACCAGCAGGGTGCCTGCATCGAGTGCGGCCGCATAACATCGCACGCTGGCTGCGCACATGCTGCCCATGATGGCAGCTTGGGTCGAACTCACTTCTTGTCGGGGTTGGGCATCTTGAAGATGCGGTTCCAGCGGATGCCGCCGTTGAACAGGCCATGGTCCTTGTCAAACGAGATGAGGATGATGGCGGGTGTGCCCACGATGTGGTCCTCGGGCACAAAGCCCCAGTAACGCGAGTCGAGCGAGTTGTCGCGGTTGTCGCCCTGCATCCAGTAGTAGTCCATCTTAAAGGTGTAGCTGGTGGCGGGCTGGCCGTTGATGAGAATCTGGTTGCCTTTCACTTCCAGCTCATTTCCCTCGTAGTTCTTGATGCAGCGCTCATACAGCGGCAGGTTCTCCAGCGTGAGGTCCACCTTGGCGCCCTTCTTGGGAATCCAGATGGGGCCGTAGTTGGCATGGGTCCAGCCGTAGTCGGTGCCCACGGGGTAGGTGAGCATGGCCTCGCGTTCGTCGGGCTGATAGCGCTCGATGGTCTCTATCCAAGGTTGGCTCTTGAGGGAGCTGACCATCGTCTTGGTAAGCGGCAGCACATACAGGTTGGGGATGATGTTGCCGTACATGTCCAGCGCGTGGTTGCGGTCGTCCTTGCTGACGCCGATCTCGTCGAACAGGTCGTCGCTGATTTGGGTGCCGTCGGTTGCCACATAATAGGAATACTGCACATTTTCGGGCTGGGGAACGGCCTTGCCGTTGACATAGACGATGCCGTTCTTGATCTGCAGGGTCTCGCCCGGTAAGCCCAGACAGCGTTTCACGTAGTTGTCGCGGCGGTCGACCGGACGATAGATGACGTCGCCGAAGACGTCCTTATTGTTACGCACCACATCACGGCCGCGCTCGTAGCACAGGGTGTAGTAATCGGGATTGGTCATCTTCAGGGCCACGGTGTCGCCGGCGGGGAAGTTGAACACCACGATGTCCATGCGCTCGACGTTGCGCAGGCCTTTCAGGCGGTGGTAATCGAGTTGCGGCTTGTCGATATAGGACTTGCAGTTAAAGAAGGGCAACGTGTTCTGTGCCAGCGGGAAGTGCAGCGGCGTCTGCGGCACGCGGGGGCCGTACACCACCTTGTTTACCCACAGGAAATCGCCCGTCAACAATGACTTCTCGAGCGATGACGAGGGAATCTGGTAGTTCTGCCCGATGAACAGGAACAGGAAATAGACCAGCACCAGGGCATAGACGATGGCGTCCAGCCAGCTCATGACGGTCTTCAGGGTCTTGTTCTTCATGCCTTTCCAGGCGCCCCAGGGCAGGTACTGCGTCAGGTAGATGTCGGCGAGCAAAATCAGGCCCAGCAGCAGCAAGGGGTTGCCCATCCAGATGGTCCACAGCACATAGATGAGCGCTACGATGCCGAAGCGCCACCAGCGGGTGGTCTTGACGCGTCCCAGGCGTTCCTTGAGCGAACCGGTTTGCCTAACGTATTCTTCCTCTTTCTCTTTATTCTTGTCCTTGTCGTTTGCCATATTTGTTTTTATCGTTTGAAAAAATCGGTGCGAAATTACTAAATAATGCGGAAATAAGCAGTAACTTTGCACAATAAGATGCTTTTTTTAGGATAAGTTATGAAAATCAGCAAGATCATCGCTCAGGGCGAGACCATCCTGTATGAGCCCAAACTCAGCAAGTGGGCCTATCTGCGCTTGGGCAGCCTCATCCGCAACCTCACGACGACCATCTTTGTGAGCGACAAGCGCTTTTTCCACAGCCACGGCTGGGTTCACCGCCATGCCCACGAGATTGTCATCGGCAAGGTGGAGAGCATCCTGGTCGAGCAGAACCTGTGGGGCCGCATCTGCAATTACGGCACCATCAAGGTCTCGGGCACCGGGGCCGGCACCATCGTGCTGCGCTACATCAAGCGCCCGCTGGAGTTCCAACGCCAGGTGCGCGCCATCCAGGGCGCCGGCACCACCCCCATCGAGTGAAATGACACATCCATCATGCCGATAATTGAGATAACATCGCTGGAGCATCCTGGGGTAGATGTCTTCGGGACGCTTACCGAGGCGCAGCTGCGCAACCGGCTGGAGCCGGACAAGGGCATTTTCATTGCCGAGAGCCCCAAGGTGATTCATGTCGCCTTGAACGCGGGCTACGAGCCGTTGTCGCTGCTGTGCGAGCGGCGGCACATCACGGGTGACGCAGCGGGCATCATCGAGCGCTGCGGCGATATTCCTGTCTATACGGGCGAGCGGGACCTGTTGGCGGCCCTCACGGGCTACACCCTCACGCGTGGCGTGCTGTGTGCCATGCGGCGACCCATGCCCAAGCCTGTGGCCGACGTGTGCCGCAATGCCAGCCGTGTAGTGGTCATCGACGGCGTGACCGACACAACCAACATCGGGGCCATCTTCCGCTCGGCAGCCGCTTTGGGCATCGATGCGGTGCTGTTGACGCCCACGGCGTGCGACCCGCTGAACCGCCGTGCCGTGCGCGTGTCGATGGGGTCGGTATTCCTCGTTCCCTGGACTTGGATTGACGAGCCTGTGACTCCGCACTTGAACCAGCTGGGTTTCCGCACCGCCGCGATGGCGTTGAGCGACGATTCCATCCCGCTCGATGACCCCCAACTGAAAGAAGAACCCCGCTTGGCCTTGATTATGGGCACCGAGGGCGACGGCCTGTCGCGAGAGGCGATCACTGCCGCCGACCATGTCGTGCGCATACCCATGAAGCACGGCGTTGATTCCCTGAATGTTGCCGCGGCTGCTGCCGTCGCCTTTTGGGAGCTGCGCAAGCGCTAAATTGTCCATTTCTTATCGAAAAACTGCTAAAAAACCTCAAAACCTGGAAAAAACCTGGGTTTTGAGGTGCGTGTGTGCGTTTTTATGTGTACTTTTGCAGCCGATTTTAAGTTAACGTAATAGTAATAGTGGAATTTGGGCTGCTTGCAACCACTTGAAAAAATGCTAAAATGCGATCATCAACAACTTTGTTATTGATTTTCCTTTAGCGTTCATTTTCCACAAAAATGAATGTTTTTTTGTAATACAATGAAGAGTAAGAACAATTATCTTTTCACGTCCGAGAGCGTGTCTGAAGGTCATCCCGACAAAGTCGCCGACCAGATCAGTGACGCCATTCTGGACAAGTTCCTGGCGTTTGACCCCAATGCTCACGTGGCATGTGAGACACTGGTGACCACCGGTCAGGTGATCATCGCCGGAGAGGTGACCACCGACGTTTACATCGACCTGCAGCGCACGGCGCGCGAGATGATCGAGAAAATCGGTTATACCAAGAGCGAGTACCAGTTTGACTCCAACTCATGCGGTATCCTCAACAGCGTGCACGAGCAGAGCGGTGACATCGCCCGGGGCGTGAACCGCGATGAGCAACACCGTGCCGACCAGGGTGCCGGCGACCAGGGCATGATGTTCGGTTATGCCTGCAACGAGACGCCCAACTACATGCCGTTGACGCTCGACCTGGCGCATGCACTGATGCGTGAGCTGGCCGACATCCGCCACAACCACTTGGAGCTGATGCCCTACCTGCGCCCAGACGCCAAGGCCCAGGTGACCGTGGAGTATGACGGTGAGACCCGCCGCCCCGTGCACATCGATACCATTGTGGTGAGCACCCAGCACGACGACGATGTGGACAGGGAACGTATCGAGCAGGATGTGCGCAACATCCTCATCCCGAGAACGATGGAGCACTTTGGTGCCGACATCCGTGCCATGATCGATGGCGATACCATCTATAAGGTCAATCCCACGGGCAAGTTCGTCATCGGCGGCCCCCACGGCGATACCGGCCTTACGGGACGAAAAATCATCGTGGATACCTATGGCGGACGCGGAGCCCATGGCGGTGGCGCCTTCAGCGGCAAGGACCCCAGCAAGGTGGACCGCAGCGCGGCCTATGCCTGCCGTCACATCGCCAAGAACGTGGTGGCTGCCGGCATTGCCGACGAGGTGCTAGTGCAGGTAGCTTATGCCATCGGCGTTGCCGACCCGGTGAGCTTCTATGTCAACACCTATGGCACCAGCCATGTGGACAAGAGTGATGTGGAGATTGCCGCCATCCTCAAGGACCTGTTCGACCTGCGTCCCGCGGCCATCATCCGCGACCTGAAGCTGCTCAACCCCATCTACACCGAGGCTGCCGCCTATGGTCACATGGGCCGTAAATACGAGCTCAAGGTCAAGAAGTTTGAGTCGCTCTACAACGAGACCAAGGAAGTGGAGGTCGAGCTCTTCACCTGGGAGAAGCTCAACCGCACCGAGGCCCTGCGCGCCGCCTTCGGCCTTGCCTAAGAATTTTTTATCTGGAAAATGCTTCAAGTGGCCATGTCTCCTGACATGGCTGCTTTTATTGATTTTCCCAAATGCTCTTGCATGATCGGAAGAAGTTTGATAACTTTGCCCCTGTTTTGGATTTGGTAGCTTTTTGCGTCAGTAGGATTGTTAGTTGCTCTTTACAAAGTTACTAAATCCATAAGGATTAATACAATAGTTATCCACCCGATAATAAGTTAAATGACGTTGATAGTTCAACTTTTTGTCATGTACTAAATCAGTTATAGCTCCATATTATTATGAATCTCAAAAAGTTAATCAGCTTAATATTGGTGTTGCTCACAGTAGCGTCAAACTATGCCGTGGCCGGCAATGTGACCGTCAGCGCTGCACGAGCGACAGCAAACGGTTTCCTCAAGTCGCACTGTAAGTCTTTCCCAGGCTCTTTCAAAGCACCTGCGATGTCTGACCTTGTGTTGGCTTATGCCGAGCCATCTGATAAAGTGCCCCAAGCCAAATGTTACTATATATTCAACATCAAGGGCGGCGGCTTTGTCATCGTCAGCGGCGAGGACCACGCGACTCCAGTTTTGGGTTACAGCGACAAGGGGCATATCGACATTGTCAATCTGCCGGAACCCCTCAAATGCATACTCGGTGACTACAAAGCTGACATCGAATATTTGCTGACACATGACATAAAAACTCCTAAGTCATTCAATCAAAGCATTCAGGAACCGTCAATCGTCGTGGCGCCAATGACCAAAGCAACCTGGGGACAATATGAGCCTTATTATAACCTGTGTCCGATGTTGAATGGAAAACACAGCAAGGTAGGATGCTCGGCTATTGCATTGGCTCAGGCATTGTATTTCTGGCAGTTTCCCACATCGTGCGATAGTCTTCCCGCTTACTTTTCCATCAGGTTAAACGACACCGTTCCGGCTCTTCCGCCAACAGTATTTAATTATGACTTAATTCTCCCCTCCTATGCAGAATGGGATATGCAGACTCATTCTGCTATTCAAGGTGTTTATACCGAAGAACAGGTATACGAAGTGGCCAAGCTATGCCGTTACTGTGGACAAATGCTTAAAATGAATTATTCGCCAACAGGAAGTGGTTCTACGGTCAAGAGAATAGATGTATTCAAGAGATTTGGTTATAATTCCAGGGTTTCGACTCTCTATCGCCAGTCCTACAATGATAGTGAATGGGTGGAACTCATAAAAGCGGAATTGAATGCGGGAAGACTTGTCGTGTACGGAGGAAAGGTTCCTGTAAGTGGGTCTCCTCACGCGTTTATCATTGATGGTTATGATAGTGAAGATTATCTCCATGTGAACTGGGGTTGGTATGGGATAAGCGACGGCTGGTTCCAAATTTCAGCCATGATTGCGACCTATCTCGATGGCACAACCAGACACTACAGTGCCAGTAATAATTTTTTAAAAGACCTTGAGCCGCCTTTGTTCTGTACAATTCATGCTGACGTGGCTGCTGATGGCGGGTTGCACTTCCTGGGTGAAACACTTACTGCCCAGGCAAGCGATGTCAGGCTGAGTATGTCCTATCGCACCTTGCCGTTCATGTTCAGCTTGACTGATGCAGGAGGGAATGAAGTGGCCGTCAGTGAGTCAACCACGCTGAACAGGCTCACCTTTGAGAACGGGACCGACATCAATCTGGCACTCACGCTGCCCGAGACGCTGCCCGATGGCACGTATGACCTGCACCTTAACTATCGCACTGCTGAAGGCCAGCCGTTGACACAGGCGGTTACCGCTCAGGGACAACTGACCATTTATGGCAAGTTTGCCAAGTATGGCGCTCCGTTCAGTATCGATGATGTGGTCGATGCTATCGATATGTTACTTACTGGGAATTTTGTTGGCGTCCAGATTAACATTACCGATGTGACAATGCTTATCGATTACTTGTTGACCAGATAATTAATGTTATAATGCAACTTTTTTGTCAGGTACTGAAGGTTTTGATTAAAGTTGATTTGTTATGTCCGTGAATGATCTGAAATTGAAATTGCGTAACAATGTTTTTCGCCCGACAGCGATGGAGCTTTTCAAGCTTTTTCCGAGTCTGGCCGCTTCTTTTCGTGCACATAAAGAATTGAACATGATTCGCAAGGAGGCTGAGCAGTTTTTTAGTCAAGGGCAGCCCTTGCCCGAGGGCGCTTCTCGTGAGGATTTTTATCAAGCGATGCGCAAAGATCTGATTTCCATATCAGAGTATTTCTATCAGTATGATTATTACAAATTAACTGAGGCTGAAAGGGATGAATTCATTTCCCGTGCAAGCATGCGTGCGTTGGCCATGAAGCTTCGCTCGATGTATCCTAAAGATTGCAGTGGCCTTTCGCGGTTCAAAGAGGTCTATCTTTCCCGCTTCACTGAACTGGATCTTTGCCGCCACAAGTGGCTATATGTCCCAGAATGCACCTATCAGCAGTTTGCCGATTTGATCAGTTCTGTTGACTGCATCGTGAAGCCTCATGACGGCAGTTTAGGCATCGGAGTGCAGAAGGTGCAAAAGATGGACGACCCGGATCAGATCAAGGCCTTGTATGATAGATGCGTGAAACGTGAAATGCTGCTTGAAGAATGTATCAAGGGTTGTGAAGAATTGCAGGTTTTCCACCCGCAATCTCTCAATACTATTCGCTTTGTGACCATGGCGTTTCGTGGTAAGGCTGTGCCATTCGGGGCCATTTTCCGTATGGGAATTGGAGATATGATTATCGACAACGTCCATGCTGGCGGCTTATGCACCCAAGTCAACATCGAGACAGGTGTTGTCGAGAGTGATGGCCTTGCCGTTAATGGTTCGTATTATGTGGAGCATCCCGACACTCACTTAAAAATCAAGGGCACCCAGATTCCTCATTGGGATAAGGTCGTTGAATTTTGTTTGCGCGCCGCACGTGAGACCAAGAACATTATTACCGGTTGGGATGTCGTGGTTACTGATAAAGGCATTGTCGATTTGATTGAGGTCAACAACCGTCCCGATTTTGACGGCGGCATGCAGGCTCCGTTAAAAAAGGGGGTCAAGCGCAAGGTGTATGCGACTTTAAAAGACGTAATCGGAAAAGAAATCACGGTGTGATGTTCAATTCACCAGCGTGATATATGTAGTGAACCCCAAAAGTTGGACAAAAAACTTTTGGGGTTCACTGTATGATGATGTCGCACTCTCGCTGGTTCATTAATGGGCCGGGAAGAGTGGCTTACTTGGCCTTCATGGCTTCCTTGATTTTGGCTTCAAGTTCCTCGGCCAGCTCGGGGTTGTCAGCTACCATTTGCTTGGCAGCGTCGCGGCCCTGGCCCAGTTTGGTGCCCTCGTAGGAGAACCAGGCACCGCTCTTTTTGACGATACCGAACTCTACGCCCAGGTCGATGATTTCGCCCACCTTGCTGATGCCCTCGCCGAAACGGATTTCGAACTCGGTCTTGCGGAAGGGGGGAGCCACCTTGTTCTTCACGACTTTTACCCTCGTGAGGCTGCCGGTAACCTGGTCGCCATCCTTGATCTGGCCCACGCGACGGATGTCAAGGCGCACGCTGCTGTAGAACTTCAGGGCGTTGCCGCCGGTTGTGGTCTCGGGGTTGCCGAACATCACGCCCAACTTCTCGCGCAGCTGGTTGATGAAGATGCAGCAGGTGTTGGTGCGGCTGATGGTGGCGGTGAGTTTCCTCAGCGCTTGGCTCATGAGTCGCGCCTGCAGACCCATCTTGCTCTCACCCATCTCGCCCTCGATCTCGGCCTTGGGCGTCAGTGCGGCGACACTGTCGATGACGATGATGTCGATGGCGCTGCTGCGGATGAGCTGGTCGGCAATCTCCAGTGCCTGCTCGCCGTTGTCGGGTTGGCTGATCCACAGGTTGTTCACGTCCACGCCCAGCGACTCGGCATAAAAGCGGTCGAAGGCATGCTCGGCGTCGATGATGGCGGCTATACCGCCCATCTTCTGGGCCTCGGCGATGGCGTGGATGGCCAGGGTGGTCTTACCCGAGGATTCGGGACCGTAGATCTCGATGATGCGTCCGCGGGGATAACCGCCCACACCCAGTGCGTTGTCAAGGCCGATCGAGCCGGTGGGGATGACCTCGATATCCTCGATGTGGTCGTCGCCCAGCTTCATGATGCTGCCTGAGCCAAAAGTCTTGCCTATTTTGTCCATAGCCACCTGCAGGGCCTTGAGTTTCTCGGGGGATACCTCCTTGCGCTGCGGCTGGTTGGTCGTTCCATCTTGGTTGATGATTTCTTCTGCCATTGTGTAATAGGGGTTTATGATGTTATTTTTGTTTGTCAATCCAACTTGCAAAGTTAGTAAAAAATTTTGGGCCGCTGGGCTAAGGCGGCCATTTTTTTTGCTGTTGGTCCAATAGTTTTTTTTGTTGAAAAAATATCGTCCCAGTTTGATATCAGAATGGGAAAAAATATTTACCTTTGTCGAATTATAGACGTAGAACTATCATTATTAACCAATTAATAAACTTTCATTGCAATGAGGAAAATCTTTACTTTATTAACCATGTGTCTGTTGGCCAGCTCTGCCTGGGCCGTTGACATCGTTTTTGATGCCACTGTTGACGTGGGCACCGGCAGCGCAACTGCAGGTGAGTTCACGATTGTGAAAGACGGTATCACCGTTCACGTGGAGCAGGGTGTGGCCAATGGCCAGCACTATCGCTTCTACAAGAACAAGAAGGTGACCATCTCCTCTGAAATCGGCGCCATGACGAGCATCGTGTTCGATTGCCTTGGTGAGAATGATGGACAGTACGGCCCTGCCGGCTTTACTTCTGAGCCTGGTGAGTACAGCTACTCAGGCAAGCTGGGCACTTGGACCAATGCTGGTGCCAGCCAGGTTGTTTTCACCGCCACCAATTTCCAGGTGCGTGCTACCAAGATCACCGTTACCGTGGGTGGTGAGATTGGCCTGGTAGCTCCTAACATCAATCCTGCTGGTGGTGAGTATCATGAGGGTATTGAGGTAAGCATGAGCTGCCCGACTCCTGGTGCTGACATCCACTATACTACCGATGGCAGCGATCCTACTACAAGTTCTCCCAAGTACACAGCTCCTTTCCAGATTCCCTTCGAGGTGGGCAAGGAGGTTACCGTCAAGGCAATCTCAGCTAAGGATGGCGAAGTGAGCCTTGTAAAGGGTGTGCTTTATCGTTTCACCGAGGCCCCCAACTTCGGCTGGGCTGACATGTTCAATACTGCCGACAATGCTAATGTGACGTTCACCTATCCGTCGATCGTACTGTGGCAGTCGGGCGTTAACATGTATGTGAAGGATGATACCGGTTACGGTCTCGTTTATCAGAGCACGGGACAAACCTACCAGATTGGTGACATCATCCCCGCAGGTTTCAGCGGAACCAAGACTACCTATAACAACCATCCCGAGCTGCAGAGCCCCAAGGGCTTCCAGGCAGCAACCCAATTTGTTGATCTGGCTCCCGAGATCATCACTCCCAACCAGGTGGATGACGCTCACTGGGCACACTATGTATTGCTCAAGAACGTGACTGTAGCTGCTGAAGGTAACGGTGGCACCTTTACCGATGCTAACGGCAACAGCTGCACCTTCTTCAACAACACCTTTAATGTAGCTCCTCCCACCGATGGCGGTGTTCACGACGTGTATGGCATTGTGGCCGCTTACAGGGAAGTGTTCCAGATTCTGCCCATCTCCTACGACGAGGCTCCCAAGCGCGAAGGTCCGACCGACGTTGCCAGCATCGAGGAACTGTATGGATTGCAGCAGGGCAAGTTGGGTCATTTCACTACTCCGTTAACTGCGGTTTATCAGAGTGGACCTAACTTGTATGTGAAGGACTACATGGGCTCTTACAGCCTGGTTTATGGCTCGTTGAACGAGACCTTTGAGAATGGTGACTACATCCTCGATGCCGAAGCCAGCTGGACCCTTTATCAGAACAACAAGCAGATGCTTCCTGTTCCCACCACCTTCGTTAAGTTTGGTCATGCCTCTCCTGTAGAGCCTGAAATCATGCCTATCGAGGAGGTGATGACCGATATGGTTCACTGGTACTTAGGCTTTGAGGACGTGAACATCGTGCTTCCCACTGGCGAGGAGACCAATATCATGATGGTCGACGAGACTGGCTCAATGATTCTGTTCGACAAGTTCAATATCATGGAAGAGGGTGCCACCTATGACGGCAAGTATTATGTCGAGGGCTTCTTGACTGTTTACAGGAACGAATTGGAGTTCTATCCCATCTTGATCAAGGGTGGCCCAGAACCCATCAAGGGTGACGTAAACGGTGACGGCGAGGTGAATATTGCCGACGTGAACTGCCTGATCGGCATCATCCAGGGTGACGGTAAGACCTATGAGGGCCGCGAATACGTTAATGACGATAACGAGGTGAACATTGCTGATGTTAATGCTGTAATTGAAATCATCTTGAGCTAATCGTTTTCATCATGCAGCAGATGAAGTCAGCTCCGCATTTTAAGAACAATCCTGACTCTGGATTATATGCCAGGCTCTTCAATGCTGCGATTTAGACTTACTCGGGGTCCACAATGTGTGGGCCCCGTTTGTTTTAAAGAATAATACATCAATACAATTTCATACCAATGAAAAGATACCTCTCTTTACTGCTTTCATATCTTGTTTTTTCCTCGGTTGTTTACGCTTTTCAGGTTACGTTCGATGCCACCGTTGATATTGCTCCTGGTGGCACTACAGCCGGTGAGTACACGATTAACAAAGATTGTGTTACTATGCACATTGAGCAGGGTGTCACCAACGGCACCCACTACCGCTTCTACAAGAACAAGAGGGTGACGTTTACTTCGGAGTGCGGCCCGATCACGCAGATCGTGTTCTATTGTGTGGGTGTTGGCAATGGCCAGTATGGCCCCGCGGGATTCACGTCTAACCCTCCCGAATATGCTGTGGTGGACAACCTTGGTATATGGACAAATTCTGGCTCAACATGGGTTGAGTTCACAGCTTCCAATTTCCAGGTGCGCGCCACTAAGATAGTTGTGACCGTTGGCGGCGAGATGGGCCTGTTCCCTCCTCGCATCACACCCGCCGGGGGTACCTACTATGAGCCCATCGATGTGAACATAAATTGTTCTACCGAGGGCGCTGCGATCTACTACACCACCGACGGCAGGGAGCCCACAACGGGATCACCCCTGTATACTGCTCCGTTCACCATCAGCGAGTCGACTACCGTCAAGGCCATTTCGGCCAAGGACGGCGAGACCAGCGAGGTGGTAACGGCTCAATATGAGATTTTTTCCGATCTCTGCCTGGGTGACTTGGAGGCTCTTCCTGACGGTGAGGTGGTCGCGTTTAACCACGAGTTGACCGTGCTTTATCAGAAGGGGTATTATCTTTATGTCAGGGGCGAGTGTGAGCATGTCTATAACTATGGACAGATTTATGGCAATACCGGCCAAACCTATTACCTCGGCGATATCATTCCGCCAGGCTGGGGCGGCAGGAAAACGACTTATGACGGCCGTCCCGAATTGACGAACCCCACTGGTTTCCAACCCGCCACTCGCAATGAGCAGGTCTTTCCCGAGTTGATTACCATTCCCCAAGTGGGAGAATCCACCTTGTGGCACTATGTGTTGCTCAAGGACGTGTATATTGACCAGGACAACCAAGTAGTGCGGGACCAGGAAGGCAATTCCTGCCCCTATTATCCGCAGTTGACCGTATGGTTTGACCCGACAGAACTGCTGGATGTTTATGCTATAGTAACGTCTTATAGATCTGGTTTCCAACTACTTATTATTGAAGAAGGGCTTCCTTTGCCTCCCCCTCCTGAAGTTTGCTGCCTGGCGGACCTGTATAATAACTTTGAGAAAGGGAAGGTCGCTCAGTTTGAATGCCCCTTGACCGTTATATATCACAATGGCGCCAATTTGTTTGTGAAGGACTCATGCGGCGAGTATGGCTTGATTTATGGCAACAATGCGGGTGGCCCCTTCGAGAATGGTGACCTTATTCTCGGACAAGCAAGTTGGACGTTATATCAGGGCAATAAGCAGCTTGCAAACCATGGCGAGTGGACCAAGGTGGGCAAAACCGACCCTGTTGAGCCCATTGTGCTTCCCGTTGAGGAATTATGTACCGATATGGTATATTGGTTCGTCAAGTTAGAGAACGTAACTCTTGGAGGGGATGTGTACGAACCCCTTATTGAAGACGAAACCGGCAGTGTGCTGATTTTCAATAGATTCAATGTCGAGATTATCGAGGATTACGGCCCTGGTGGGGAGATGTCCCCTGATGTCAATATGGATAACGAGGTCAACATCGCCGACATCAACTGCATCATCGACAGGATTTTGAAAGGCCAGACCACACCCGAATGGGTCGGAGGCGACGGCACCTATGATATCATTGGCTTTGTGAGCGTCTATAAAGGCATGATAGAAATCATTCCCATCAAGATTGTGCATCATGGCGGCAAGTATGTGCTCATAGGTGATGTTAATGGAGATGGCGAGCTCAACATCGCCGATGTGAATGAGATCATCGACATCATCCTCTCCGACTGATCTCATGGGTCAACCGCTCTGGAAACAAAAGAATAGGGGTTCACATCAGAACCCCTATTCTTCTATTATGTAACGTCTTTTACTTGAAAAAGCGGCCGATGACGGGGAGTTTTGCCAGCATCGGGCCGAGGTGTTCCTTGCGATAGATGAAGCCCACAAAGAGCAGCAGCAGGAAGGTGCGGTAAGCCAGTGCGAGCCACATGTTCTCGATGGGGAGCATCATGGCGGCGAACAGGATGGCCGAGACGACGACATACAGGGTGATGTCGCGCAAGGGATAGCTGATGGGGTAGTACTTTTGCCCCACCAGGTAACTCAGTACCATAGCGGTGCCATAGCCGGCTACGCCTCCCCAGGCGCAAGCCATGTAGCCATATTTGGGAACGAACAGGACATTCACGAGGATGAGCACGGCGCAGCCGATACCCGAGAACCACGCTCCCCAAATGGTCTTGTCAATCAACTTGTACCAGAACGACAGGTTGAAATAGACGCCCATCATGATTTCGGCGGCCATGACGATGGGCACGACCTTGAGGCCCGACCAGTAGTCTGGGGCGATGATGTATTTGAAGATGTCGATCCATGCCATCACCGCCAGGAAAGCCAACAAGGTGAAAATGATGAAGTAGCGCATCGCCTGGGCATAGGTCTCGCGGTTATCCTTGTCCTTGCTCTTGCCGAAGACAAACGGTTCGTAGGCATAGCGGAAGGCTTGGGTGATCAGCGCCATGATCATGGCAATCTTGACGGCAGCGCCGTAGATGCCCAGCTGCGACTGCATGTCGGCTTGGTGGTAGATCTTGGGAAACATCATCTTGTCGAAGGTCTGGTTGAGGATGCCAGCGATGCCCAGCACCAGGATGGGCCATGCATACTTGAGCATGCGCTTCAACAGCGACCAGTCGAACTTGTAACGTATGCCCGTCAGTTCTTTCCAGAAGAAGAACGTGATCAAGCCTGTGCAGAACAGGTTGATAAAGAAGGCGTAGCCCACGCCAACAGTGGGGTCGTATATCTTGCCGATACTTTCAGGATGGCTCTTGTACAGAGCGGGCAAGGCAACGAAGTAGAGCAGATTCAAGCCGATGTTCAGGAAGATGAACAGCAGTTTGAGGGCAGCAAATTTCCAGGGGCGGCGTTGGTAACGCAGATAGGCGAACGGGATGCACTGGAACGCGTCGAGCGCGACCACGATGGCCATCGTCCAGATGTACTCGGGGTGTGCACTGTAACCCATCCAGCCCGAGATGCCAGGCAGGAAAGCCAGCACCAGCAGAACGAACAGCAGCGAGGTGAAGCCCACGCTGATGAGCGTTGTGCTATAAACCGTGTTGGGGTTCTCCTCGCTCTTGTTGGCAAAGCGGAAGAAGGTCGTTTCCATGCCGTAGGTGAGGATGACGAGCAGCAGCGCCGTGTAGGCATACACGTTGGTGATGACGCCATAACCGCCCGAAGCGGCCGAGAGTTTTGCGGTATAAAGCGGCACGAGCAGGTAGTTCAGGAACCTCCCGATGATGCTGCTCAGGCCATAGATTGCGGTGTCTTTTGCCAGTGATTTCAGGTTAGCCATTTTTTTCAGTTTTTTAAGGCCGCGGCAGCGCCACGGCACACGGAACCCTTAAAAGATGCTTCCTACTTCGCCGGGGCGCTCGCGCTTGAGGTGGTTGTAGGCGAGCATGGTCGCCTCACGGCCGCGCGGAGTGCGGTTGATGAAGCCTTCCTTGATGAGGTAGGGCTCATAGACCTCCTCGATGGTGCCGGCATCCTCGTTCATGGCGGTGGCGATGGTGTTCAGGCCCACGGGGCCGCCATTGAACTTGTCGATGATGGTCAGCAGAATCTTGTTGTCAATCTCGTCGAGGCCGTATTTGTCGATGTTCAACGCCTCGAGGGCATAGCGGGCAATCTCCAGGTCGATGCGGCCGCTGCCCTTCACCTGGGCGAAGTCGCGCACGCGACGCAGCAGCGAGTTGGCAATACGGGGCGTGCCACGGCTGCGCAGGGCAATCTCGATGGCAGCCTTGTCGTCGATGGGCACGTTAAGCAGGCGGGCCGAGCGGCGGATGATGCCTTCGAGCACCTTGTGGTCGTAGTATTCAAGGTGGCAGTTGATGCCGAAACGGGCACGGAGCGGCGAGGTGAGCAGGCCGCTGCGGGTGGTAGCACCGATGAGGGTGAACGGGGCAAGCGTGAGTTGCACCGAACGGGCGCCGGGACCCTTGTCAATCATGATGTCGATGCGGTAGTCCTCCATCGCACTGTAGAGGTATTCCTCGACGATGGGGCTCAGGCGGTGGATCTCGTCGATGAAGAGCACGTCATTCTCGTCGAGCGAAGTCAGCAGGCCGGCCAAATCGCCCGGCTTGTCGAGCACGGGACCCGACGTGACCTTAAAGCCCACGCCCAGTTCATTGGCGATGATGTTGCTCAACGTCGTCTTTCCCAAGCCCGGAGGGCCGTGGAACAGCACATGGTCCAACGACTCGCCGCGCAGCTTGGCCGCGGCGACAAACACGCGCAGGTTCTCGATAATCTTGTCCTGCCCGGCAAAGTCCTCAAACCGCACGGGCCTCAACGCCCGCTCAAAATCCTGATCGGTCTTCAACGACTCCCGTCTGATATCAAATTCCTCGTCCATACCAACTGCAAAGATAGTAAAAAGTTTTATAAACTACGGATTACACGAACTAATATAGAAATCTACGTTCTTTGATATCTGCAATTCAGTCAATCCCGAATTTTGCCAAAACTATAGGAACAAAGTGGGGGTTATGGTTTCATTTGGCATCGATTTTAAAAAAATAAAGCATAATTTGCATTTTCTTAATTGGTAAATTTGCCAATTCGGAAAAATCATATATCTTTGCATCAAAAATATTTTGTAATAGTTATGTAAATCTTTAAATCCTACAAATATGTACGCATCTAAATCAACATTTATCGACAACAAAACATTAGTTGTTATTGACCCAGAGGGAGAGGTGTTTAAGATTTCGTTTCTCTTTCCTCTGGATAATGATGACCTTGGTATGGTTGCAACTTATGTCGCAAATAGTTTTGATCGGAATTATTCACAAGATAAATCACTTATGGTATATTTTGTGTTTTGCGATGTGCAGGCGAATCTAGGTATTTCATTTTCATCTTGGTCGAGCGATAGGGCCGAAGAACGTTCCAGAATTGGAGCTCGTCTAAAAGAAATACGCGAGAAAAAGAAGATGGAAGCAAAAAACATTGCGAGAATCGCTGGAATTGACCCATCTAACCTTAGCAAAATTGAAGCAGGAAAATATTCAGTTGGATTAGACATACTTTCCAAAATCGCAAATGCAATTGGAGCATGCGTTGATATTGTGGAAAAGTGATTTTTTAATATCGATTAGGGGCAATTTTTATCACAAAAAGGGCAACAATAATAGATATGGAATTAGAACAAAATTTTATCATGCAGAAGAAAGTGGATTGGTCACTACTTAATGATGGTATGACTATTCCAGTATCGGTCTGTGCGCTATTGAAGGCTTGGGATGAAAGCATCTTAATCCATGGTCATAGTATGGACATAAAAGTAATTATTGATGGCGAGACATTTGATGCAAAACTCAAGAATCAGAATTTTAAGCAGGATAAATGGGGAGGGCACAAAGATGTAATTCAAATAAGGTATGGGACGAAATCACTTTTAGCACAAAAATTGAGAACGGTTTTTCACAGAAGTTATATGTACTTGTTTGCTCAAAAACAACTACAAGGAAAAAGCAAGAAACAAATTCCATTGCCTGATAATATTCATGAGTATATTCGATTGTATGTTGTGAACTCATTGAAAATGATTTATATGGAGTGTTGTTTCAATGAGGACTATGAGCAATTAGCATCTACATTAAAATCGATTCCTGAAGAAATTTATGAAGCAAACGACAATGACAAGTTCTTTATGGCCGATTTATCAGCATCAATTGTTGAAAAGCAGCAACTTGTCAAATACCGCAAGATGGACAGAAGCATAATTCGGATGCTGAAAAAGTTTTATGATTACAGAGATGAAATCTCGGGCGAAAAAATAGGCAGTGAATATGGTGACAGTGTTGTAGAGGCTCACCATATTGACTACTTCACTAATACGCAGAATAATGATTCGACCAACATTGTCATTATTAGCCCAAATTATCATCGCATCATTCATAGGAATAACCCACGTTTCAATCGTAATGAATTTCGATTTGAGTTTCCAAATGGTGAGGTGTTGCCGCTCAAACTATATGAACATCTAAAGGTTTCTAATGGTTAGTTTTTGAATACTGTGAAAAAATCTGATGTCAAATATCGCTATGCTTTGAATGAAAACGATGAACTTGTTGAAATTCAACGAGCTCATAATATTGGTGGGACATATCATTGTCCTCAATGTGGAAAGATGATGATACATTGCTGTCCACTAAAAATTGTGGACGGTTAATAAATAAAATTTTCAAACAAACTCGGTTCACTTGAACCATTGAGCTCTTTGACATTGTTGAAATTC
>ONKU01000006.1 GCA_900318535.1 uncultured Prevotellaceae bacterium | reverse complement strand
GAATCAAATCCCGGTTAAAAGGAAAGAGCCCGGTGCAATACCGAACTCTTTACTCTTAACAATAATGTTTAACCCGTCCAACTTTTTGGGGTCACTTCAGGCGTGAGGGATTTTCTTTTTGTCTTGAAACGGTCGTCAATTGCCGTGCAAAAAGGTCATCCAAGGGTAATCGGTCGATGAAAGAATTGTATGCGTTCGTTTTTTTGCTTAATTTTGCGACAGCGATTAACAACACTCAATACGTTTAAAACTACAACTACAATGAAAAGCCTCATTACATTCGCCCTTTTGATGCTGGCGCTGCTGCTGCCAGCAACCGCCACTGCCCATGACTTTGAGGTCGATGGCATTTACTATATTATTAACGGCAATGAAGCCACAGTGACATATCGAGGCACAAGCTATTATGAATATAGTAATGAGTATTCAGGTTCTGTCACCATACCGTCGTCAGTTACATACAACGGTACGATATACTCTGTCACTTCCATCGGCTGGAATGCATTCTCTGGCTGCACCGGCCTGACGAGCGTGACCATCCCCAACCCCGTCACTGAAATCGGCTACAGTGCGTTCTCTGGCTGCAGAGGTCTGACGAGCGTGACGATTCCCACGTCGGTTAAAACCATTGGCGAGCGGGCTTTCAAAGACTGCCAGAGCTTGACGAGCGTGGCGATTCCCAACTCGGTCACCACCATCGGCGACTTGGCGTTTTATAATTGCAGTGCCTTGACAAGTGTTTCCATCGGAAACTCGGTCACCAGCATCGGCGACTTGGCGTTTTGGAACTGTAGCGGGCTGACAAGCATCGTGGTAGCCAGTGGAAACACGACTTATGACTCCCGTGGCAATTGCAACGCTATCATCGAGACGGCAAGCAACACGTTGATTGCTGGTTGTTGTAACACTGTCATTCCTGGCACTGTCACCACTATCGGTCACGATGCTTTTGCGTACTGTTCAGGTCTGACGAGAGTAACGATTCCCATCTCGGTTACTTCGATCGGTAACGATGCGTTCAGGTACTGTAAAGGCCTGACGAGCGTGACCATCCCCAACTCCGTCACTTCCATTGGCGACATGGCGTTCTTAGAATGCAGCGGGTTGAAGAGCGTGACAATTCATGGCTCGGTCACCAGCATCGGCGACTGGGCGTTTCGGGGTTGCAGCGGGCTGACAGATGTGTATAGCCATATTACCGACCCCTCGATACTGCCCTATTCAACCTCACTTTTTCATTTAGATGATCTAAACTACTCGGGTCGCACGTTGCATGTGCCGCAAGGCACGGCCTTAGCCTATCAGAGGAACGAGAACTGGTATCCCTATTTTGGAGTGATTAAGGATGACGTGATACCTACATTTACCGGTGTGGGGCAGTATCCTGTCATCGAGCTGATACCCGAGGAGAGTACCGGCCTGGATAAGATCTTTGTCGTTTACAATACCGACGGGGTTAAGATGAACTATACCGCATCGACCGATGATGCGGTGAAATGGGAAAGATTTGACTACAGCAGCGGTCAATTCATCATCGAGGGGCTCACCGATACCACCCACACGGGTAACGTCACCACGCTCAACCACGTCATTCCCAACACGGGCTACCGCATCACCGAAGGCTCCCAGATCAATTACTACTGGGTAGTCAATTATGCCGACCACTACATGGAGTTGAATGACGTGTCGATCAATGACGAGGCCCCGTGCAATCTGCTCACGATTAACGTCGACGGACACGCCGACGCCATCTATTACTACACTGTAAACGGCAACCGACAAGTGCTTGACCGCGATATTAAATTGAGATACTACACCCAGGTGTGGAATGGCAATTATGGGTATTGGTGGGAGGAAGCAGCCGTCGAGAGTTTTGCCTCCCTGGATGAGGGCATTGAGATTGTGCCACCACTGTGCGGCACCACTTTCGTGCTCACGGGCGACCGTTTCCTTAAGGCGTGGGGGCAAGAACAAGCCCTCGAGAGTTGGTATTACTACTTCCAGGCAGTGGACTGTCGCTCCATAGTCACTCCAAAGTTCAACGTGGACATCATGGAAGGGGTATTTTCGGGAACGGCTCCATTAGAACTCTTGTTCACAGGCAGATATACCGACGCGGTGGGCTATCGCGTATGGGAGATGGCAACGGACCCCGACTTTGAAAACATCATTCTGCAATTCAACGAGGACGAGGTGGATTATACTTTCAACGAGGCAGGCATCTATTATGTTCGCTACAGGGTAGCCAATGAGACCGGAACTTGTGAGGCTTGTGGCGAGACCTATTGCATTCAAGTCAACAGCATGGCATGTCGTCCCGACGTGAATCGCGATGGCGAGGTGAACATCGCTGACGTGAATTTTGTCATCAACGTTATTCTGGGAGATTATGATTTACCTGAGGCCGACGTGAACGATGACCGCGAGGTCAACATCGCCGACATCAACGCGATCATCGATGTCATCTTGAATCAATAACGAATTTTTCAGGTCTCAGCTTGTCTTTTACATATAGAGGCGGTTAGCGTACCAAATTGTACGATAACCGCTTTTATTATGCATCAATGCATTCCTGCAATCAGCCTCAAGGTATGGTGTGTTATGAATCAGAGCCCACAGGGGTAATTTCATTTGGAAATGCAACTGCTGGAAATGGTAGTTGCGTTTCTGTTTTTTTTCGTTGTTTTTCTGCTCCAGGTTAGTCGGTATGTTGCAATGATTTAGTAACTTTGCAGTGTGTTTGTGATAGTTCTCTACACTTTACTGTTTAACCTGATGAAGCCGATTGTTATTCACATAATTAACTTTTAATTCGTTCTGTTTTATGAAGAAATTGTTTTCTCTCCTCTTCGTTGCTCTGCTGGCCATGTCAGCATGGGCCGACACTGTTGTGACCGTTGACTTCAACGCCCAGGGTTGGGAATCCAACACATTGGTTACCGATTTGAAGATCGATGGCGTGAATCTGACCTTTGACCGCGGCGAAGGCAGCACCAAGCCCACCTATTTCACTAACACTTCGGGCGGCGCCCTGCGTCTGTATGGCGGCAACACAATGACCGTTAGCGCTCCCCAGAATCTCAAGAAGATTGACTTCACTTTTCTTTCGGGTGAAGACTCAAACAACATCCTGAGCGATGTGGGCAACTACAACAAGGCTAACAAGCAGTGGACCATCGGTTCGTCTGATCCCTCGACCGAAGTGGTGTTCACGATTGAAGGCAACAGTGGCCATCGTCGCATCGAGAAGCTGGTCATCACCATGGAGGATGCCGAGCCCGTGACCGAGCTGGTAGAGCCCGTGTTCACTCCCAATGGCGGTGAGTTCTCGGGTAGCCTGGCAGTGACGGTATCATGCGCTACCGACAATGCTTCTATCTATGTTTACAAGATTATTGACGGCGAGATTGACTACTCGACAGGCCAATATTTCTTTGAGAGTGGCGAGTTCTATGTGACCGAGACGATGACCTATGCCGCTTATGCTGAAAAGGGCGATGATTACACCGACTTCGTTTATGCCACCTTTACCAAGGTTGAACCGACCGTCGCAGCTCCCGTCTTCACCCCCGCTTCCTGCAATTTCACTGATCGCTTAGATGTTACTCTGACTTGTGTAACTCCTAACGCCAAGATTTACTACAGCTTGGACAATGAGTTGTGGAACGAGTACGTGGATCCTATCCCCGTGACCGATGACATCACCATCTGGGCCAAGGCCAAGGTGGGTGACGTAGAGAGCGAGGTAGTCAGCGCTACCTACACCAAGTTGCCCGCCACCACCGTCGATGTGACCTTTGATGGCGCTGTTGATAAGGGCGATGGCGACAACACCCGTCACCACTTCACCGTAGTGAAAGACCCCGTGACCATGTACGTTGGTGATGGCCTGGTTCACAATGATGGCCATTACCGCATCTATGGCCCCAATGACTCGTCAGCTTTCGTCTTCACTTCTGCTGGCGCTCCCATTATC
This sequence comes from uncultured Prevotellaceae bacterium, assembly GCA_900318535.1. GTDB lineage: Bacteria > Bacteroidota > Bacteroidia > Bacteroidales > Muribaculaceae > Sodaliphilus. The sequence continues at coordinate 110,647 of ONKU01000006.1, read as the reverse complement.
AAGATTGAGTTCAACGGTATGAGTGGCTACACTGCCAGCAACCTCTCCAAGGCCGAGGGCAATGAAGGCACTTGGACCACTGGCGGCAACAACGGCACATGGGAAGGCTATGCTACCGAGGTTGCTTTCAACGTGAACAAGCAGTGCCGCTTCACGACAATCATCGTGACCGTTGCCGGTCAAGTAGAGCCCGAATACGAGCTTGGTGATGTGAACCATGACCATGCAGTCAACATTGCTGACGTGACCGCATTGATCGACTATCTGCTCAACGATGCCAGCCTGGCTCCTGCCGAGGCTAATGTCAACGGAGACGAGAACGTGAATATTTCTGACGTCACCACGCTGATCGACATGTTGCTGCAGCATTGATGTGACATGAGCCCTCGTCGGCACCGATGAGGCATCAAACAAGAAACAGGCCCGGACCATGGCGTCGCGGGCCTGTTTTTTGTGCCGTAGGTTGATGCATGACCTGAGTATATTATATAATGTGTACAAAAATAGTAGAAATACTTACCGAATATAATGAATATGTTATGATGAAAACAGTAATATGATATTATTTCTTGAAAAAAATCAATAAATATGTTGCTTAAACTGAAAAATGTCATTACCTTTGCATGACTAACCAAATTTTTAAGTATATATTTCAAATGGAGACGACAACATTAACAAAGAAACCAAGAAAAAAGAAAGTACTCGTGAAAAGAAAACGTGACCGTTTACAGTTGATCACTGATCTGATCAAGACGAATTGCATCGGCAGCCAGAGTGAGTTGGCCGACATGTTGCGTGAGCACAACATCAATGTGACGCAAGCCACATTGTCGCGTGACCTGAAGGCGCTGAAGATTTCTAAGGTGGCTACCGACCGCAACACCTACATGTACATCATCCCTGACAGTAACCAATTGCAAGACAGGCTGCTGAGCATGCGTCAGACCGACACACACGCTGCTAAGCAGGTGGGACTTGTATCGGTGACCTTCTCGGGTAACCTGGCTGTGATCAAAACGCGCAACGGGTATGCACCTGGCCTGGCTTATGATATCGACATGAGCCGTCCTCCCGAAATTCTGGGAACGATTGCCGGCGCCGATACAGTTGTGGCCATTCTTGCCGAGGGCGTGACCCACGACCAGGCGAGGGAAGTATTCCAGCAGTTCATGCCCAAGAATTCCCCGATAGCCTTCAGCATGCCTGAAATGCCTGTTGCCGATGATTAAGGTAGGTGTCAGTGGATGTGACACCTTGCGTGCCCAAGAGTTGGTGCGTGTACTTGTTAACCACCCTGATGTGGAGTTGAAGTGGGTGAGCAGCCCAGTTCTTGCAGGTGCGCGCCTTGACCATGTTGTGCCTGGCCTGGTGGGTGACAGCGACCTGACGGTAGTAGCTGAAGGCCCTCTCGACGAAGTGGATCTGGTCTTCCTGTGCGCCAGTCGCAAGGAGGCCGTTTCGCGGCTGTCATTGGCTGCCGAGTCGGCCAACTTGCATGTCATCGACTTGAGCGGCAGTCACAATATGGATCATGGCTTGGAGGAAGAGTGGAAGTATGGACTAAGCGAGATGCAACGCCGCATTCTCGTGCACGACTCCCCCTGGGTGACCATTCCCGGCAACGCTGCCGCCGCCTCATTGCTCGCATTGATGCCAATGGCCCGCAACCTGATGATTAACAGCCCGTTGTCACTGCAAGTCGAGATGGGCGCATCGGGACTGCCCTGCAACGGGATGACGGCCGATGGCCTGGCCCTTAACGAGTGGGCCGCCGACCAGTGCCGCGAGGTGGATTATGCCTTGCGGCAATGCCAGTCCAGCTTTGACCAGCCTATCGACATGATCATCACACCGCTTGACGAGCCTCGAACGCTGGCTGTCACGGTGCGTTTGAAATGCGGTGTCGATCTTGAAGCGTTAAAGGAGTTGTACGAGCAATATTACGACGACCACAATTTTGTGTTTGTCATGAGCCGCCCTGTCGCCACAGTTGATGTTGTTAACACGAATAAGTGCCTGATCACTCTGGATAAGGACGAGCACACGGGCATCGTCACCATCCATGCAGTCATGGATCTCTTGCTCAAGGGTGCTGCAGGCAATGCGGTGCACGTGATGAACCTGATGTTTGGTCTTCATGAGCGTGCAGGTCTGGCTCTTAAGGGTACGGGTTGTTAGTCAAACGAAATATCACATAACACTACATAAAAAATACCATATCAATCATGTCAGTAAATAAAGTTATTCTGTTGGGCCGTGTGGGCCGTGACCCTGATGTGCGCTATGTTGCACAAAACCAGCCCGTTGCATCATTTACCCTTGCCACTACCGACAGGGCTTATACCAACGCCAACGGCGTGGAAGTGCCCGAGCGCACCGAGTGGCACAATATCGTCATGTGGGGCAAAAACGCCGAGGTGGCCGAGCGCTACATCCGCAAGGGCACACAGATTTACCTTGAAGGCCGCCTGCGCACCCGCGCATGGGAGGACCGCAACCAGGTGAAGCGCTACATCACCGAGATCTATGTCGACAGCTTTGAGCTGTTGGCACGTCCGCGTGAAAATGCTGCGCCTCAACAGCCGGGGCCCGCTGTCAACGGATAACGGTCACTATAATTTATACCATTACGGGACTCCTGCCGCTTGTGCAAGGAGTCCCGTGATGTTGTTGTAATGATATGGAAGGCGGGTGATTTACAGGAATTTGTCGCCGAACTTGGATTTCACCTCGTTGACGTAGGTCTTGATCTTTTGCTCTTCCTCCAGCGGGACGATGAGCAGGGCGTCATCCACGTCGGCCACGATGTAGCCCTCGAGCCCTGATGCGACGATGAGTTTGTCGCCCTTGAGGGCCACGATGTTGTTGTGGCTGTTGAACATGAGCGCCTTGCAGTTCTGGGTGACATTGCCCTCGCTGTTCTTGGGGGAGTGGTCATACAGCGAGCGCCAGGTGCCCAGGTCGTTCCAGCCGAAGTCCACAGTCTCGACATAGACGTTGGGAGCCTTCTCCATCACGGCAAAGTCGATGCTGATGCTCGGGCAGGCCTCGAAGTTGTTGTTGATGTACTCAATCTCCTGCGGGGTGCCAAAGAGGGCCTTGCCATGCTCAAACACGGCATTGACCTCAGGGGCACAGGCGTCCAGAGCCTTCAGGACGCTCTGGGCACTCCAGAAGAACATGCCCGAATTCCAGAAGAATTCACCTGACCTGAGGAAGACGCTTGCGAGGTCCTCGTCGGGTTTCTCGGTAAAGGTCTTCACCTTCGAGAAATTGCCTCCAGCGGGCTCTCCCACCTGTATGTAGCCATAGCCTGTCTCGGGCCTGGTGGGCTTGATGCCCATGGTCACGAGGGCGTCGTGTGTCTCGATGAAGTCAAAGGCGCTGATGACGCTCTGCTTGAACTTCTCGGTGTTGATAATCAGGTGGTCGCTGGGGGCAACCATCATCTTGGCGTCGGGGTTGATGGCGCGGATGTGGTGGGCTGCCCATGCGATGCACGGTGCCGTGTTGCGGCGCACCGGCTCCATCAGGATTTGGCTGTCACCGATTTCAGGCAGCTGCTCCTTGATGAGCGAGCCGTAGCTCTCGTTGGTGATGAGGATGATGTTCTCGGTGGGGACGATGCCTTGCAGGCGGTCAAACGTCATCTGCAGCAGGCTGCGGCCGGTGCCGAAGAAGTCGAGGAATTGCTTGGGGCGGGCCGACTTGCTGAAGGGCCAAAAACGACTGCCCACACCGCCGCACATGATCACGCAGTATCGGTTATTCTCCATGATTTTTTTAATGTCGTGTAGTTGGTTTGGTAGTGGTCACCATGATGGTGTTGTCAATTACTGGTTGACAAAGGTAATGTAAAAAAACTGATTTGCCTCGTTGTTAACGGTTTTTAATTTCATGGCTATGTATTTAGGGCATTGCTCACCGTGGCTCACTCGTCGTAGCAGATGGGCAGCGTGCGGCTGATGCTCTGCTCCAGCGAGATAAGCGTCTCGGTGGCGGCAACACCCTCGATGTGCTGGATGCGGTCGTTGACCAGCGACATCAGGTGCTCGTTGTCGCGGGCATACACCTTGATCATCATCGTGTAGTGCCCGGTGGTGAAGTGACATTCCACCACTTCCTTGATTTTCAGGAGTTCAGGAACCACGGTGCGGTACATTGAACCGCGCTCCAGGGTGAGCCCGATGAAGGTGCAGGTCGAGTAGCCCAGCAACTTGGGATTCACGTTGTAGCCCGAACCGGTGATGACTCCGTCGTCGATGAGCCGCTGGATGCGCTGATGCACGGCAGCTCTTGACACCCCGCACACCTGTGCCACATCCTTGCTGGGAATGCGGGCATTGTTCATCACGATCTCTAAAATTTTCTTGTCTAGCGTGTCAATCCTTTCCATGAAAATCAAAAATTTGGAATCCTGTTTGCAAAAATAGGTCTTTTTTTTGAGCTTGCTACAGGATTCGGTAAAAATTTTTTAGAAAATTTTGCATGAATATAGTTAATCGACTGTATAATAGTCGATTAACACAGATTGGCATTTATGAAATCTCCCCACTGTGTAAATGCGTGGGGCTGGAGGGCAAGGATTTAGCATCACTTGCCGCCTGCAAACACGCTCGAGGGCAAGGAACGCATGTTGTAGCATGAGGACATCGACTCGCCGTAGGCTCCCGCCGAGCGGATAGCAATCAGGTCACCCCGACGGGTAACGGGCAGAAGGCAGTCGTGGGCAAAAACGTCGCTGGACTCACACACGGGGCCTACCACGTCATAGGTTTCTTGCCCGTCGCTATCGGCGGCAGTCAGGTTTTGAACCTTGTGTCGGGCTTCGTATAGCGCAGGCCTGATGAGGTCGGTCATGCCGGCATCGAGAATGATGAACTTCTTGTTGCGCGTTTCCTTGACAAAGACGACATGTGAGATCAAGGAGCCGCACTCGCCCACGATAGCTCGACCTAACTCGAAGTGCAACAGCTGATTGGGCCTGAGTTTGAGGAGACGCTTGAAGGTTCCGAAGTATTCCTCGAGATCGGGTAGGGGATGTGCGTCGGGGTCCATGTAGTCGATGCCCAGGCCGCCGCCCACGTTGATTATCTCGAAGTGGATGCCCTGCGCGTCATAGCGGTCGAGAAGGCGGTTGACAGTCTCGCACAGCATGACGTAAGGCTGCATCTCGGTGATTTGGGAACCGATGTGGAAATGCAGTCCGCGCAGGTTGACGTGTGGCAGGGTCAAGGCGTGTCTGATGACCTGGTCCAGAGCCTCGATGCTGATGCCGAATTTGTTGTCGGCGGTGCCGGTGGTGATGTACTTGTGGGTGTGGGCGTCGATGTCGGGGTTGACCCTGAAGGTGATGCCCGCCTTCTTGCCCATCTCGCCGGCCAGCTGGTTGATGACTTCGAGTTCAGGGATGGATTCCACATTAAAGCACCCGATACCGTTCTCGATACCTAGCCTGATTTCCCAATCGGTTTTCCCCACGCCCGAGAAGGTCATTTCCCGCGGGTCAAATCCCGCTGCGATGGCGGCCTTGATTTCACCACCGCTCACCAGGTCGGTCCCCAGTCCAGATTCTGCTATCTCCTTGAGGATGCGCGGGTTGCCGTTTGCCTTAACGGCATAGTGGACCTTGAAGGGGTGACCTTCGATCTGACGGTTGATCTCGTCCAACGTCGCGTGCAACAGATCCAGGTCATAATAGTAAAATGGCGTTGCGGTCTGCTCCACCAGGTCCATTGCAAAGCCATGCTTGTCCAGAGCGTTGTTCATCATACTCTTGATGGTCAAATTCTAGTTGTGTCATCACCTTGCCGGCGGTTGGGGAAGATGATGCGATAAAAGCCTTAAATCAAACGAATTGCACCCCGAAGTGAAGCGTTTCACATCAGATGCAATGGCAAAAGTATTAAAAATTACATTGAAAAAGTGTTTATAAATATTAAAATATCAAAATCGGCATTTTGGGGCCGAAAAACGGCTGCTGTTCAAATTCGTAAATTTCGGCTATAATTGCCTGATACACAAGCCATATAAAGTTATTAACAGGGTCTGTTAACAATTTTTATTTTCAAATTTGTAAATAATTCATTTGTGATTGCAAATTATCCAAAAAAAAGCAGTACCTTTGAAGTCCCTAAAATGAGGGGTTGAGAAGACACACCAGATAGCAAAAAAGATAGCAATGGAACAACCTGTTTATCACATACCTGCGCTGCTCGCAGAGACGATTGCGGGACTCGCAGTAAAGCCCGATGGCACCTATGTTGACGTCACCTTTGGCGGTGGCGGCCACAGTCGTGCCATCATGGAACGTCTGGGCGCGGGCGGCAGGCTCGTGGGCATGGACCGTGACATGGACGCATGGGAAAACCGCCTGCAGGATGACAGGTTTACATTTGCACACGGCAATTTTGCCTATCTCAAGAACTATCTGCGGTATTACGGCATCGAGGGCGTTGACGGCATCCTTGCCGACCTGGGTGTCTCGTTCCATCACTTTGACGCTGTGGAGAGGGGCTTTACCTTCCGTGCCGATGCTCCCCTGGACATGCGCATGAACCGCAGCGCCTCGTTCACTGCCCAAGAGCTGCTCAATACCTACAGCGAGGAGCGCATTGCCGACGTCCTGTACCTCTACGGCGAACTGAGGCAGTCGCGCCGACTGGCCGCAGCGATCGTCAAGTCGCGCCCCCTGTCCACGACAGGCCAGCTCGTTGACGTTGTGCGGCCGCTGCTCAAGCCCTCGCAGGAAAAGAAAGAGCTGTCGATGGTCTTTCAGGCATTGCGCATCGAGGTCAACAATGAGCTTGACGCCCTGCGCCGCCTGCTTGCCCAGTCGCTCGACGTGCTCAACCCCGGTGGCCGCCTGGCCATCATCACCTATCATTCCCTCGAAGACCGCCTGGTCAAGAACTTCATGCGCACGGGCAACGTCGAGGGCAAGCTGGAAAAGGACTTCTACGGTCGCGTCAACACGCCGTGGCGTGTGATCACCGGCAAGGTCATCGTGCCCAGCGCCGAGGAGGTAGAGCGCAACCCGCGCTCGCGTAGCGCCAAACTGCGCGTCGCCGAGCTGGTCGCCCGCCCTGACAACAACAAACAATAACGCATCAAATCACTGTCACCAATATGAGCGAGAGAAAGAGTTACACGGTAGCCACAGGCAAGAAAGCGGGCAAGGACATCTTCCAGGGCCGCTTCCTGTCATTGGATTTCTTCAAGCGAAACGCAGTATATATCATCGCCCTGGTCATCATGGCCCTGGCCTACATCGCCAACAAGTTCGTCTGCCAGAGCAGCATGGAGGAGGTGATCCAGCTCAAGACCGAGCTGGCCAATGCCCAGACCGACCTGGTGGACGCCAGTGCAAGGTACAACTCGATGATCCGTGAGAGTGAAATGACCAAACTCATGCAAGAGAAGAACATCGGTTTGTCCGCTCCGCAGGAGCCGCCCTACCGGTTAAATTCAAAGTAAACCGCCCGTCAATTAACAGTACAAAGAGTCCTCAACAATGAAACAGAACAACAAACGGCATATCCTCATGCGCTACGGCATCGTGGTGGGCATCATGCTGCTGTTTTCGGTCGCTATATCATGGAAACTGTTCAAAACTACGGTGGTGCAGGCTGCCGAGTGGAACAAGAAGGCTGACCAGGTGCTCACCGAGACCGTTCCCATCGAGCCCGAGCGAGGCAAGCTGCTGGCCGATGACGGGTCGGTGCTCGCCGCCAATCTGCAGTACTATGTGCTGCGCATCGACTGGTTTACCGACGGCATCAAGACCGACACGCTGATGAAGGACATCGGGCCGTTGTGCGACAGTCTGGCGGTTTTTGACAACTCGATGGATGCTGCACAGTGGAAGAGAAAACTCCTGCAGGACCGCAAGGCCATCCTGGATGCGGCCAAGAATCCCGCTCCAGGCAAGAAGCCGCGCAAGAACCGCGCCTACAAGCTGTTCCCCAGAATGCTCACCCACAAGGAGTATGAACGGGTTCGCCAGTTCCCCTTCCTGCGCCGTGCCAAGAACAAGAACGGCTTCTACTGCGAGAAGCACAGCCGCCGCATGAAACCCTTTGGCGGCATGGCGGCGCGCAGCATCGGCAACGTGGGCCAGAACGAGGTAAGTTCCAGCATCCACGGCCACTCTGGCCTGGAGATGGCATTGGACTCGCTGCTGTATGGCAAGCCTGGTGTGGCACAGAGCACCCAGCTCACCAACGGCATCGTGCGCGCCGAGAGCGTGCCTGCCGTCAAGGGCTACGACATCACCACGACCATCAACGTACAGCTGCAGGACATCGTCGAGAACGAGCTCAATGACATGTGCCTCGAGACCGGCGCCGAGTGGGGCACCTGTGTGCTCATGGAGGTGGCGACAGGCGAGATCAAAGCCATCAGCAACCTGGAGCGCAGCAAGACCACTGGCGAGTATGTCGAGGGCGTGAACCACGCCGTGCTGGGCTATGAGCCGGGTTCGGTGGTGAAGACCATATCGATGATGGTCGCCCTTGAGGACGGCATCATCAGCAACATCGAGGAGCCGATCGCCACGGGTTCGACATGGACCTATGCCGGCGGCAACCCCATTACCGACTCCCATGGCGGTGCCACGCGCACGCCTCGCCAGATCATCGAGACGTCGTCCAACATTGGCATGGCCAAGATCATCGTCAGGAAATACGGCGACAATCCTCCGGGTTTCCGCAAGCGTCTGGAGGAAATGGGCTTCTTTGAGCCGTTCCACTCGGGTATTGCCGGTGAAAACGTGCCCTGGTTCCAGGATGCCGAAATCAAGAACGGCGGACGCGTGACCCTCTCGCGCCAGGCCTTCGGCTACGGTTCTCGCATCCCGCCGTTGTGCACCCTGGCGATGTACAATGCCATTGCCAACGACGGCAAGTATGTGCGTCCCCACCTGTTCAAGAAACTCTCGCGTGAGGGAGAGCCCGACTCGATCATTCCCGTAACCTACATCCGCAAGCAGGTGTGCTCGCCTGAAAATGCCCGCAAGTTGCGCATCATGCTCCACGATGTGGTGTGGGGCAGCCATGGAACGGCGCGCCATTGGGTCCAGGACAAGAGGGTGGAAATCGCCGGCAAGACGGGTACCGCATTTGACGTCGTCGGTGGCAAGTACAGTGGCAAGAAGCGTCTGGCGTTTTGCGGCTTCTTCCCCTACGAGCATCCCAAGTATTCCTGCATCGTACTCATGCTGGGCGCCGACCGTGGCGCTGGTGCCAGCAGCGGCATGGTGATGAAGAATATCGCCCTCAAGATGTATGCCCACGGCCTGCTGGGAGAGACTCCCAACTATGTCGAGAAACCCAAGGATGCGAAAAGCTATCCCACGCTGTTTGCCTCGATGGGGGACTATGTCTCAAACAACATCAAGCGCGGTTTGGGCATCCAGGCACCGCACACCTATGTCCGTCCCAAACAGGTCGAGAAGGGTGTGCCCAACGTCATCGGACTGAGCGTGCGTGAAGCCATCAAGATCCTGGAAGATGCCGGCTTGAGCGTGAGCTTCACCGGTTCGGGCATGGTGACGGGACAGAGCCTTGCTGCAGGCAGCCACTATGCCCGCGGCCAGCGCATCAATCTGAGATTAAGAAACAGTTAACACAAAAAATAAGACCAACACTATCATGAAGAAATTATCACAACTGCTCACGTCCATCCAGCCACTGCAGGTGGTGGGGGATACCGACGTCGATATCATCGACCTCATCAACGATTCGCGCCAGGCCCGCGACGGCGTCATGTTTGTCGCTGTGAAGGGTGTCGCCGTTGATTCGCACCGTTTCATCCCCGATGTGGCCGCTGCAGGTGCACGTGCCATCGTGTGCGAGGACATGCCCGAGACGTTGAGCCAGTCTGTTACATATATCCAGGTCGAGAACAGCGTCATCGCGCTGGCTCACCTGGCCGACGAGTGGTTTGACCACCCCTCCAAGGCGTTGCGCCTGGTGGGCGTCACCGGCACCAACGGCAAGACCACGACGGCGACGCTGCTCTATGAGATGGCGCGCCTCATGGGTCACAAGGCGGGCCTGCTGTCCACCGTCGAGAACATCATCGACACCGTCAGGGAGCCGGCCAAGCAGACCACGCCTGACCACTTGACGCTCAACCGCCTGTTGCACGAGATGGTGCAGGCCGGTTGCGAGTACGCCTTCATGGAGGTGAGCTCCCACGCGTGCGTGCAACGCCGCATCGAGGGCATCACCTTTGCCGGCGGCATTTTCACCAACCTGACCCGCGACCACCTGGACTTCCACAAGACGGTGGACAACTACATCGCCGCCAAGAAGATGTTCTTTGACAGCCTGCCCAAGGGTGCCTTTGCCCTGGTCAATGTTGACGACAAGGTGGGTGAGGTGATGCTGCAGAACACGGCCGCAAGCAAGTACCGCTACTCGTTGCGTTCCATCGCCGACTTCAAGGGGCGCATCGTGGAATCGCGCCTCGACGGCACGACGCTTGAGCTGAACGGCAATCAGGTCGAGGTGCTGTTCACCGGTCGCTTCAACGCCTATAACCTGCTGTCGGTCTATGGCGCCTCGCTGCTGCTGGGCTTCGACCCGCAGGAGACGCTCGTCAAAATGAGCCTGCTGGAACCCGTGGCAGGCCGTTTCCAGACCCTGCGTTCGCCGCGTGGCTATACGGCCATCGTGGACTATGCCCACACGCCCGATGCCCTGGTCAACGTGCTCGACACCATCCGCGAGGTGGTGGGCACCAACGGCCATGTCATTACCGTGTGCGGCTGCGGTGGCGACCGCGATGCCGGCAAGCGTCCCATCATGGCACGTGAAGCTGCCGTGCGCAGCGACCGTGTGGTCCTCACCAGCGACAATCCCCGCACCGAGGACCCCGACGAGATTTTGCGCCAGATGGAGGTGGGACTGCCCGACGACAAGCGCCCTGTCACCTTGATCATCACCGACCGTCGCCAGGCCATTCGCACGGCTTGTCAACTGGCTCAGGCCGGTGACGTCGTGCTCATCGCCGGCAAGGGCCACGAGGACTATCAGGAGATTAACCACGTGAAGCATCACTTCGATGATCGCGAAGAGGTGCTCGAGGTGTTTGGCGGCGAGTCTAAATGAGATTATTAACCAACCAAGAACAAAGATATGCTTTATCATCTTTTTCATTACCTGGAACAGTATCACCACGTGAGTGGTGCCCGCCTGTTTGAATACATCACGTTCAGGTCAGGCTTTGCTTTCATCCTGTCGCTGTTCATCGGCATCGTCATCGGTCGCCGAATCATTTTCAAGCTCAAGGAGCGCCAGATGTGCGACAAGGAGCGTGAGGAGAAACTGGGTGGCAACTCGGCCAAGCAGGGAACTCCCACCATGGGCGGTATCATCATCATCATCTCGATTCTGGTGCCGTGCCTGCTGTTGGGCAAGCTCAACAACGTGTATATGCTGCTCATGATCGTGTCCACGCTGTGGTGCGGTGCATTGGGTTTTGCCGACGACTACATCAAGGTCTTCCACCACAACAAGCAGGGCCTCAAGGGCAAGTTCAAGATTGTGGGACAGGTGGGTCTGGGAATCATCGTGGGCTTGACCATGTACTTGAGCCCCGCCATCGTGATGAACGAGAACGTGCACGTCACTAACCGCAACGAGACGCCCGAACTGGTCGAGATCCACAAGTCTCAGGCCGTGAAGGCGACCAAGACCACGCTGCCCTTTGTCAAGAACCACAACTTTGACTATGCCTATTTCACCAAGTGGATGGGCAAGCACAAGCAGCTGGGCGGCTGGATCCTGTTCATCCTGGTGACCATCTTTGTCATCACCGCAGTGAGCAACGGTGCCAACCTGACCGACGGCGTTGACGGCTTGGCGACAGGTACCTCGGCAATCATTGGAGTGGCCCTGGCGATCATGTGCTATCTGGGAGGTAACGTCATCTATTCATCCTACCTGAATATCATGTACATCCCCGATAGCAGTGAACTGGTAGTGTATGCCGCGGCATTTATCGGCGCGACAATCGGTTTCCTGTGGTATAACTCCTATCCGGCCCAGGTGTTCATGGGCGACACGGGCAGCTTGTGCCTGGGCGGCATCATCGCCGTGTTTGCTGTGCTCATCCGCAAGGAGTGGCTCATTCCCCTGTTGTGCGGCATCTTCCTCATCGAGGAACTGTCGGTCATCATGCAGGTGTGGTATGTCAAGCGTCACAAGGGCAAAAACATGCGCCTGTTCAAGATGACGCCGCTGCATCACCATTTCACGGCCGACCCCGAGAAACTGACCTGGGATTACAAGATCAAGACCCCTGACCACCGCATCCCCGAGGCCAAAATCGTGATGCGCTTCTTCCTGGTGAGCATCTTGCTGGCGGCCTTGACGTTTGTGACGCTGAAAATCCGATAATAATCATCAATCGACTAATTGATAACGATATATATGGCAAAACGACTAGTAGTATTAGGCGGCGGTGAGAGCGGAGCGGGAGCTGCGGTGCTCGCCAAGGTAAAGGGCATGGACGTGTGGCTGAGCGACGCCGGCAACATCGGGCAGACCTACAAGGACCTGCTCGACAAGTATGACATCGCTTGGGAGGAGGGTGGACACACCCCCGAGAAAATCCTCAATGCCGACGAGATCGTAAAAAGCCCTGGTATCCCCGACACCGCTCCCATGGTGGCACAGGCCATCGCAAAGGGCATTCCCATCGTGAGCGAAATCGAGTTTGCAGGTCGTTACACCGATGCCAAGATGGTGTGCATCACCGGTAGCAACGGCAAGACCACGACCACCAAGCTTACTTACCATATCTTCAAGAAAGCGGGCCTGAACGTGGGTCTGGCAGGCAATGTGGGCCGCAGTCTGGCACTGCAGGTGGCCACCGAGCACCATGACGTGTATGTCATCGAGTTGAGCAGTTTCCAACTTGACAACATGTACGAGTTCAAGGCCAACGTCGCCGTGCTGCTCAATATCACGCCCGACCATCTGGACCGCTACGACTACAAGATGGAGAACTATGCCGCGGCCAAGTTCCGCATCACGCAGAACCAGACGGGCGACGACTCGTTCATCTTCTGGCACAACGATCCCATCATCGCCTCGCAGCTGCGCCAGCATCACCTGGAATCCAGACTGCTGAGCTTTACGGGTGACGACGACAGCCGCCAGGCTGCATGGGTGCACGACGGAGTGCTCAACTTCAACGTGGACGGTGACCACTGGGACATCGCCCGTGACGACCTCGCCCTCAAGGGCCTGCACAACGTCTATAACACCATGGCGGCAGGTCTGTCGGCCCAGGTGTTCGACATCCGCAAGGACGTCATCCGCGAGGCCCTGGCCGATTTTGAGGCCGTTCCTCACCGCCTGGAGTATGTCGATACCGTTGACGGCGTGCGCTACATCAACGACAGCAAGGCCACCAACGTCGATGCCTGCTGGTATGCCCTCGAGAGTGTCAACGAGCCGTGTGTGCTCATTCTGGGAGGTGTCGACAAGGGCAACGACTACAGCCAGATCGAACCGCTGGTCAAGGAGAAGGTGACCGCCATCGTGTGTCTGGGTGTGGACAATGCCAAGCTGCATGAATTCTTTGACGGCAAGGTGCCTGTGGTGACCGATGCCCGCAGCATGCCCGAATGCATGGACAAGTGCCGCGAACTGGCCCATGAGGGACAAACCGTGTTGCTGTCGCCCTGTTGTGCCAGCTTTGACCTGTTCAATGGCATGGCCGACCGCGGCAACCAGTTCAAAGAGTGTGTCAAGAACATGAAAGCCCATCAGTAACCATTCTGACTAATCACCGACTGATTCTATGTCTCCTACCGAAAAGACTAACAGATATCACGAGATATCCCAGAAATACGGCGATCCGTGGATCTGGGGCATCTACATCATGCTGCTCATCATCTCCATTGTGGAGAGTTACAGCGCATCCAGCCGCGAGATTGCCGCGCAGGGCATCTATATGCCCATCATCAAGCAGTGCATCTTCTTGGGGCTTGGTGCAGCGTGTGTGGTGGGCCTCCAGCGGGTGGACTACAACAGGCCCGCATTCCTGTATGCGATGATTCCCGGCTTGGCCGTGATCACCGTCTTTAGCTTGGTGTACGTCATGTTCTTTGGCGAGGTCATCAACGGCGCTCGCCGTGCGATGACGATTGTGCCGGGTGTGACCCTGCAGCCCGCCGAGTTGGCCAAGTTGTCGATAGTCACCATCCTGTCCTATATCTTCGCCAAGTCCCAAAAGAATCAGGACATCAGCACCAACGGCCTTGTTGGCGCGGCGCTGGTGGTGGCGCTCTACGGCGGCTTGATGATCAGGAGCGGTTTGACCAACACGCTGCTGCTGATTGCCATCAGCGGTTCGATGCTGCTCATCGGTGGCGCGAGGTTCAAGAAAATCGGCATCCTGATGGTCTTCTTCGGCATCATGTTCGGCTTTTTTGTCATCATCAAGAACAACAACGACAAGAAAGAAGAGATGTTCAAGGACTCCCAAAAGGAGATGCAAGTCGAGATACCTGCCGGTGCCGATCCTGGGCTGGCGCATGACGGCTCGGGCGAAGTGGCCCGTACGGGTACCTGGAAGAGCCGTGTTAATGAGTGGCTGAACAGCGACTCGCTGGTTTATCGCCCCATCACGGCCAAGAACCAGCAGGAGATGTTCTCGCGCATGGCGCAGGCCAACGGCGGCATCGTCCGCTTTGGCGTGGGCAAGTCCAGGGAGTGCAGCCGCCTGCCGCTGGCATTCAGCGACTATATTTACTCCATCATTGTCGAGGAATGGGGCTTTGTGGGAGGCATATTTGTGATGCTGCTCTACCTGTCGCTGCTGGGACGAGCCGCGATGATTGTGCGGCGCAGCAAGCGTGTGCTGCCGTCGCTGCTGGTCATCGGAATGGCGTCGTTCATCACCTTCCAGGCCTTGTTCCACATGGCCATCAACGTGGGCGTGTTCCCTGTCTCGGGACAGCCTCTGCCACTCATTTCCAAGGGTGGTACATCGATCATCGTGATTAGTGTCGCCTTTGGCGTGATGCTGAGCGTGAGCCGCACCATCGCCAACTACGGCAACAAGAAAAATAAAGTGGAGGAGACCCCCATCATCGAGGGTCTCGATGCCGAAAACCCAACCGAAATACCTGCTAAAAATGTCTGGAGATAATCAACAAATCAATGTACTGGTAAGCGGTGGAGGAACCGGAGGTCACATCTTCCCGGCCCTGTCCATCGCCAACGAGGTGCGTCGCCGCTATCCCGACGCCAGAATCCTGTTTGTCGGCGCCGAGGGACGCATGGAAATGGAAAAAGTGCCTGCTGCAGGTTACAACATTATCGGCCTGCCGGTGAGCGGTTTTGACCGCAAGCACCTGTTGCGCAACTTCAAGGTCATGGCCCGGTTGTTGAAGAGCATGCGCTTGGCCAAGAACATCCTCAAGGACTTCAAGCCTGCCATCGCCATCGGCGTGGGCGGCTATGCCAGCGGCCCCATGCTTAAGGAGGCCCAGAAACAAGGCATTCCCACCCTGCTGCAGGAACAGAATTCCTATGCAGGTGTGACCAATAAACTGCTGGCTGCCAAGGCCGACTGCATATGTGTCGCCTATGAGGGTATGGAGCGCTTCTTCCCTCAGGATAAGATTGTACTCACGGGCAATCCCGTCAGGCGCAACCTGCTGGAGTGCGGTGCCTCGCCCGAACAGGCCCGCCAGGCCATGGGTATGGACCCCAACAAGAAGACGATCCTCATCATCGGCGGCAGCCTGGGTGCACGCACCATCAACAACGCCATCATCGACGGCTTGGCCAAAATCGGTGAGGCCTACGATGTGCAGGTCATTTGGCAAACGGGTAAAATCTACGACCAGCAGTGCCGCGAGGCCCTGGATGCCTCAGGAGTGAAAAACGTGGCGCAGATGGCCTTCATCAGCAATATGGACATGGCCTATCGCGCAGCCGACCTGGTCGTTTCACGCGCTGGAGCCAGCTCAATCTCCGAGCTGCAGCTGCTGGGCAAGGCGGCCATCCTGGTGCCCTCGCCCAACGTCGCCGAGGACCATCAGACCAAGAACGCTTTGGCCCTCTCGACCCGCGATGCGGCCATCCTGGTGCCCGATGCCGATGCCTCGGCCCAACTGGTGGACACCATGCTTGCCACTGTGGCCGATGGCGAGAAAATCGCCACGCTGTCGGGCAATGTCTTGCAAATGGCACTGCGCGATGCCGCCGAGCACATCGTTGACGAGGTCGAGAAAATCATCGAGAAAAACAAAGCCTAAATCATTCAAATACTGGGAAAAATGAAAGAGTTTGATTCATTATATTTCGTGGGTGCCGGAGGTATCGGCATGGCTGCTCTGGAGCGTTATTTCCTGGCCATGGGCAAGCGCATAGCCGGTTATGACCGCACCCCCAGCGACTTGACTGCCGCATTGCAGCAGGAGGGTGTACACATCGACTTTGACGAGGACCCCGCCCTGATTCCCGACTACTGCCGTGACCCCGAGCGCACGCTGGTGGTCTATACCCCTGCCGTTCCCGACAGCCACAAGGGGCTGACCTATTTTCGCGAAAACGGCTTTGAGGTGCTCAAGCGCGCGGCGTTGCTGGGCGTGGTGACGGCTCACAGCAAGGGCTTGTGCTTTGCCGGCACCCATGGCAAGACCACGACATCGAGCATGGCGGCCCACATCCTGCATGATAGCGGCATTGGCTGCAACGCCTTTTTGGGCGGCGTTTTGCGCAATTACGACAGCAATTTCCTGCTCTCGGCAACCAGCCCTTACTCGGTTATCGAGGCCGACGAGTTTGACCGCTCGTTCCACCACTTGCGTCCCTATATCGCCGTTGTGACATCGACCGATCCTGACCATCTGGACATCTATGGCACCGCCGAAAATTACCTCGAGAGTTTTGCCCATTTCACCGAGCTGATTCAACCTGGCGGGGCTCTCATCATCCACATTGGCCTCGCTCTCAAACCCCGTGTGCAAGAGGGTGTTAAGACCTATACCTATGGCCGCGATGAAGGCGACTTCCATGCCCAGGACATCCGCAAGGGTGACGGCGAAATCACCTTCAACCTGGTGACTCCTTGGGAGACGATAAATGACATCAGTCTGGGTGTGCCTGTCGATATCAATATTGAGAATTCCATTGCCGCCATGGCGGCTTGCAGGCTCATTGACGTTCCCGCCGACGCGATGCGCAAGGCCATGGCTACGTTCATGGGGCCCAAGCGCCGTTTTGAGTTCTGGCTCAAGGAACCGGGCAAGCAGGGTAGGGTAATGATTGACGACTATGCCCACCATCCCGGCGAGTTGACAGCCAGCATCAGGTCGGTGCGTGACCTGTATCCTGACCGCCGCCTGACTGTCATCTTCCAGCCGCACCTGTACACGCGCACTCGCGACTTCGCTCCAGGCTTTGCTGCAGCGCTTTCGATGGCCGATGAGGTGATCCTGTTGCCCATCTATCCCGCCCGCGAGGAACCCATTCCTGGAGTGACCAGCGAAATGATACTGGAACAGGTCACCAGCACAAAAAAATGCATTTACTCGAAAGAAAATTTGATTAGGTCAATAGAATTGAGTAATTTTGACGTTTTATTGACAGCAGGTGCCGGCGATATCGCCAACTTGCTGCCTCAAATATGCTTTGAATTCAAGAAACAACGGCGTTGAAACGACTGATACAAAATAGCATTCTGCTCGTGCTCGCGGCAGCTCTCGTCACCGGTATCCTGTGGGCGAAGGACAAGTCGCGTGGCGAGAAATGTACCGGTATCGAAGTGCAGGTCATCAATGCCGACAGCACATCGTTTGTCACGCCTCAGGGTGTGCTCAACGACCTCAAGGGGCAAGGCATCAAGCTCGTTGGGAAGCGCATGGGCGACATCAATGCCTCGGAAATTGAGGAGGCCCTTCGCGTCTCGCCCTACCTGGAGAATGCCGACATCGTCAAGTGCCAGGACGGCAAGGTCCTCATCCGCGTGAGCCAGCTGGTTCCGGTGTTCAGGGTGTTTGACGGCGGTAGTTCCTACTATGTGAACCGCGCCGGCAAGCACATGTCGGCCACCAACTACTATCACAGCGATGTGCCGGTGGTGCAGGGACACTTCACCCGCAAGTTCCCGCCCACGCACCTGCTGCCGCTCATCGACTATGTCGAGAATGATTCACTGTTGCACTCCCTGGTGACGATGTACATCGTGCGTGACACCAACAACATCATCCTCGTGCCCAGCATCAGCGGACATGTCGTCAACATCGGCAACGTCTCGGGGCTGGAGAACAAGTTTGCCAAGCTCAAGCTGTTCTACCGCGAGGTGATGCCTCAGAGGGGCTGGAACACGTTCGACACCATTTCGGTCAAGTGGAACCATCAGGTGGTGGCTACCAGGCGGGCCAAGGCAGTTCAACAGGTGATTGTTGATGCCCCCGACGATGACGAGCAGGCTCCTGACATCCAGACCATGACCATCGGCACCGCTGCCGATGTCAAGCGTGAGCAGCAGGAAAAAACTGCAAAGACCGACGCAGATGTCAAAAAAGAGGACGAGAAGAACCAAAAGAAGAGTAATTAAACGTTATAAAAACAATAAAACTAAAATATCGCTATCACTTTTATGGAAAAGAACCAGTACATTGTAGCACTTGAAATCGGAAGCTCTAAAATTGTTGGAGCCATTGCCGAGAAAACATCGGCAGGATACTTGAGTGTAAAGCACCTGCAGGAGGAGCGCCACCTCAATAGCGTGAGGTATGGCATCGTGCAGAATGTTGAGAATATCAAGAGCAGTGTGAACCGCATCCTCAAGAATCTCGAGGGTATGGTTGACGGTCGCATCACCCAGGTGTATATGGGTGTGAGCGGCCGCTCGCTGCACAGCATCGTGAGTGAGGTGAACCGCAGCGTCGGCACCACCGAGCCCATTACCAAGGAACTCATCGACCGCATCATCCACGATGCTACCAGCACCCCCATCCGCAACCACGACACGGTGGATATCGTCCCCAGAGCATACTACGTCGACAAGGTGGCGACCCCCAATCCCGTTGGCCAGTTCGGTTCATCGATCAAGATCAAGGTCAACTTCATCGTGGCCAAGCCTTCACTCAAGCTCAACCTCAACCGCGTGATGAGCTTCGGTATTCCTGTTAAGGACTATATCGTTACCCCGCTGGCAGTGGCCGAGCAAGTGCTGAGTGAGAGCGACCGCGAGTTGGGTTGCATGCTTGTGGACATGGGAGCCGAGACCACTACGGTGACCATCTACAAGAACAAGGCGCTCATTTACCTGAGCACCCTTCCCCTGGGTGGACGCAACCTCACCCGTGACGTGATGAGCGGCCTGAGTGTGCTTGAGGAAACGGCCGAGAATGTCAAGAAGAACATCAACAACCCGCTTGATCCGGGCAATGTGAGCAATGTGGTCATTGAGGGTGTCAGCGCACGTGATGCTGCCAACTACATCAGTGCCCGCACGGGTGAAATCATTGCCAACATCAACCAGCAACTGGCTGATGCCGGTATCTCATCCAGCGATATCCAGAGCATCGTCCTGATTGGTGGCAGCGCTCATCTGGGCGGCTTGCAGCAAAAGATGGAGGACACCATCAAGATCAAGGTGCGCAAGGGCCAGAACCCCATGGGCCTGAATATCCTCAATCCCGATATCAACCGCATGGAATACATCGAGGTATTCTCGCTGCTGGCTAAGGCAGCCGAGATGATTGAGGACGGTGAGACCTGCATCGAGCTCAATAAGTATGCCGACGGCCCCACGTTCGAAGGACCTCAGCGCCCAGTCGGGAATGATTCTGAGCCCGAATATGAGCGTCCGGTCAAGAAGACTGCTTCTCGTCCATCCAAGCCTAGCCGCTGGGAAAAAATCAGGAAGCAGCTTTCTAATTTGATGTCAGAAGATGAACCTGGCGAGGATGACCAGTAATTCGCGTGTTACCAATCTTTAAAACAAAAAATTACGCTATATGAACGAGAATAATATCAAATTTGGTGGGAATAACCAGGGCTCACGCGAGCCTGGCCAGGACATCATGTCCACGCTGGATCAGAATTCTGGCTTCCAGGATAAAGAGAAAACCCGTACCATCATCAAGGTGATGGGTGTGGGCGGTGGCGGTAATAATGCCATCAACCACATGTACATGCAGAATATCGAGGGCGTGTCGTTTGTCGTATTGAACACCGACCGTCAGCAACTTAATGAATCTCCGGTGCCCAACCGTGTGCTGCTGGGCCCCAACACGACCCATGGCTTGGGAGCAGGTAATGTGCCTGATGTGGCACGCCGTGCCGCCGAGGAGAGCGAGGCCGAAATCGCCGCCCTGTTCGATGACGATACCAAGATGGTGTTCATCACCGCCGGTATGGGTGGCGGTACCGGTACCGGTGCCGCACCTGTCGTGGCACGCATCGCCCACGAGAAGGGTGTCCTCACGATTGGTATCGTGACGATTCCTTTCCTGTTCGAGGGACCCAAGAAGATTCTCAAGGCACTGGGTGGCGCCGATGAGATGGGCAAGTATGTAGATGCCCTGCTCATCATCAACAACCAGCGACTGACCGAAATTTACAAGGATCTTGATTTCACCAATGCCTTCGGTAAGGCCGATGATACGCTGACCATCGCTGCACGCAGCATCAGCGACCTGATTACTGTCAAGGGTAAGATCAACCTGGACTTCAACGATGTGAACACCACCCTGCGCAATGGTGGTGCCGCCATCATCAGTTCGGGTTACGGCACGGGCGAGCGCCGCGTGACTAGGGCTATCGAGGACGCCCTCGAGTCGCCGCTGCTCAAGAACCGTGACGTTTACGGCTCACAGAAGATCCTGATGAACTTCTACTACAATCCCAATAGTGAAGCACCGCTGTTGATGGATGAGATGAACGAGATTCAGGAGTTCATGGCCAACTTCGACCAGGAGGTTGACGTGATCTGGGGTATGGCATTTGACAACACGCTCGAAGATCAAATCAAGGTGACCGTGCTGGCATCTGGCTTTAACGTGTCGTTGGATAAGGAATCCCCCGTACCCACGGTGCAGTCTCCAAGGCGTGAGCCGGTTCATGCCGATCCCAAGATCACCGATGCCCAGCGCCTCAAGGATGAGTATGGTGATAAAGCTATCACCGACATGACACTCAGGCAGCTCAGCGCCCGTTATATTGTCCTCTCTCCTGAGGAGATGGATGATGACGACGTGATCGACATGATTGAGAAGACCCCGACTTTTGGCCGCAAGCCCGACTTCCGCAACCAGATCAAGGAACGTCAGCAGGCTGCCAGCATGGACCGTCCCGTCGAGGTGCCTAAGGCTACCAAGCGCACCAGCTCAGGCGACTCCCAAACGATTAACTTTGGCGAAGAGTCGTTTTAACTGAAACATAAAAACAGGAGATAGTGGCTATGACAATCTTTGATCAGGTCAACAATGGCATCAAGGAGGCGATGAAAGCCCATGACAAGGGTCGCCTCGAGGCCCTCAGGGGCATCAAAGCCGAATTCCTGCTCATCAAGACGGCTCCGGGCAACAACGGGGAGGTCAGTGACGAGAATGCCCTCAAGGTGCTTGTGCGCATGGCCAAACAGCGCAAAGAGAGTGCACAGATTTACATCGACCAGCAACGTCAGGACCTGGCCGATGTGGAACTGCTGCAGGCTTCGGTCATCGAGGAATTCCTGCCCAAGCAGATGAATGACGAGGAGCTCACGGCTCACATCAAGTTCATCATCGAGCAGACCGGCGCAACGAGCATGAAGGATATGGGCAAGGTCATGGGAATTGCCACCAAGCAACTTGCTGGCCGCGCCGAGGGTCGCGCCATCAGCGCCAAGGTCAAAGAACTCCTCGCAGCCAACTAAAAACCAACAATAAAACTAGAAACTAAGGACTAGGGACTAGAAACTCAAACAATAATGCTGACATTACAACTTATCAACCAGGACCCCGAGGAGGTGATTCGCCGCCTCGCCGTCAAACAGTTTGACGGTCGCGAACCCATCATGCGCATCGTGGAACTGGACAAGCAGCGCCGTGCACTGCAAAAACAACGCGACGACAACGCCGCAGTACTCAATAAAATGGCCGCCCAGATTGGTGCCCTCATGAAACAGGGCAACCGTGACGAGGCCGAGAATGTCAAGGCTCAAGTGGCATCACTCAAGACGGCCAACAAGGAGATTGACGACAACTTGACCGCTGCCCAGGACGAGATTACCGAAATCTTGCTGAGTGTGCCTAATGTGCCCTACAACGGCGTGCCCGAGGGCCGCACCGCCGAGGACAACGTGGTCGAGAAGACCGGTGGCAAGATGCCCGAACTGCCCGAGGACGCATTGCCTCACTGGGATCTGGCCAAGAAATATAACCTGATTGACTTTGACCTGGGTGTGAAGATCACGGGTGCAGGATTCCCCGTCTATGTGGGCAAGGGAGCCCGCCTGCAGCGTGCGCTTGTCCAGTTCTTCCTTGACGAGGCCGGCAAGGCTGGTTATGTCGAGATTGAACCGCCCTTTGTGGTCAACGAGGCTTCAGGCCTGGGCACTGGACAGTTGCCCGACAAGGAGGGCCAGATGTACCACTGCCAGGTGGATAATTTCTACCTGATTCCCACTGCTGAGGTGCCCGTGACCAACATGTACCGCGACGTCATCATCCCGCAGGAGGAACTGCCCAAGAAGAATTGCGCTTTCTCGGCTTGTTTCCGCCGCGAGGCCGGCTCCTATGGCAAAGACGTGCGTGGCTTGAATCGTCTGCACCAGTTCGACAAAGTGGAAATCGTCCGCATCGAGAAGCCCGAGAACTCTTATGCCGCTCTCGAGGAGATGAAGGACCACGTCCAGGGTCTGCTCGAGAAACTGGAATTGCCGTGGCACATCCTGCGCCTGTGCGGTGGTGACATGAGCTTCACCAGTGCCATCACTTTCGACTTTGAAGTGTGGTCGGCAGCCCAGCAGCGTTGGCTCGAGGTGAGCAGCGTCTCCAACTTTGAGACCTATCAGGCTAACCGCCTGAAGTGCCGCTACCGTGGCGACGACAAGAAGACCCACCTGTGCCACACCTTGAACGGCTCGGCGCTGGCTCTGCCGCGCATCGTGGCTGCCCTGCTGGAGAACAACCAGACGCCCGAGGGCATCCGCATCCCTGCCGCCCTGCAGCGTTATACGGGATTTGACATCATCGACTGACGATAATAAAGAGAAGACAATAAATACAATAATTACAATTTATCGGCTGTCCTGATGGTAATTGTTTTTATTGTACTTATTGTTTTCTTTTTGTGATAGTAGATATAGAGAATGAAGCGACAGGCCTGGCTCGACTACATCAAGTTCTTCGCGATGACGCTGGTGGTGGTGTACCACACGCCGCCACGCTATGACAGTGCCCACGAGGTGGCATTGTTCAACATGGGAGCGCCGGTATTCTTCTTTGCTGCCGGCTATCTGTTCAATATAGCCAAGCAGAAGAATTTCCTCTCTTTCCTCGGTCATCGCGCCCGCCAGATTCTGGTGCCTTATACCACCTTCTTCATCATTTTCTACGCTCTGTGGCTTGCCGTTGGCCGCCGAATGGCAGGTCCTGAGGAACAAGCCATCGACGTGCTCACGCCCATGTGGCAGTTCGTCCAGGGCACGCCCGACGTCGTTTTGGGACCTTTCTGGTTCCTGGCGGCCTTATTCACCATGCAGGTCATATATTACCCGATAAAGCGCTATTTGTCGGGTTACTGGCCGCTTGTGGTGGCACTATTGCTGAGCGTGGGACTGCTTGTGATGCCCGATTTGCCTTGGTTCCGCTATTGGAACCTTGACAAGGCCTTCCTGTACATGCCCATTTATGCCTTTGGCAACTGCTGCCATCCGCTGGTGGAAAAATTCGAGTTTTCGACAGCATCCCACTCATTGTTGTGGATGGCGCTGGCGGTATTGGGGCTGGGCTTCTTGATCCTTGCTCCATTGAACATCGACCGCGCTGTAGCTTATGTCCTTGCCCCAGAGGCCGTCATCCTTGTGCTGCCCCTGTACACCGCAGTGTGCAAGTGGCTGGAGGACCGGTGCGGCACCAGTCGCATTGCGCAGACCGTCGCCATCACGGGCATTACCTATCTCGCCCTCCAGAATTATCTCATCGGTGTCATCAAGATTGTCGCCGCCCGTTTGCTGGGACCTGAGATTCTTGACGGCAGCATCCTTTTCAAGGTCGTCATTGCCCTCGTTGTCATGGTCGTCCTTTACCCACTTGCAGTCTTTATCGAGCGCTACCTCCCCTTCTTGCTTGGCAAAGGCTACAAACGGGCCGTCAAACGATAAACTTGGCACCAAACGACCAAGTAACGACTATTTTTACTACCTTTGCGCTTTGAAACTAAACATCATCTAAATATATAATAATGAATGTACTTGAATTAAGCGAACAAGAGATTATTCGCCGCAACAGTTTGGAGACGTTGAAGGGAATGGGTATCAATCCCTATCCCGCAGCTGAGTATGTGGTGAATGCCTATAGCGACGAGATAGTGGCTAACTTTAAAGACGATGCCGAGCCGCGTCAGGTGAGCATTGCAGGCCGTATGATGAACCGCCGCATTATGGGCAAGGCATCCTTCTTTGAGTTGCAGGATTCGCATGGCCGCATTCAGGTGTATGTCAGCCGCGACGACCTGTGCCCTGGCGAGGACAAGGAACTGTACAACACCGTATTCAAGAAATTGCTCGACATGGGTGACTTTGTGGGCGTGGAGGGCTATGTCTTCCGCACCCAGACGGGCGAAATCAGTGTCCATGCCCAGTCGCTCAAGCTGTTGAGCAAGTCATTGAAGCCGCTTCCCGTTGTCAAGGAGAAGGACGGTGTGACTTATGACGCCTTTGAGGACCCCGAAATGCGTTACCGTCAGCGCTACGTCGATTTGGTGGTCAACAAGGGCGTTAAGGAGACGTTCTTGAAGCGTGCGCTGGTCGTTAAGACCATGCGCCAGGTACTGGACGATGCTGGTTATACCGAGGTTGAGACGCCGACACTGCAGGCCATCGCCGGCGGTGCCACGGCGCGTCCGTTCATCACCCACTTCAACGCATTGAACATCCCGATGTATATGCGCATCGCCACCGAGCTCTACCTCAAGCGCCTGATTGTGGGCGGCTTCGAGGGTGTGTATGAGATCGGCAAGAACTTCCGCAACGAGGGTATGGACCGCAACCACAATCCCGAGTTCACCTGCATGGAGCTGTATGTGCAGTACAAGGACTATAACTGGATGATGTCGTTTACCGAGCAGTTGCTTGAGACCATCTGTACCGCCGTCAACGGTAAACCCGAGACCGAGATTGACGGCCAGGTCATCAGTTTCAAGGCGCCTTACCGTCGCTTGCCCATCCTTGAGGCCATCAAGGAAAAGACGGGCTACGACCTGGAAGGCAAGAGCGAGGACGAGATTCGCGAGGTGTGCAAGGCGTTGAAGCTCGAAATCGATGACACCATGGGCAAGGGCAAGCTGATTGACGAGATCTTCGGTGAATTCTGCGAGGGTACTTTCATCCAGCCCACGTTCATCATCGACTATCCTGTAGAGATGTCACCACTGACCAAGATGCACCGCACCAAGCCAGGTTTGACCGAGCGTTTCGAACTGATGGTCAACGGTAAGGAGTTGGCTAATGCCTATAGCGAGCTCAACGATCCCATCGATCAGGAAGAGCGCTTTGTGGAGCAGATGCGACTGGCCGACAAGGGTGATGACGAGGCAATGATTATCGATCAGGACTTCCTGCGTGCATTGCAGTACGGCATGCCCCCCACGAGCGGTATCGGCATCGGCATCGACCGTCTGGTGATGCTTATGACGGGCAACAGTTACATCCAGGATGTGCTCCTGTTCCCGCAGATGCGCCCCGAGAAGGTGCCCGCCCGTGACAAGGTCGAGGCCTTTACGGCCGTGGGTATCCCCGAGGAGTGGGTCGCTCCCATCCAGAAGGCCGGTTTCCTTACTGTCGCCGCATTAGGCGAACTTGAGAAGCCCGGCAAACTGTTCCAGGACCTGCTTGACATCAACAAGAAGTACAAACTGGGCTACAAGGTGCCCGTGGTCGACGAGGTCAAGAAATGGGTTGAGGCTGCCGCAGCGGCTTCGCAGCAGTAACAGGCGAACCGCGTCACTGCACTTGACATGACATGATCCCGAGAACAGGCATCGCCAAACGGCGGCCTGTTCTCGGGATTATGCTTTTTGCATTTTTTCAGAATTATTTTTGTTTGTTCTCCTCGCAAAAGTCCCATTTTTTCGTTATTATTTTATATCTTTGACATCTGATTCAGTGGGTTTTGTGCGCTTTATTGCGCTCATCTCGCTGTGAGTCAATGTGTTAATTACAGTCGAAACAAATATATTTTACGCGATATGGCAAAAAAACATCTAGTTTTCTTGATGCTCTTGGTGATGGCAATGGCCACTGCCAGTGCGAGCACATGGAAAATCCACAATTACTATGTGACCTCAAAGATCCAGAATGTCTTTGACACTGGTGACAAGATCTATTATCTGAATAGCGACCGCCTGTTCCAGTTCGACAAAGCGACATTGGCAACTGTGTCACTGAACCGCCAAAACAAGTTGTCAGACAACCAGATATCACAGATTTACTATGATTGGCAAAACAAGCTGCTGTTTGTGGCCTATGCCAACTCTAATATTGATGTCATTGATGCGGAGGGCCATGTGACCAACATCAACGGTATCAAGAATGTGCTGGTGACTGTCCAGGCATTCACGCTTGACGGAAATAAGGAATTGTCGTCTTATGTAGGCAAGGAAATCCGTGATATTACGTTCGCCGATGGCAAGGCCTATGTCGCGATGGGTTACGGTTTTGCTGTTATCGACGAGGCTACGCTAACGATGGTCAAAAGTGTTGCAGTGCGTCGTCCCACCACCATTAATTCAGTGACCAAGGTGGGTGATAAGCTGGTGCTGCTCACCAATAGCTATATGTATTATGGTGATCCTGAGAGTACCGACCCGATAAATAATTTCCAAAAGACAAGTGGCACTTTCACGGGTTCAAAAATGTATCCCATCAATGACCATTCACTATTCGTGTTGGGCAGTTCAAAACTCAACTACTGCGATTTCTCGTCAGGCACCCCCACGTTGACGGCTCTGGTTAGCGCTAAGGCCACCAGTGTGCAAAGGACTACCACGGGCTATGTCGCCAATTTTGCCGGCCAGTCCTATTATTACACGATTGACGAGACCGGCCAAACGGCTACCAAACAAGGATCGGCCATCGGCTTTGCCACGTCAGATCCCAATGGTGACGGCACGGTGTGGATCAACGACGCCAACGGATTGCACGTGAACGGTTCGACTGCTTATTATAAGATGAACTCCTTGACGACTGACCAGCCCTATTGGTTGAAGTACAATGCGGCCATGAACCTGTTATATGCTTCCATTTCGGGTCCCATCGCTTACATTAACAACATTTCAGGAACAGCGGCGGTGAGTGCCATTGTCAACACTTATAACGGAGAGCAATGGGCCAGTGTCACATCCTATTCGGTGATTGGTGGACCCTATGCCTTTGAGTTCAACCCGCTGGATCCCACTACCTACGTTCGAGCCAGCTGGAGATCGGGCATCCACAAAGTGACCAATAACGTGTTGAAAACGACATACACCACATCTAATGCAAAGATCGGAGCCTATAAGCCGACTCCTGCATTCGACAAATATGGCAATTTGTGGGTGGTTTCCTCATTTGGTAATGCTTCTTGCCCTGTGGCTGTACTACCCGCCGCCAAGTTTGCAGCATCGTCGGTAACCAAGGCCGACTGGTTCCAGCCGAGTGGACTGCTCAGCCTCAATACTGGCGATATGCAGCGTTCGCGTTTCATTGTGAGTACAAAGAATAACGTCAAGATGTTTATTGATGGCGATTATCCCCGTCCTGACGGTTCAGGAAAACTGTTTTGCTGGGACAATGGTGAGGTGGACCCCACGATCGACACTTATCGTTTGGTGAGTTTGTCCCGCTTTATCGACCAGAATGACCGTCAAGTGGAATGGACCTATGTTAACCACATGGAGCAGGACAAGGATGGTAACATTTGGGTGGGACACACCAAGGGCGTGTACATGTTTGATCCCGATGTTGTCTTTGATGAGCAGCCCAGAGCCGTGCGCCCCTTCGTGACCAAGTCTACCGAAGGCAAAGGTATACTGTGCGAGGGTTACAGCGTCTATGACGTGGGCGTTGACCGCGACAACAACAAGTGGCTTGCCACCGACGACGGAGTTTATTTTGTGTCGCCCGACGGCAGTGAGGTCTATAACCACTTCACTTCCGACAACAGTGACCTGCCCAGCAACACGGTCTATTCGGTAGAGTGTGACACGGTTAACGAGCGTGTCTATGTATATACTGACAATGGCTTTGCCGAGTACATTGCCCAGGGTGATGCCGCCGCGCTCAGCTTCGATGACGTATATGCCTTCCCCAATCCCGTGGAGCCTGATTTCACGGGCATGATCAAGATCGCCAATCTGATGGAGAATTCTTACGTTATTGTCACCGACCGAGAGGGCAACGTGGTGACTCAGCTGGGGCCTGTCATGGGTAGCGTCCTGTGGGATGGCAGCGGTCCGGACGGCGAGCGTGTCGCGACAGGCATTTACAATATCTATGCCGCCCAGGGCGGCGCACCTGTCGTGAACGGTTCACCCCATGCAACGGTGATGATTATCAGGTGATTGCCAGAAGAATTAGTAGCAATTTGAATACAATACTAAAAAATTACGCGATATGACTAAAAAACATCTAGTTTTCTTGATGCTCATGGTGATGGCCGTGGCCACGGCCAGCGCGAGCACATGGAGAATCCACAATTACTATGTGACCAAGAAAATCCAGAATGTCTTTGACACCGGCGACAAGATCTATTATTTGAACGGTGACCGCCTGTACCAGTTCGACAAGGCGACGTTAAAGACCGTGTCATTGAACCGCCAGAACAAGTTATCAGACAACCAGATTTCCCAGATTTACTACGACTGGCAGAACAAACTGCTGTTTGTGGCCTACGCCAGTTCAAACATCGATGTCATTGACGCAACGGGTAAGGTGACCAATATCAACGGCATCAAGGACGTGTTGGTCAGGGTGCATGGTTATACGCTCACCGATGGAGAGCTGACAGACTATGTAGGCAAGGAGATTCGTGATATCACTTTTGTCGACGGTAAGGCTTATGTAGCCATGGGTTATGGTTACGCAATCATTGATGAGTCCACTTTGATGATAGTCAAGAGCATGGAAGTGCGTAGTACGGTTTGCGTTAACTCGGTGACCATGATCGGTAACAAGTTGGTGATTGTATCCAATGGCTACACCTATTATGGCGACCCGAATAGCGAAGACCCCATCAATACCTTCGCAAAGAAAAGCGGCACTTTTTCAGGCGCAAAGATGTTCCCGATTGACGACCATTCAGCCTTCCTGATGAGCAATTCCAGGTTGTATTACTATGATTTCTCGTCAAGTACACCCGCACTGACCCGTTTGGTGAGTGCCCTTCCCACTAGTGTCCAAAAGACTCCGACGGGCTACATAGCCAATTTCGCCGAACAGGCATTTTACTACACGATCGAGGAGGATGCACACACGGTTGCCAAACAAGGCTCGGCTATCGGCTTTGCCACGTCAGACCCCTATGGTGACGGTACGGTATGGATCAACGATGCCAACGGATTGCACGTGAGCGGTTCGACTGCATATTATAAGATGAACTCCTTGACGACTGACCAGCCCTATTGGCTGAAGTATAATGCGGCCATGAATAAGCTCTATGTTGCTAACTCTGGCCCGATTGTGTTAATCAACAATATAAGCAAGCAAGAAGATATAGATGCTATATCCAATATAATCAACACTTATGACGGTGATCACTGGTCCAACGCAACGGCTTATACTGCCAAGGGCGGTGCCTATGCTTTCGAGTTCAGCCCAGTAGATCCAACAACCTACGTGCGTGCCAGCTGGAAAACGGGTATCCACAAGGTGACCAACAACTCTTTGAAATACACTTATACCAGTACTAACTCAAAAATCAGTACTTATAAACCGACTCCTGCATTTGACAATTACGGTAATCTGTGGGTTGTAAGTTCCTATGGTAATTCTTCGGCACCGGTTGTGGTCCTCCCCCTCGCCAAGTTCAACAAGGCGTCGGTATCCAGGTCTGACTGGTTCACGCCTTCGGGTATGCTGAGTCTTAATACCGGTGATATGCAGCGGTCCCGCTTCCTGGTATCCAAGAAAAACAATTTCAAGTTTTTCATCGACGGCGACTATCCCGGTGATCCGGGCAATGCAGAGCTCTTCTGCTGGGATAATGGCGTCGTTGACCCCACTGTTGACAATTATCGCCTGGTGAATCTGACTCGCTTTATCGATCAAAATGACCGTCAAGTGGATTGGACCTATGTTAACCACATGGAACAGGATAAGGATGGCAACATTTGGGTCGGCCATACCAAGGGCGTGTTCATGTTTGACCCTGATGTCGTCTTTGACGAGCAACCTAGGGCTGTTCGCCCCTTCGTGACAAAGTCAGCCGAGGGCAAGGGCATCTTATGCGAGAGCTACTGCGTCTATGACGTGGGCGTTGACCGCGACAACAACAAGTGGCTTGCCACCGACGACGGCGTTTATTTTGTGTCGCCCGATGGCAGTGAGGTCTATAACCACTTCACGTCAGAAAATAGCGACTTGCCCAGCAACACAGTATATTCCGTTGAGTGTGATACCGTCAATGAGCGCGTCTATGTGTACACCGACAACGGCTTTGCCGAGTACATTGCCGAGGGAGATGCCGCAGCCCTCAGTTTCGACGACGTTTACGCATTCCCTAACCCCGTGGAGCCTGATTTCACGGGCATGATCAAGATTGCCAATCTGATGGAGAATTCTTACGTTACTGTGACTGACCGTGACGGACATGTGGTGACTCAGCTGGGACCTGTCATGGGCAGCGCGTTGTGGGATGGCAGCGGCGCCGATGGCGAGCGGGTACCGACAGGCATTTACAACATCTATGCCGCTCAAGGCAGTCAGCCTGTCGTGACTGGAGCACCCCAGGCGACAGTGATGATTATCAGATAACAGACACGTCAGGGGTGACCCTTTCCTAGAGAGATTTTGACCGAGAGGGTATGCCGTTCAAGCATGCCCTCTTTTTTAAGCGTTTGCGCTATTTATGCTTTTCAACTCGTTCACATTCATGATTTTCCTGCCGGTAGTGTTCCTGCTCTACTGGTTTGTCTTCAAGAAGCTGCGGTGGCAGAATCTGCTCATCCTCGTGGCGAGCTACGTCTTTTATGGCTGGTGGGATTGGCGTTTTCTCATTCTCATCGTCATCACTTCGCTCAGCAGCTTTTTTAGCGGACTGCTCATCCAGCATTATGAGGGGCGTCGGGGTGTGCAACGAGCTGTAAGCGCTGCAAATATTGTCCTTAATCTGGGCATACTTGCCACATTCAAGTATTTCAACTTCTTTGCGGGCAATCTGCAGGCGTTATTCTCGGCGCTGGGCTTTACCCCTGATTGGCCAACGCTCAACATCATCCTGCCGGTGGGTATCAGCTTCTATACCTTCCAGGCTCTGAGCTATTCGATTGACGTATATGCTCGCAGGATTAAGCCTACACGCGACGTGGTGGCCTTCTTCTCGTTCATCAGCTTTTTCCCGCAACTGGTGGCGGGTCCCATCGAGCGTGCAACCAACCTGCTGCCCCAGATGCTTCAGGAACGGCGTTTTGATTATTGCCAGGCTGTTGACGGCCTGCGGCAGATGCTTTGGGGCTTTGTCAAGAAGCTGATTGTCGCCGACGGATGTGCCGAGGTGGTAAATCAGACATGGAACGGTTTGGAACATTCGACCGGCTTGATGTTGCTGGTGTGCTCGTTGCTGTTCACGTTCCAGATTTATGCCGATTTTTCGGGTTATAGCGATATCGCCATCGGTTGTGCCAAGTTGTTTGGCATCAGGCTGACGACGAACTTCAGGGTGCCTTATTTCTCGCGCAACGTGCGTGAATTCTGGCGCCGGTGGCACATTACGCTGATGGGGTGGTTCACACAGTATGTCTATTTCCCCTTGGGCGGCAGCCGCTGTTCCCGTGCCAGGACGGTGCTCAACACCGTCATTGTGTTTGCCTTGAGTGGCCTGTGGCATGGTGCCGATTGGACATTCGTCCTGTGGGGCCTCTATCATGCGTTGCTGTTTATTCCGCTCATTGTGTTGGGCTCGCAGCGCTACAGGGACACTGTGGCTCATGGCCGCCTGCTGCCGTCGTTCAAGGAACTGGTGAGCATGGTTGTGACCTTCCTGCTCATCAACTTTGGATGGATACTGTTCCGTGCCCCTGATTTTGCGTCCTTCAGCGAATTTGTGTCCCGTCTATTCTCGCCATCGTTGTTCAATTACCACGGGCTGACGATGAAGATGGCGACAATGCTCATGTGGTGTGCTGCATTGATTGTTGTAGAGTGGCTGCAGCGTGAGCGCCAGCACGTGCTGCAGATTGACGGCTGCCGTCTCCTGTCGACGCGTCCGGCCCGATTGGCCCTGTATGCTTTGCTCGTGTTTATTATCTTCTATTTTGCCGGCCAGGTGCAAACGTTCATCTATTTCCAGTTCTGACACTTCCAGTTATGCGTAAGTTCCTCATCAACATATCCTACACCGTATTGCCAGTCTGGCTGTTCTTTGTCGGCATGGCTGTTTACTTGTGGGCCATTGACGACAACTCCGGTGACCTGATGCGTTTGGGACTGATTGACAGCGGCCCTGAATACACCGACAGCATCTGCTCTCACCTGCTTCCCGAGGTCTATTACACCGGTCAGGACGATGATAGCCTGTTGCGCCTCGATACTTGTGGCGTGCTGGTCATCGGCGACTCGTTCTCGCATGGCGGCGGCGTGGGCAAGCAGGGTGACTACGTGAACTATCTGGCTCACGAGAGCGGACGCAAGGTGGTTGTCTATACGCCTCAAGACCCCAGTTTGTCGAGTCCGATGCAGATTGCGTTTGACTTGCTGAACCTGGGCCGCATCGACTCCACCAATGTCAAGAACCTGGTGGTTGAGGAAGTGGAGCGTTACCTGGTGGACAGGCATTGCGGATTTACCACCAAACACACGTCGATTCCCCGTGTTGAGAAGACCGAGGAGACGCCGGCAGTCACCCCTGATAAGTCGCCCAGCCCCCTGCTGCGTGTCAAGGATTTCCTGTTCTACCACTTGTTTGGCGCTAATCCTATCTTGAAGGCGCAGCTGTCGCGGCCCGTCTTTGGCGGCGTTCAGCCCGATGTGCTCTATTTCTACAACGAGGATGTGAAGATGGGCTTTGATGTTTCGCCCAAGAGCCGCCAGCTCATTGTCGATTGTTACCGTCAAGTGATTGAAGCTGCCCGCCAGCGTGGTGTGAACCTCGTCCTGCTTGTCGCTTGTGACAAGTATGACATCCTTCAGGATTACATCGTTGACAATCCCTATCCTGCCAAGACGCTCAACGAGGATCTGATGCAATGGATGGCACCCGACCTCGACCGCTTTGTCTTCTCCAAGCAGGTGCTTTCCCCCTACATCGAGCAGGGCGTCAAGGACGTGTATCTGTTTAACGACACCCACTGGTCTCCCGCCTCATCCCAACTGATATCGGCCGAGATCATCAAGAAACTCAAGTAGATATGGATCTGAATTCCCCCGAGTTCTACACAATCGCCTTTGTGGTGGCGATGGCACTGGTGGCACTGCTCATGGGGCATCGGGAGAAAGGCCCGGCCAGTACCCACATCGTGCAGTTGGCTACAACGGCTGCTGAAAACGATGGCAGCGATGACGACTCAGTGCAGTTGCGTCATGTGGGTGGCGGGAAGGTACTTATCAGTCGCGAGGGCCTGATGCTGTCTCCTGAGGAGACGATCAATCTGGTATTCACTATCCGCGATGCCGAGTGCTCCATCCTTGAGAAAAAAGGTGTAAAACGCCGCGGTGCGGTTGGCGAGCCTGTCAAGGGGGAAGTAACGGTCAAATTCCTGCGTCCCATGAAATATCACATCCGTTACGAGAGCCAGGTGACCAGCCGCTGGGCTACGTTCACCTATGACGCCTCGTCGCCCGATGTGGAACAGGTCACTCTGAACTATTGAAACACAATTTCCCAAGGGTCTTTACGTTATTATAATACAAGAAGATAAACATTCATGATCATGAAGAAGATAATACTGTTACTGTTTGCCGTGGCGCTTTCGATGAACGTCATGGCACAGCATGCCGTGGGCGACTGGATGATCCACACTTCATTCACGGGCGACGATGTGATGTCAGTCATCGAGAGCCGCCAGTTTGTATATTACCAGTCGGGTGCGCATCTGTTCCGCCTGGACAAGCCCACTGGCGAGAACGAGTCGCTGAGCAAGATCAACGACCTGAGCGACATGGGCATTGCCAACATCTATTACAATAGCGCCAAGGATTATGTTGTTGTGGTGTACAGCAACTCCAACATCGACGTCATCAGCGGCAACGGCACGGTGGTGAATATGCCAGAAATCAAAGACGCGGTGCTCACCTCGAGCCGTACTATCAACGACGTGACTTTCGCTCCCGGGCTGATGTATCTGGCTACTGACTTCGGCTATGTGGTCGTCGACGACAGCAAGATGATTGTGAAGGAATCGCATCAGTATGGCAAAGCGCTGCGCTCTGTAGCTCAGGTGGGCGAGACGTTGCTCGTCTCATCGGCCGACGGCTTCTATTATGGCGAAGCAGGTAAATACTACGAGCATCTGACCTCGTTCAAGACTGGGACGCTCAAGAATGGCTGCCGCTTATGGCCCATTGACGGTGACAACTTTTACTGCATCGCCGATACCACCTTCCGCGTCACGATGACCCTTGATGGAGACGACAATGCGACTTTTAGCCCGCAGGCGGTTATCCATGGTACCGCAACCGATGTGCAGCGCACATTGGACGGACTGCTCCTGAATGTGCCCGATAAGGGAAAATGCTATAAAGCCAACGAGGACGGCCTTGGCCTCGTGGAGGTGAGTGAAAACGGCGAGTTGTGCAGTGCCCACCCCGATGGCG
The DNA here is from genome assembly GCA_900318535.1 of uncultured Prevotellaceae bacterium. Lineage (GTDB taxonomy): Bacteria > Bacteroidota > Bacteroidia > Bacteroidales > Muribaculaceae > Sodaliphilus. The sequence continues at coordinate 75,457 of ONKU01000006.1, read as the reverse complement.
ACGGTTCGCTGTGGGCTGCAGGCAAGCAGGGTCTGCACCTGCAGGAAACCGAGAATTATTATGTGCCCAACGCATTGTCGTTCGCTTCCCCCTTCTGGATGACCTACAATCCTGACCAGGACAAATTGTATGTCTCCAGCACCGCCGCCAATGGCGTGTGCAACACGGCATCGCTGACGGCAGTGAACACCTACGACGGCGTGAAGTGGACCGACGTGACCCCTGCGGATGTCCCGAAGAAGGGTAACCCCCAGGACGGCTCATTCTGGTTGGAATTCCTGCCGGATGACCCCGATACCTACTTGATGGGCACTTGGTTCTTTGGCTTGCTCAAGGTGAAGGATAACGAGATTGTGATGACCTATGACGTCAGCAACAGCCCCATGGCCAAGAAGTGGACGATTCACCCTGTTACCAGCATCGACCGCTATGGCAACGTGTGGGTGGTGCAGCCCCATGAGAACGAGGCACATCCCGTGATGGTGCTGCCCGCTTCCAAGGTGAAATCTAACGAGACTACGGCAGCCGACTGGGTGCTGCCAGTCATCGAAGGTACTTTCCAGCGCGACCCCAATGCGTCGACGTTTTGCAGCCGTTTCATCTCCACACGCTACAGCAACTACGACATCAAGCTGTTCTCCGACGGCAGCTTCGAGAGCCCCATTGTGATCTGGAACTCCAACGGCGAGCTCTCAGAGCATCCCCAGCAGGTGTCTTTCACCAGGCTGCCAGACCAGGACGGCCAGGCTGTATCGTGGACCAACATCATTTGCTTGACCGAGGACCTGAACGGCATGGTGTGGATGGGAACCAGCGAGGGCATCTGCATGTTCAATCCCGGCCAGGCATTTTCGGGAAGCGGATTTTCAGTCATCAGACCCAAGGTGCCGCGCAACGATGGCACAGGACTGGCCGACCGCCTCATGGATGGCATCCAGGTCAACGACGTCGCTGTCGATGGTGCCAACCGCAAGTGGATCGCCACGCAGTCCTCTGGTCTGTTCCTCGTCAGCAGCGACGGCTCCGAGATTATCCGTCGTTTCAATACCACCAACAGCCCCCTGGCCACCAACACGGTGTACAAGGTGTGCTGCAATCCCAACAGCAATTCGGTGTATGTCACCACCCCTAACGGTCTGTACGAGTACTTCAGTGACTCCAGCCCTGCCGAGCCCACCTATGACGACATCTATGCCTATCCCAATCCCGTGCGTCCCGACTATGGAGGCGACGTCACTATCAAGGGACTGATGGACAATTCGCTGGTGAAGATTGCCGATGCCAGCGGCAATGTGCTGGCGCAGATGAAATCCACCGGCGGCATGGTGACCTGGGACTGCTGCGACCAGTACGGCAAACCCGTCAAGAGCGGCGTCTATCTCGTCTTCTGTTCGCAGGCCAATGGCGGCAGCAATGCCGTTGTGACCAAGATTGTTGTCATCCGTTAACCCATAGTCAGAGAACATCATGAAAAAGTTCATCTTTATTCTGACCTCGTTGCTGCTGGTATCGCTCACCGCATGCCACACCGGCAGCCGCCTGACCAAGGAAGAAATGGCCCGTCAGGTGCGCACTTTAATCGAGGAGCGCCATTTTACGATTGCTGTCGACTGGATGAGGCCTTATGGCGGCAAGCCGCAGCACGTCAATTCCAACTATGAGCTCAAGATCAACGGCGACGAGTTGGATAGCTACCTCCCCTATGTGGGCGAGGCCTATCACGTGCCTTACGGCGGAGGAAAGGGGCTGAATTTCAAGGCCCAGATCCGCAACTACAGCGCGACCTTTGCCGGCAACAACGGTTACATCGTCGAGTGTGACGTGCCCAACGACGAGGATGTCTTTTACTATCGCATCAACATCTTCAACAGCGGCAAAGCAATCATCGACGTCTGGGCGCGCGACAGGAACCCGATTTCGTTCCAGGGCGAGATGGTATTTTGAATAACAATTAAACTTTCTGCAAATTGGTTAGTCTAAATTATAGAAATTTTTCTTTAATCCGCAACCCGATAAAACTCAAAGAATTATGAAAAAAATACTATTTCTGTTCTCAACGATGATGCTGATGCTCGCTGCATGCAGCACTGGTAACAAAGTGGTAGACGCGCAGCGTGCCGAGGCCATCAAGGCCTTGATCGAATCCCGGCAGTTTGTCGTCATGGTAGGTTCGATGCGCCCCTTGTCGGCACCCACTGTCAGCGTCAGCCAGGGACAAAAGATGATAATCCGTGACGGCATGGTGACTTGCTATCTGCCCTATGCCGGCTCAGGCCAGAATGTCGGCTACGGTGCCAGCGGATACAAGGCGCTGAACTTCTCGAGCGCCCTGCTGGACTACAAGGTAGAGTATCCCAAGCCCGACCGTGCCCGAATCACATTCAGGGTAGACAACGGTGACGACAACTACCGCTTCCACGTCGAGGTCTTCATGAACGGCAAGACCACCATCGACGTTGACCCCCGCGGCCGTGACGCCATTTCCTACAGCGGCATGATCCACGGCCTGGACATCCTCTGACAATCCAACTTTAAAACGCATTTTCCAATAAAGCCCAGGGACGGCGCCCACACAGCACCGCCCCTGGCTTCTTTTTATCCGGATCTAGTCTTTCTTAATTGTTGCCCAGCAAGATGTCAATCAAAGCCGTCACGTCGGCAATGTTGATCTCACTATCGCTGTTTACATGAGCAGCGACCTGATTGAACGGATGGGGATCACTGCCCAGCAGATAATCGATAAGGGCGGTCACATCAGCGATATTCACGAATCCGTCACAGTTCACATCTCCCCTCAACACTGCAATCTCAAGCTCCAGGTCTGTGCCTGAATACTTGTTCTCGCTGCGCTGGTTGCTCACCGTGATGCCGTCAACCGTCACTGTCGTGCCCCAATAATTGTTGTTTTCACACGTGAATTTCAGCGAGAAAATCTCTCCCTCGTTACCCGTGATAACTGCATTGCCCATTGAATAGACCAGAATGCGCCAGTATCCGTCTCCAAGCGGGATGACCATTACCTGGTGAGCGGATAAACGTGAGGTAGTTGCGCATGACGAGTACGTCATCCCTGCATCAGGCCAGTGGATGTCCATCTGCAGGGCCGTCAGGTCGGTGGACCAGTTGTTGAGCCCGAAATGCAGTTCGTAGCCGTCATTGACTAGCTTTCCTTCAAGAGTCAGTTCGTTGGCGGCATAGGTTTCACCGCTGACGGTGACCTTCAGTAACCGCTGCGTGGGGTCATCACTATAGACGTTCATGGTGGTCGAGTAAAGACCCTCGAGGGTGGTCTCATGCTGGATGGTGAGCGTTGCTGTTGCATTTGCGGCAATGGTAATAGGCAATTCTTCGGCCACACTGTAGCCATCGTCCAGGAAGATGATGCGCTCCACCGTCAACGGCGATTGCCCCGTGTTGCGGATGCTGTAGGGTGCCTGCGCCGTCTCGGTCACTGCCGTGCGGCCCAGATTCAGCTGTGTGGGCGCATTGATGGTTGGGCTTTGGATGATTACGTAATTGCCCGATGTTGCCGATGTCATGTTCTCCTCTGTTGCATTGCTGAGGATAACATTAGTGGGATTCAGACGATAAGAACCGCTTCTGCCGTCAAGCAGGAGCCTAAATGTCGCCACAACGCCATCGTCGCCTGTCCAGGGCTGATTCGTTGGATTGAACAGATAGAGCGTCAACTGCTGGCCATTCAGGCTGGCAAAGGTGCTGCAGCCGGTCGTCCGCTCGGTAGTCGTGAAACTGCCGTCGACATAGACCAGCTGCTGCGGCAGGCTGAATGTGCACTGCATGCCCACCAGTGGCTCCATATTGTTGACGGTGAGCTGCACTTCCACTTCCTCGTTAGCAATGCCTTGAGCCCGTTGCACATGCAGCTCGTTCACCGAGAAAGGAATGGCGCTGATGGACACCGTCTTTGTGCCGCTCACGGCGTTGCTGGCAATGGTCATCACAGCATGCAGGTCGGCATTGCGCTCAACGGGTGCATAGGCCACCGTAATGCTTTGCGTCGAGCCGGGGGCGATGGCCGCTTGCTGAGGGACTGCAGAAAAATCCTCGTTGTCAAAGGTGATGCCCGTCAACTCCAACGGCTCGTTGCCGCTGTTGCGCACTTGCACAGTCTTCGTATAAGTGCCGCGGATAGCGACCCTGCCGTAATTCACGCTGGTAGTCACCAGCGTCATGTCCGGTGACAGCAGGGTGATCGTTCCGGCATTGACAGTGCAAGGCAGCTGCTGCCCCAGTGCGTCACTCAGGATAACCGATGGCTGCAAGGTATAGGTCGCTGGCACCTTGCCCAGTTTTACCTTGAAGGAGCACACCTCTCCTTCGTTGCCGTTCAGGGCATTTAACGCCAGGCTGTAGATATACAGGCGTGCCTCGTTGCCCACCATCGTTGCCGTGATGGTGTGGCCGTTGCTGCGCTCGCCCATGGTCGCCGAGCCCTGAACAAGTGTCATGTTCTCCAGTGGCAGAACGATTTCCAGGGCGCTGACGGCATCGCTGTTGTCAAGGCTGACGCTGACGGTCACCTCGTCATTGGGGTGTCCGCTCGCTGCCGACAGGGATAGCGTGTTTTGGGCATGACACACCATCCCCGCCAGCACCATCAGTATCAACGCTATTTTTTTCATATCAATAGTCATAGAATAAACAACCGACATCATTTCTAACAACTGAATCATCTGATATTTCTGAGTTATTCAGATTATTCAGACTGATCAGTTGTTGAATTTTAGAACTTGGCGGTCTTCACCCCGTTCACGATGTAGATGCCGGGCTGCAGGTGCTTCAGCTGGCGCACATCACTGGCAATCTTGCGGCCCATCAGGTCATAGATGCCCGTGGCTACAGGCTTCACCTCGGTACGTACCTCGGTGACACTGGTCACATCGCCTTGCTCAACCATGATGTTGTTGCCCATGGCGTCACTCAGCACAATGTCGGTCACGGGCACGTTACCCAGCTCCAACAGGGCGGTCTTACCAGCGGGAATCGTCTTGCCCGTCATCGAGTAGGCCAGCAGCAGGCGCGTGTTTTCGTCCATCTGGATCCACATGCGCTCCATCGCGTCAAGGGCCTCAAGGGTCTTGACCTCGGTGCCTTCAGGAGCATTGACCATCACCTGCACGCCACCCAGGGCAACAGGCGAGTTCACATACAGGATGCCGTCCTCGATGGTATAGACCGCGCCGCTCATGATTGACGGGGCAGCGTTCACCTCGGGATGGGCGATGATGTTGATCACGCCCACGATGTCCAGGATGTTGATATTGCCGTCCTCGTTGACGTCGGCAGCCTCATAGATAAACGGCTGGGGCTGTTGCTGCGACAAGTAGGCAACGATGCTCACGATATCGGCCACATCGACGTGCATCGAGCCGTTGGCGTCGCCCTTGATGCTCGTGAGCGGCGTGGCTGCCACCACATTGCTGATGTCATACTCCTTCAGGTCGGTGCTCATCACCTTGTAGAAATAGTAGTAGGTCTCACCAGGATTGACATTGTAGTCGGTATAGGTCTCGGCATCCACGTCGAGCATCACCTCGTTGATGCGGATAGTGTCGCCTGCCGTGCTGTCGTTAACCATCTGGTAGCGATAGACGTTATAGCCCATGGCGTCCTCCATGTCGTTGTTCTCGTTGTTCCAGGTCAGATCCACCTTGCCCAAGCCAGGCTCGGCGGCAAAGCCCGTCGCCATTGAGCCCGCAGCTTGCACCAGCACATTAAAGCGAGAATTCTCGTAGGGCACCTCAAAGTGGTCATAGTCCTTTGCACCCTCCACATAGATGCGGTTCAAGCCATCGGCATTAGTCTTACCCGTAATAGTCAGGTAAGCGGTATAGACATCCACGCTATCCTTCTCGGTCCAGAAACCATCCTCTGCGATGGGGGTGCTAGTGTAAGGCGGACGTACACCCATGGCAATGGTTGGCGTTGCGGTTGTATCCATGTCATCACGATTAAAATACACCTCAAACTTATGTCGTCCCACACCCAGCGGCGGTAACAAGTCAAACTCATCCTGGGCATCATAGCCATCCACCACCACTTTCCACACAATACCATGCGTCTCACGAATCGGTCGCGAAGGCATATTGCTTAAATCAACCGTTGTAAAACAATCCACATCAGGATTATTAGAATCAAATATTTGATAACGAAGTATCTCCAAATTATTTGATCCCAGCCACGAGGGTTCATCAGCATGGTCTATTGTAACACCATTATTTTGTCCAATACTCAAATCATTAGTTGTGTTACTCTTGATAAGATTGCAAAAATGTAATTGACTATACTTCCAGTTATTTGAGGAGTAAGAATGAATATAGTAAAAATGAACCATATTAGTGTTACGGGCTCCTATTCCTCTTAAACTCATATCACTCCGGCCCATAAATACACAACGTTCGCTCTCGACTAATTCTGCATATGCGCTGGCAGTGCCAGTATCAAAAAGATAATTCTTGAAAAAACAATCTTTTAAAACTAAATACTTAGTCCCATTTATACTAGCACCTTCAATAAAACAATATGATATTGTATCTTTGAAAATATATCTACCTTCTATCCCCATCCAAAGACCATGCCCAGAACGGTTGGTAAAGACAATAGGTGAATTGGGTGTACCATCAGCAATCAGTTTGCCTTCAGATTTTATATAACATCCTGTGTTGAACTCCAGACGAGTACCAGGTAAAATAGTTAATGTAACTCCCTCAGGAACACCAAGATTTTTTGTGACAATGTAATGCTTATCGGGATAAAGAGTCAAATCTTCTGTTAATACGCCACCTAGTTCTACACCATTTTCAATTTCGAATATATGCTCCTGTTCAACGTTGGCAAGAAGATTGTCGCTGGTGATAACGATTTTGTAGGGAAGGTGCATGCCATCGTAAGCATTCTCGTTAACATGTACACGGATTGGATTTTTCGATTTGAATGAGCCGCGAGAATTCAACGACCAGCCGAAGTCCACATTGTTTTCCAACACCTCGATGGCATCAGTAGGGGTATTCTCGTCATATGGCTCGATGCTTATCTTAATGTTCTCGGCATGGCCCCAAAGGCTGCGGATGGTTGGCCAGATCTTGATAGTCTCTCCGGCATCGAAGCGGCCGTCGCCGTCGCCCTCAATTTCCTCAATCTCTAGTGCGATAAGTGCCAGTGCTACCTCACGATTGCTTTCGTCATAGCTAGCCGCTTTCGTCGCATCAAAGACGGCGAGGTCAAGATATGACCCGTCTTTGGCCATTGCCATGTCGCCCATCAGGCCATAGTCACGAGCATAGTCGTAGCCCTTGACTTGCAAGATGCGCGAAATGGCACCCGCTATCATTGGGGTTGCCATTGAAGTACCATTTAGCGACTTGTAGCCACCGTTGAGGTAGGTACTCAGGATGTCCACACCTGGAGCCATCAAATCGTAATTCCACATTCTCTCGTCATTCCACGTAACATCGGTTGAGAATGCCTTGTCCATATTGTACCGTGAGAAGAAGGGACCATCGGGGTCATAGTTACTGAAAGATGCCAGTTGCCCATTGGAGTTTGATGCCATCACACCTAGCACGATGTCATAAGCGCCAGGGAAGACAGGATTACCCCGACCATAAATGCTCGTTGGAAAAGGTGAGTTTCCGGCCGCACCGCACAGTACGGCATAGTTGGTTAGCGCCTTGGTTAGCGCTTGGTATTCAGCGGCAGAGCAACCACCACCGAAGCTCATGCTCAGGACATGGGCTTTACAGGCAACTGCGTAGTCAATGCCACGGCAGATGGTGGCAATATCGCCAGTACCGTCATCGCCCATGACCTTGATGGGTAGGATATAGGCATCGGGGTTGGCTCCTGTAATACCGATGCTGTTGTTGCCCACGGCGGCAGCGATGCCGGCGCAGTGGGTTCCATGACCGTTACGGTCCATGCCGTTGTTGATGATGGGGGTACCAGCAACAAAGTCCCAGCCATGTACATCATCGACATAGCCGTTATCATCGTCATCCTCATAGTCTGCGCCTTGTACCTCACTAGAATTTGTCCAGATATTCTCTGTAAGGTCTGGGTGGGTAATGTCGACGCCTGTGTCAAGAATCGCGATGACAGGACGCTCGGTCTCTACCTTATCCATCGACCACAACTGCGGCAATTTGATGGCGTTGAGCCCCCACTGTAGGTCGTACATTGGTTCGCTCTGATAGGACGTGGCCTCTTCGGTTGTTTGAATAAAGACTAGATAGTTGGGTTCGGCATACTCCACCTCGTCGAGGGCTTTCAGTGCCTCGACAGCCTCTTCGACAGTGAGCTCTTCTTGTTCGAATTTGAGGCAGTAGAGCAACGAAAGGTCTGGTTCAGTGACCACACGCCCTGAAAGAGCCTTAGCACGGCGGGGAGCACGGTTCTTTATAGCGCCCGTGAGGGGCATCAACTGCTCGGCCTCGGTCACGCCTAAGGCGTTTAATACGGCGTCCACGCCATTGACGCGCGAGGTGCGGAACTGGCCGTTCACGCTCTTGATGTTAACGGGCGATGTCGCCTTGAACTTGACAATCACCTCACCCGGGCGATAGGCCCATTGGGCACTCTGGTCGATCTGATAGACTTCATCGATATTGTTGTTGCTCACCATCTGCGCCAGCAGCGGCATCGTGGCCATCAGTGCGGCAGCCAACAGCAACCAGGGTTTTAAAAATGACTGATGTTTCATTGTTATAAGGATTTTAGTTGGTTATCATTTGTTTTAAGGTAATCCGCAAAGTTAGGCAATTTTTTACAAAATCGCCTAACTTGATGACAACTTTCTGCCGAAAACTGCCAATTGAAGGCCATAATCCTAAAAATCCGCATAATTCGCCGACAGCAAAGGAAAGCGGATACCAATTATGCAAATTCATCTAATTCGCCGATAAAAAATCTCAGACCTGAAAGAAACCGGGTTAGACGACTTTGATGCGGGAGACGGTGTTGTTGAGGCCGTCGCGTTCCACTTGGATTTGGGTGGTGACGCGGTCCTTGAGCAGTTCGACGTGGCTGATGATGCCCACGCGGCGGCCGCCCATCTCGTAGAGGCGGTTCAGGGTCTCCATGACGGGTCCTAGGCAATTCTCGCTCAAAGAGCCGAAGCCCTCGTCGATGAACAGGGTGTCAACGCTGAACATTTTGCCCGTAGCGCTGGCCAGGGCCAGTGCGAGCGCCAGCGACACCATGAAACTCTCGCCGCCTGACAGGGTGTTGACCGAGGTGAGGTCGCCCTGCAGCAGGTCGCGCACCAGTATGGTGAGTGTGCCGGGGTTGGCTTCGAGCTCATAGCGGTCGTTGAACTGTCGCAGGTAGCCGTTGGCATTGTTCAGCAGTTCGCCTAGGAGATAGCTCTGAGCGATTTTGCGGAACGTCTTGCCGTCGGCACTGCCCAAGATATTGCTGAATTCCGCCCATTGGCGGTAGATGGCGTCTGCTTCGTCAAACAGTTGCTGCTTCTCGCCCAGAATACGCACGTTCTCCTCGTCGGCCTTGAGGCGGGCCGTGCGGCTGGCAATCTCGTCATTCAGTTCCTCGATGCGCTTGGCGGCCGTCTGGATGATATCGGCGAGCCGCTCGGGATTTTCCTCGATGAAATGGGGCTTTCGGGCCACAATCTCGTCCTGATGGACTTTCATGGCATGCACCTCGCCCTGCATCAGGGTGATGGCGTCGTTGAGCGACTGGTGTTCCTGCTTGATGGCCTGGATATCAGCCTGGTTGTGGCAGGCAAGGGCGGTCAGGCGTTCGATGGTCATAAGCGGTTGTTGGGCCATGCAGGCATCCAGCGCCTGTTGTGCCTGTCGGGCATTTCCCTGTTCGGTGTCCATCCGCGTGTTCCACTCCAGGCTTTTGTTCTCCAACTTGTTCCACAGGTCGTTTAGGCCGTCGGGTATCACATCGGTGGTGTGACCGTTGTCCACCAGTCCCTTGATGTTCGCTTGTGCGGCTTGCATCGCCGGGATATGGGCTTTGATGAGCGCAATGGCGCGGTCGAGTTGGCGTCCCTCGTTCTCTTTGGCCTTGTAGTGGTTGGCTTTTTCCTCCAATTCCTCGATGAATCGGTCGTTTTTCGCCCGCTCTTGCCAGTTATCAAAGGCAAACAGCCTGTTCAGTTCGGCAGTTGCCCTGTCCCTGTTGCTCTTGCTCGCCTCGATGGCTTCGCGCTGTTTGACGATGCTCGCATTGATGCCGTTCAGAGCGATTTGCGCCTGATTGTGAGCCTGAACCCTCTTGGTGCTCTCTTGGCGCTCTTGCTTGATGCGCTCGTTCAGGGCTTGCGCCTGCTTGATGATGCCGTTCAGTTGGCCGATTTCGCCGTCAATATCCTTGATGAGCGATTCTGAAAGGTCCAAAGTGGCCGTTTCATCGGCTTTTTTACCGCATTTTGCGAGTATTTGCCTGATGTGGTTCCATTGTCGGGCTCCATCATTGACTTTTTGCTTGAGTTCATCGCCTTTGACCTGGATTTCGCCTTGCAGACGTTTTATGAGGCTCTGCGCTGCCTGGATGGTGCCCTTGGCGGTGATGACCGCTTGCTGGGCCGTCAGCAGCTCTGCCTGCAGCTGGTCGAGTTCGCTCTGCGCTTTGGGTGCCAGCAATGTACCGATGACATTGCCGCACACGGGGCAGGTTTCTCCTTCGTGCAGCGTCTTGTGAGCCTTCTCGATCAGCGCATTCCAGTCCTTTTGACGCTCGACGGCCGCTTGCGCTTTCTGTTCCAGCTCGATTTTACCTTCGATGGCTGCCTGCTCACGTTCCAGTTCAGTTTGTTGGACATGAAGTTCATCGTTGAGCAACTCCAGTTTTTGCTTTTCCTGGGAGATCGTGTCCTGCAGGCCTATGTGTGCAGTAAGTTCTTGCTTGGCTGCAAAGAGGTCATCTTTGCGGCTGATGATTTGGTCGATGTGCAGGTCGTCATATTCCTGTTGTGACTTCTTCACGGCGTCTTCCTGGGCTTGGCACTCCTTCAGTGTCTGCTTGAGAGTTTCTTCGGCCTCGGGAAGCAGGCCCAGATCGCGCTCAAGACCGGTGGTGTAGGCCGCAATGTTGTCACTTGCCGACTTGCGGTTCTTCATCTCCGATTTGATGGCGCCCATGGCCTCATACATCTCGCGGTTGGGCTCCTCTTGACGGAGAAAAACATTGATTTCATCGAGGTTTTTCTCCTTTTGGTGCATCTCGCCGATGGTGGCGCGAAGGGCGGCACACAGGCGGTCAAACTCCTGCTGCATGGCCGGCCGTTGCTGCTCCAGACGTTCCATCTGCTTTCTTGCATCGGTCAGCGCCTTGAGTTCACGGCGAGCATCGGCAGTGGCGTCCCAGTCGTTGATGAGCGCCTGCTGCTCCTTATAGTCCTGCTGCTCGCGCTTAGCCGTTTTCTCGTCAAGAAGGGCCTTTTTATCGGCAAGTTTCTTCTCGTTGTCAGCTTTCTCGTTGAGCCAGTCGGTCATTTTCTTGGCGCCGTCGTGTTGCTGTTGCGCTTCACCCATTTTTGCCTTGAAAGCAGCGATTTCATCGGTGATTTCTGCCTTTGCCGTCTCGTCCAGGAGTGTGATGTTCTGCAGCAGGTCTTTCAGCCTGTCGCGCTCATTCTGCTTTTCCTTACAGGTCTCATAAATCTGTTTGCCGATTTTGGCATAGATATCGGTGCCGGTCATCTTCTCGAGCAGGTCGGCTTTCTCGTCATCGTCGCTGTTCAGGAACTCGGCAAATTTGCCTTGAGCGAGCACGACTGTGCGGAAGAACTCCTTCATGTCCAGCCCGATAGTCTCCTTGACAAACTTTTCAATCTCTTTGATTTTGCTGTAGTGGCTGTGCTTGGGCGCACCCTCGTCGGTCATGATCACGCGTACGGGCTTTTGGATAGCGCCATTCACCTTGTTGCGTGAGCGGTGCACGTGCCATGTGGCCTTGTAGGGGATGCCGTCGTTATCGTCAAAGGTCAGCTCAACATCGGCACTGACGGCCCCGCGGCGCAGCAGCTGCCTCACGTCGTTGGTCCTGAGGCTTTCCTCGTTCTCGCCCTCAGTGCGGCTGCTGGAGTAGTCTGCACCCTTGGCGGCATTCAGGCGCGGCGTGTTGCCATACAGGGCCAGGCAGATGCAGTCGATGATGGTGGATTTGCCCGACCCCGTTTCTCCGGAGATCAGGAACAGATGCTCGTCGGCCAGCGGTGCGGCATCAAAGTCGATGACGGCATGCTCGATGGATGCGATATTGTCGATTGTGAGTTTTTTGAGTTTCATTGTCTGTTCGCCTCCTGGACTAATTGATAAATATGATTGAACATGTTGCGCTGCTCCTCAGTCATGGGTTCGCCGAACGTGTCGATAAAGTACTGGTCAGCAATGTCGATGGGCTGTTTGGCGTTGAATTCCTCAATCGTCATTTGACGCTCGCGCCGTGCTACGGCTGTAGTGGATGTCTTCCTGATTTCGCAGAAACGGCAGTGCTTGTCCTTGATGGCCGTGATTGCCTGCTCCTGGGCACCCACGGGCAGGTAATGGTCCACCTTGACGTTGAGGCGGATGTAAGAACGCTCGTTAGGGTTGAGCGCCTGCAGCAGTTGTATGGTGTCATCAAACGATGCTGGCTCGTGCGGCGGGATGGTGTGCAACGGCTTGGGATTCTTGATGGTTTTGGTTTCGATGCGGGGCATGCTGCCATGGGCATCAATCTCGACAATGCTCACCGAGTGCTCGCACTGCTCGTCAAAGCTCACGGGCACGGGAGTGCCGCAGTAGCGGGCGCGCCCGCTCACGTCTTGGGGGCGGTGGATGTGTCCCAGGGCGGCGTAGTCATATCCGTTGCCCAAGGTGTCCAGCTCTACACATTCCATCGTCATGTTGCGGTCGTGACCCGTAAAATCGCTGTTGTTGACGGCCAGATGCGCCATGAGCACAACAGGCAGCCCATCGCTGTTAAGCTCATTCGCGCGGTCGAGCAGGGCCTGGAAATAGGCCTGCTGGCGCTGGTCGCGGCTGATGTCGGCCGCTCCCGCTGTCAACGGGAAACTTGCGGGGTAGGCAAACGGCACGGCAGCGACAATGGCCCTGTCGCCCACCTTGATGATGTGCTGGTCCAAATCGGCGTTGCAGTTCTTGTCGCGCGCGATGCCGCCCAGCACATGGACATTGGCCAGTTGCCACAGGCGTTTGTCGCTGTCCAGGCGTGAGGCGCTGTCGTGGTTGCCCGCAATCACGATAATTGCCATGGTGGGGCATGCCTTGTGGATGTCAAGCATGGCGTTGACATACAGGTTGAAGGCAGCATTGGAGGGCGCTGCCGTGTGGAAGATGTCGCCGCTGACCAGCAGCGCATCGGGCGTGTGTTTACGCACGATGTCGGCCAACTGGCTCAGGAAATCGTGCTGCTCCTCGCTACGGTCGTAGCCGTAGAAGTTCTGGCCCAAATGCCAGTCACTCGTGTGGATAAATGTGAACATGAATGGTACAGTTTACTTTAGTTTGGTTGAACAATGCTTCATACTGCTTTTCCTCTTGATGGAAAATGATTTGGTAGCACAAAACTAGGAAAAATCCTTGAATTATGCAAGTTTTTGGTGTTAAGAGTTGTTAGAGGGTGTGCCGCCTTCTAGTGCTGGCTGTATCGGGTGGCGAGCTTCTTGCCGTTCTTGTCCCAGGTGTAGATCCAGCTGCCCTTGCGGCTGGTGAACGTGTCGCCTGTTGCCGAGAGCACTTCGCCCACATTGCTCACCGAGAAAGTGTGCAGCTTTTTGCCCTTGGCATTGCAGGTGTAATACCAACTGCCGTTCTTCACGATGTAGAACGACTCGCTGTAGGCGACCACTTCGCCCTGTGAAGTGCTGAAGGTGTACACCTTCTTGCCCTTCTCGTCATAGACGTAGTGCCATGAACTTGTCGTCTCGATGTAGCTGATCTTTTGCGCCTGAACGGCTACAACCGCCATGAGCAGGGCCAATGCGATAAGAATTCTTTTCATAATGATATTATCGTTTTATTTGATGAGTTTCATGATCTCTCGCTCGCTGGCGCGGGGCAGGATGCGTTTCAAGTGGCCGATGATGCGTTCCAGCGATTCCTCGGGCGTGCGCTCACACTGGCAGGCCTCCTTGCCCAGCAGTTGCTCGGGTGTGGTGAGCAACGCCCATCCCCAGCCGTATTCCTTGCCGTGCTTGTCACGCGGATACACGAAGTCCTGGGTGACGATGCGGCATGCCATCTGCAAGCGGGTGATATAGCCGTCGAAGCGGCTGCGCATTTTGGCGCCCGTGAAGCCGCAAGCGGCCCGCAGCTCGCGGGTGATGAGACTGCCGTGCTCGCGCAGGGTTAACACGATGGATTCCTCAATGGAACCCTCGGGCGGGGCAGGGTAGGCATGGCGGCGCCAGTTCATGAAGTCGGGCCACCAGTCCATGCTGATGTAGCCTGCTTTCTTGTCGTAGAACTTGCCGTACACGCAGTTCCCTTCGGTCACGATGGGGCCTTTCCACTTCCACATGGGCCAGTCCCAGCCACCGTCGTCATAGACCACATAGCGGCAGTCGCTGTCCACCACTTCCTCGGCCGAGAATCCACCGATGCCGCTATACAGCAGCGGCAGGAACCCCACCTGCTGGATGAGGTCCACCATCTCGGTCGCATTGTGTATACTTCCCCGTTTCATAGTCTGATGAGAGCTACACCGGCAAGCATGAGCAGGATGCCGGCAATCTGCAGCCAGGAGACACGCTTGCGCGGGGCGCCGAGCCAGCCGTGATGCTCCATGAGCATACTCAAGCCCAGTTGGCCCACCAACAGTGCCATGCTGAACACGCCGACCCCGACTTTGGGCACCAGCCAAGCGTTGCCGAACACGATTACCGCACCACACAGGCCGCCAGCCCACATCCACCATGGATATTGACTTCGTCGAATTCCGTCGCGACTCGGCCCTTCAGACTCGTTTGAGGGCTCTCGCTGCTCCGTCATTTGGCGGCTGAAGGCCTTGCCCACCAGTTGCGTCTTGCCCAGGCAGGTGCAGAACAGCAGCAGTGCCACCGTGGCGACAAAGAAGGCTACCGTTGTAGCTTGAACGGGGTTGCCCACGATGCTCGACAGTTGGGCATAGGCGCCTGTGATGCTAGCCGACAGGCATCCCGACAGGATGGCCATCAGTTGCCAAAAGGTCTGCCTTGACCCGGTGCTGGCGCCAACCGCCTTTTGGCCTGCTTTCAGCCGGGGCAGAACGACCACGAGAATCACACCGATGATGAGCAGCACAGCACCGATGATGCGGCTGGTGCCCAATGGGATGACCTTGGCGCCAAACCACCCGAAGTGGTCAATCAACAGGCTGAAAATCAGCTGGCTGAACATGGGAATAATCAGAGCCTGCAGCTGTCCGATTTCCTTGAACAGATGGATGGCAATGGTGATGGTCACCACGGCCACGATGCCCACAAACCAGCTCCACCAGGGAGCCTCGGCCAGCATCGTTTCGGTCGGCAGGATGGGAATCCCCGCCAACAGCGATACCAGTAACAATGCAAGCGTCGAAACGGTGAATGAGACCAGTGTCGATATATAGGCCGGCCCCACGACCTGGCGCAGACGGGAATTCGCGGCCGTCTGGAAGGGCATCAACAAGCCCATTGCCAGTGTGATGATTAAAAAGAACATGTTTCGTTATTCGTTTTCTTGATCGGTTGTATGATTTAAAGTTGCGCCCATCGATTTCACGACCGCCCGAGTATCTCGTCCAGGATGGGATAGATCTCGTCCTCGGTGGTGTAGGGATGGATGTGGAAATAGGGGTCGCCGGTGAGCATCGCCGAGAGTTGGGTCTTGCTCCTGTCGTAGAAGATGTGGCAGGGGATGTCGCGGGCTTCGGCATAGGCCAACTCATAGCCCACGCCCAGCGACGGACAGGTGCACTCGCCGATAAGCACTTCGCTCTCGCGCAGCCACGCCGTGTCCTGGTCGTAGATGCGCGCGTCTCGTTCACGGCCCTGCTCGGTCAGGCTCAGGTTGCTCTTGCCGACGTGTTCGGTCAGCACCACGTAGTTACGCTGGATATATTCAATGATGCGGCGATATAGGTCGGCATCGACTCGGCCGCCACGTATGGAGCCGGCAAAATAGACTTTCTTGGCCATGGCTAAGTGTTGTTGATGGCGTTATAGCCGGTCAAAATGATATTTCTCCCTCAATTCGGCCTTTTTCTCCTCGCTCTGGCGTGAGAAGTAGCTTCTCCAGCCAGGACAGTAATTGATGTGCCAGCGCCAGAATTTACCCAGGACTGAATTGGGCTTCTTGTCGTAGTGGGCCCTGAATTTGCAGTTTTCGCAGATATGTGCCATATCGGTTGTCAGTTTTTTGTCGTGATTTCTTCAAGTGCTCCAGTGGTGGAGTCGATGATAAAGCCGCGCACGGTGATGTCACGGGGCATGAGCGGATGGGTCTTGATGGCCTCGACGGTCTTGCGCACCGACTCGGGGGTGTCTTTGAAGCCTTCGAGCCAATGGTTGAGGTCGATGCCGCAGCAGCGAATGGTGTGGAGCGTCTCGTCGGTCACACCGCGCTTGATCATCTCGTCATGGAAGTGGCTGTAGCTCATGTGGCAGGCTCCGCAACTGGAATGCGCCACCACCATGATTTCTTCCACGCCCAGTTCATAGACGGCGACGACGAGGCTGCGCATGGCCGAGTCAAAAGGCGAAATCACCAGTCCACCGGCGTTCTTGATGATCTTGGCATCGCCGTTCTTCAGGCCCAGGGCAGCGGGCAGCAGTTCGGTCAGGCGGGTATCCATGCAGGACAATACCGCCAGTTTCTTGTCGGGATACTTGTCGGTCACATAGGGCTCATAGCCCTTGCGGGCAACAAACGTCTTGTTGTATTCAATAATCTCGTCAATCATGATTATTTCTTTTTCTTGGGTTTGGGTTCAGGCAGGTTCTTGCAGGTCTCGCTGACAAGGGCGGCCAGGTAGTCACGGTCATCTACGTCGTCAATCAGGAAATAGTCCTTGGCACCGTCGTAGGGCGGCTGCAGTTCCACGGTGCGCAACAGTGGCCGTACCGCCTCGGTGGGCTTGAGGTAGAAGCAGTCGTCGCAGATGAGCCCGAAAATCTTGCCGTCACAATAAATGCCGTAGTCGCCGAACATCTTTTTGACGGTGATTTCGCCGGCTCCGGCACACTGGTCGGCGATGTACTGCACCAAGTCGGGATTGCTTGCCATGGCCTGTCAGGTCGTTATTCTCCACGTACTGCCTTCGGGGTCCACTGCCTAAAGAACGTCAACACCTTTTTGGCGTTGTAGCTCTCGTCCTCCTCGAGGTAGCCCGAGTCCTGGATGTGGATGATGTTGCCCTGCTCGTCGAGCACGACAAGTACCGGGAAACCAAAGCGCCCGGCATTGTTAAGGCGTTTCATCAGAGCCTTGCCCACCTCTCCAGCTTTGCGGGGATGGTAGTTCACGTGGATAAAGACGAAGTTCTGCTCGATGACGGCATTGATGGTGCTGTCGTTGGTGATGAAATCGGCAAAACGCAGGCACCACGGGCACCAGTTGCCGCCCACCTGGCAGATGACGTACTTGCCCTCGGCATGGGCTTGGGCAACGGCCTGGTCGATTTGTTCCAGCGGATTGATCTCCTCATTATAAACTTTCTTGGGAGCCGTCTGTTCCTGGGTGTTCACGGCGGTGGCGAACAGTGCGACGGCGAGCACTACGATGGTCAGTATCTTTTTCATAATCTTGACATGAATTTGTTGCGGTCAACAATAAAACGCAGGTGGGTGCCCTCGCCCAGCAGCGTGTCGCCGCAGTGGGCCTGGACTTTAAACTCAATCTTCTTGCCGTCAACGCCGGTCACTGTGGCGGTGGCGGTCACTGTGTCGCCCAGTTTGCTGGGCTTGAGGTGGGATGAGGTGATATGTCCGCCCACGGTGGTACTGCCTTCGGGCAGATGGTCGGCCACGGCAAGCATGGCGGCATTCTCCATGAGCGCCATCATGGCCGGTGTGGCCAGCACGGGCATGTCGCCCGAGCCCATGGCAACGGCCGTGACGGCCTCGGTGACCGTCAACTGGCTGGTATGTGTCAATCCTATCATGATAAATCTGTTTATTCTTTGCAAATATAATCAATCTTCTTGTTTTGCTGGCTATTAAAATGGCGTTTTCGGCACATTTACCATGAATTTGGCCAAATATTGGCTAATTATTTGCGATATGCAAAGATTTTGTTGTAATTTTGCCGACAAAGAAACCATAGAACACAACAATCATTATGGAAAAAGAGAAAAATGCCGAAATCATCGACCGAATCAAGTACCTGATGAAGGAGATGGGCTTGAAGCAGGTGCAGTTTGCCGAGCGCATCGGAGTCGACACGTCCAACCTGTCGAAATATCTCAATGCCCACATGCCGCTGAGTGAATCTTTCCTCAACCGTCTGGTCGTCAACCTGGGGGTGAGCAAGGAATGGCTCATGGAGGGCACCGATCTGCCCTTTGGCAAGACGCCCGTGCGTGTTGACGGGGAAGTGATGGCATCCGCTAATGGTGGCGGTACGCCCGTCTATGACGTGGATGTGACGGCTGGTGTCGCTTCGGGACGCAACGAGCTGTTTGCCAGCGAGAACATCGTGGGATGGGTAAATCTGCCCAACATGAGCCCCAACTGCCGCATTGTGCGCGTGAGTGGCGACTCGATGGCGCCGGTCATCAACGACGGCGACTTCGTGGCCGTGCGCGAGGTGAGTAATCCCAATCAGATCTATTGGGGCCAGATCTATGTCGTTCAGCTCGACGACTTCAGGCTGGTAAAATACCTGCGCCGCCACAGCGACCCCAACATGGTCGTCCTGCGCAGCGAGAATCCCAATTACGACGACATGGACGTGCGCCGCAGCGACATCCACGAGATACTGCTCGTCCAGCATGTCCTCCACCTCAACACAAGGCTCTAAAAAAGGTTCACCATGCCATGGCTCCACCATGGCCAACAAAAAACAAAAACTAAGGACTAAAAACAAGTGACAACTTACTATCATACACACCCCAATGGCCTGCGAATGGTCCACATCGTCACCGCCAACCAAGTGGCCTGGTGCGGCCTTGCCGTGAACGCCGGCAGCCGTGACGAGCGTGACGGCCACCATGGCCTGGCCCACTTTGTGGAGCACACCATCTTCAAGGGTACCGAACACCGCCGTGCCTGGCACATCCTCAACCGCATGGAACGGGTGGGCGGCGAATTGAACGCCTATACCACCAAGGAGGGAACCATGCTCTACTCGGTCTTCCCCCATCAGCATCTGGCTCGCGCCATCGACCTGCTGGCCGATTTGGTCCAGTGGTCGGTCTTTCCCCAGGAGGAGCTGGACCGTGAGCGCGATGTGGTGCTCGAGGAGGCCGCCAGCTACCGCGACACGCCCAGCGATGCGGTCTATGACGACTTCGAGGACCTGCTCTTCGCCGGCAGTGAACTGGGACATAACATCTTGGGTAAGAAAGAGGATTTGGAAAACCTCACCCGCGAGGACTGCATGCACTACCTCAAGACGCTCTATGTGCCCGGCAACATGGCGTTCTTCTCGGTAGGACCCGAAAAGCCCGAGAAGGTCTTCCGTCTGGCCGAGAAATGCTTCGGCGGCATGAGCCATGCAATAGCGCCGCGGCAGCGCCATGTGCCCGAGAGGGTAGAACCGTTCCACCAGACCATCAAGATAGGCACCCATCAGGCCCACACCATCGTGGGCGCCCGTGTGCCCGACATGAACCATCCCCTGCGCTATGCCCTGATGCTGCTGAACAACATCCTGGGCGGACCGGGTATGAACTCGCTGCTCAATGTGGAATTGCGTGAGCGCCGTGGCTATGTCTATACCGTCGAGTCCACCCTGACGCTCTTGAGCGACTGCGGGTGGATGGAAATCTACTTGGGCTGTGACCCCGACGACGTGCGTTCAAGCCTGCATGTGATCGACCGCATCACCAGCCGCCTGAGCCAGGACCTGTTGCCCGAGCGACGGTTGGAAGCCTACAAGAAGCAGTATTGCGGCCAGCTGGTCGTGGCGGCTGACAGTACTGAGTTCATGGCGATGCGCGCCGGTCGCGGCCTGCTCTATCATGGCGCTGTGGCGACCATCGGCGACACCATCTCGCGCATCCGTGCCGTCACACCCGACCAGATTGCCCAGGCAGCTGCCTGTCTCAAGAGCGACTGCCTCTCGTCGCTGACGTTCCAGTAAATTGAATGTAAACACTTTACAAGACGATGAAAAAGATATCAATCCTCATCCCGTGCTATAACGAAGAGAAGTCCCTGCCGCTGCTCTATCCCGAGTTGGTCAAACTCATGGACGCCAACCAGGGCTATGAGTGGGAACTCATGTTTGTCAACGATGGCAGCACCGACGGCACCCTCACCGAGTTGCAGCGCCTGCGCCAGCAGGACAGCCGCGTCAACTATGTGGACCTGTCGCGCAACTTTGGCAAGGAAGCGGCCATGCTGGCGGGTTTCGACTATGTGACCGGCGACTGCATGGTCATTATCGATGCCGACATGCAGCACCCGCCCACGCTCATCCCCGAGATGATCAAGTGGTGGGAGCAGGGCTATGATGACGTGTATGCCAAGCGCAAGTCGCGCGGCCGGGAGAGCTGGCTGCGCAAACGCTTGTCGCTGCTGTTCTACAATATATTGCAGCGCTCGTCGCGCTTCGACGTGCTGCAGAATGTGGGTGATTTCCGCCTGCTGGACCGCAAGTGCGTCAACGCCTTGAGAAAGATGCGCGAGAGCGAGCGTTACACCAAGGGAATGTACAGCTGGATAGGTTTCAGGAAGAAAGAGGTGGAATTCATGCAGGGCGACCGTGTGGCAGGCGCTTCGTCATGGAGTTACGGCCGCCTGTTCTCGTTGGCCATCGACGGCATCACTTCGTTTACCAGTGTGCCGCTGCGCATCTCGACGGTGATTGGCTTCATCGTCTCGCTGCTGGCCTTTTGCTACATGATATTCGTGTTCGTCAAGGCGCTCATCTGGGGCGATCCCGTTCAGGGCTATCCCACGCTGGTCGTGCTCATCCTGTTCCTGGGCGGCATCCAACTGTTGTCGCTGGGCATCATCGGCGAGTACATCGGGCGCATCTACAACGAGACCAAGAACCGCCCCGACTACATCGTGCGGGAATTCAACGGCGAGAACGTGCTGTAACGTGCAAATTTTGATTTTTTGGCAAAAAACTTGCAGGGTTGTGGCAAATGGTGTACTTTCGTGACCAATAAAATAACAAGTAACAACAAAACAAATAAAAACGCGACACTATGAACGACGTGAAATTCTATCTCGACGCAGCCGAGAAAAAGATGCAGGAAGCCGTGGATTTCCTCGATGACACCCTGGCACACATCCGTGCAGGTAAGGCCAACGTGAAGATTCTCGACGGCATCCGTGTGAACTATTATGGCAGCCCCGTGCCCATCGACAACGTGGCCAACGTGAGCACCCCCGACCAGCGCACCATCGCCATCATGCCCTGGGAGCGCACCATGATCGGGACCATCGAGAAGGCCATCATCGACAGCAACGTGGGCATCATGCCCGTGAACAATGGTGAGGTGATCCGCCTCAACATCCCGCCCCTGACCGAGGAGCGCCGCAAACTGCTCGTTAAGGACTCCAAGGCCGAGAGCGAGAAGGCTCGCGTGAGCATCCGCAATGCCCGCCGCGAGGCTATCGAGGGCTTGAAGAAGGCCGTTAAGGAAGGCATGAGCGAGGATGTGAGCAAGGACGGCGAGGAGAAGGTCCAGAAGATTCATGACAAGTTCATGAAGAAGATCGACGAGATCTTTGCTGCCAAGGAGAAGGAAATCCTTACAGTATAATTGCTTTGTGGCACTTGAAAGCATCGCGTAGCGGACGCTGGCACGACGTGGCCTATTGGGGGCTGCTCGTTGTGGCGTTTGCTGTGATGCTGGTGATGAACGCGCTCACCACCTTCAAGGAGGATGACATGGCCTTCACGCTCATTGAGGGCGTGTGGACCCCAATGCGTTCATTTGCCGACCTGCTGCAATCCCATTTGACTCATTACACAGGCACCAACGGCCGTCTGGCTGAGTTGGTGCCTGAATTGTTTGGTGGCCTGTTGGGCAAGGCGGCTTTCAACGTTTGCAACGCGCTGGTGTTCGTCCTGCTGGCCCATCTGGTGAGCCGGCTGGCCACTGGGCGGCGTTCGCTGCTGGCCTTATCGGCATTTTTTGCGATAGTGGGCACGTGCTATCCCGTCCCGGGCGAGACGATGCTGTGGATGGCCGGTAGTGCCAACTACATGTGGGCCATCACGTTGTCATTGCTGCTGGTAGCCGTTCTTCAACGTGCCCAGGGCCGACCGTTAGGGTGGGGCAAGGCATTGTTATGGCTGCTGTTCGGCTTTGTGGCCGGCGGATTCAACGAGGCGACCTCATTGGGTTTCCTGGGCGGATTCCTGATGTACTATGCCTTCAACTCTCGCCTGTTCGACCGTCGTGTGGTGGTCATGATGATGGGCTATGCGTTGGGCATCATGCTCATCGTTCTGTCGCCCGGTGCGTGGAACCGTGTGACCACCGATATCGCCCTCAATCTCAGTCCTGACGACATGCTGTCGAGCCGCTGGTACATCTTTATGGAGAAGATGTGGCGCTTCTATCTGCCCTTGTTGGCGGTGGCTGTAGGCGTGTGCCTGCTGCTGACGCGTCGCGGCAGGAGAGCGGTCAGGCAGTCGGTATGGACCTACGTCCTGCTGTGCCTGGCTGCGGTAATGTTTGCCCTGGGGCTGAACCACGAGCGGGCCTATGCGCCGCTGGTAACCGTCGCCGCCATCATCGTCATCAAGGCGGTCGATTCCTTGCTTGGTAACCGTTGGCAGCCGTTGCGTGTGTTGGCGGTCATCGCTCTGCTGGGACTGAGTGTGTTCACTTATGGCCGCGGCATCAAGGTCTTGAACAAGTATAAGGCCTATAACGAACAGGTGGAACAGGAAATCGCCGCGGCCCCGGCTCAGGCCATTCTGCTCGAACGCCAGTTCGACGGCTACAGCCGTTTCATCAAGCCCATGAATTTCATGTCCACCAATTACTTTGCCCATGAGGTCATCTACAGGGCCTACTACGGCAAAGAAAACGTGCAGTTCGTCGGCGATTCGGTCTATCGCCGTTATCACGAGGGACGTCTGCTCGATGGCGCGCAGGTGTGGTCCATGAAGGCTGAGAATCCCGATATCACCGGCGACGTCCTGCGTGTCCCAGGTCAGGATTATATCGCCGTCACCTTGCGGCTCGACACCCTGCCTGCGACTTTCCAGACCGCGCGTTATTGTTTTGATAAGGCCGAAACGGCCCTCTCGCCTGAGGAGCAGCAGCGCCGTCAGGACTATGGCCTGAATATCAGCTATGAGCCCAAGGGCTTCTACCCGCTGGAGTATCAGGGTCGGCGCTATTTCATCCTTCCTGTGCCCGACAGCTCCATCACCCGCATCGAGATACCGATGGACATCACCCCCAAGCCGGTGAAGGCCATTCTGAAATTGAAATAACCAACCACTAATCAAAAATAAGATAAGAAAATGAAGAGTTTTGGATCAAAACCGTGGATACTTCCACAACCGGTGCTCATCATCGGCACTTATGACAAAGAGGGACGTCCCAACGCCATGAATGCGGCATGGGGCGGCACCTGGGATATGAATGAAATCATGATTTCGCTGTCCTCACACGCCACGACCGACAATCTGGCTGTCAACGACACGTTTACAGTCGCTTTTGCCACGACCGAGACGATGGTGGCATCTGACTTTGTGGGCATCGTCAGCGCCAAGAAGGACCCCGAGAAGATGGCCAAGACGGGCTGGACGATCGAGAAGGCGCCCAACGTCAATGCCCCCTTGTTCACCGACTTCCCCATGACGATGGAGTGCCGTGTGAAGGAGAAAATCGACGAGGACCGCAATACGGGTTACTACCTGATTGCCGAGGTCGTGAACGTGCTGTGTGACGAACGTTTCCTCGACGAGGAGGGCAACCCCGACATCGAGAAGATGCACATCATCACCTACGACCCCACGCGCTACAAATACGTGCAGCTGGGTACCACCGTCGGCACCGCCTTCCACGACGGCGCTCAACTCAAGTAGGATAGAGTATAGATTGTTTAAGTGTCCACAACTCGTTTTTTTCGACTTGTGGACACTTTTGTTGTGTCTGCAGGCGGGGGACTACTTGGAGCGGGTGACCTCGTTGACGAGGTAGACGATGCTCTGGTAGGGGATGCCGCCGTTGGTTTCCAGGCCCACCTCGCAGGTGCGGCTGTTGCTGTAGCCCATCTCGATGCTGTTGTCCTCCAATTGCTTACGCAGTTTGCGTAGCGCCCAACGGTTCACCTCGGGATAGGTCCAGCCGCGATCGCCGGCAAAGCCGCAGCAGCCCACGCCCTCGGGCAGGAAGACGTTGTTGCTGCACAGGCGCGCCAGTTGTGTCATTTTGTCCACCAACCCCATCTCGCGGGTCGAGCAGGTGAAGTGCAGGGCGATGTGGCGGTCGATGGGCGTGAACTCCAGCCGTTCCCGCAGGTATTCCCAAATAAATTCGACAGGTTCATACAGTTGCATGCGCGTGATGCACTTGCGCATGCGGTGCAGGCACGGACTCTGGTCGCACACGATCGGGTATTTGCCTTGCTCGCTGGCTTGCCACAAGGCTTCGTCGAGTTCGGCAGTCTTGCGGTCGGCTATGTCGAGCATGCCCTTGGACTCCCAAATGGTGCCGCAGCACATCTTTTCAAGCCCCTCGGGGAAGATGACCTCGTAGCCCGCCTTGCGGCAAAGCTGCACCATCTCATCGACGAGGGTATTCTTCACGGGCGCGCCTTTTGACAGCCCCATCGTCTGGTTGATGCACGAGGGGAAATAGACCACCTTAAGGGGCGTGACATTACTTCCTGATGGTGTGGAGACGCTAGATTTTGCGTCTCTACATGCCTTCGGCTGGCGCGTCTTGCCAGGCATGGCAGGGGTCCACAGGGGCAGTCCCGCCTTGTGCAGGGCACCAGCAACGCCCTTCATGGCATTGGTGCCGAGCACGTTGTGACCCAACCGTGCCGTGTCGAGCACGAGGCGCAAGCCGCTCTTGACGCCCGCAAAATGCCGCGCCGCCCAGTCGACTGTCTTGTACCCCATGCTGCCCTGCGGCAGCGCTTCCTGGCGCACCAGGTGGGTCAGGTCGGCCACGTTGATGCCCATAGGACAGGAGGTGGAGCACAGGCCGTCGCCGGCACACGTCTGGTCGCCCTGATAATGGTACTGTTTGACGAGTGTTGCCAAGCGATCGGGGTCGTTGCCCGTCTCGCGCAGGTGCGATATTTCGCGCTGGATGACGATGCGCTGGCGTGACGAGAGCGTCAGGCCGCAAGTGAGGCAATTCACCTCGCAGAAACCGCACTCGATGCATTTGTTGGCCTTGAGGACGCCTTCCACGGTCTTGAGCACACTGGGAGACTCCTTGGGCGCTTCCAGCCCCCGCATCTTGAGTTCGGGCAGGGGTTTGAAGTGCTTGATGAAGCACTCGGGGTCGTCGTTGAAGATGACACCAGGATTGAGCAGATAATGCGGGTCGAAAATCTCTTTTAGCTCGCGCATGGCGGCAAACGCCTCCTCGCCCCACTCATACTTGACAAACGGCGCCATGTTGCGGCCCGTGCCGTGTTCGGCCTTGAGTGAGCCGTCATATTCCTCGACCACGAGGCGCGCCACGTCGCGCATCATGCCGGCATAGCGCTGCACCTCGCTCTCGTCGCTGAAGAGCTGGTTGATGATGAAATGGTAATTCCCCTCAAAGGCGTGGCCATAGATGCAGGCGTCCCGATAGCCGTGGTCGGCAATGAGTTTTTGCAGCTTGACGGTCGCCTCGGGTAGGTCCTCGACGGCAAAGGCGACGTCCTCGATCAGGCACGACGTGCCCACGGGACGCGCGCCGCCCACGCTGGGGAAGATGCCCGAGCGGATGGCCCAATACTTGCCATAAACGGCCGGGTCGGTGGTGAACGTTACGGGGATATAGGTCTTGAATTGCGACAGGCACTGCGTGATGGCGTCGATGCGGCGTTGCAGCTCGTCAGGGGTGACGGCCTTGGTCTCGGTGAGGATGGCGGTGAGGTTGTGGTAATCGCCCGGCTCCACGCCCTCGATTTTGCCGGCGTCCACGTCCTGCTTGTATTGCAGATAGACGGGGTCGTCGACCGATGCCAGCGACAGGTAGTCGAGCATCTCGGCGCTCTTCACCATCAGGTTCTCCTCGCTCATGGCGATGTCCTCGTCGCTCGACTTGAGTTGCTTGAGGGCAACCACTGCCTCGCAACTCTCCCGCATGGTGTAGAAGTAGAGCATGGCCGAGGCCTTGCACGGGTAGTCGTGCAGTGTGCGCATCGTTACCTGGCTGATGAAGGCCAGCGTGCCCTCACTGCCCACCACGCTGTGGGCGATGATGTCAAACGGGTCGTCATAGGCGACCAGGGGCCGTAGGTTCAGGCCCGTCACGTTCTTGATGCTGTATTTCTTGCGGATGCGGTCGGCAAGCGGCTGGTTGGCGCGGACGCGGTCGCGCAGGGCTTCAATCTTGGCGATGAAGTCGGGATGGCTCTGCCTGAAGGCCTCGCGGCTGGCCGCATCGCCCGTGTCTAGCACGGTGCCGTCGGGCAACACCAGGCGCGCCGAGATGAGCATGCGGTCGCTGTTGGCGTGTGTGCCGCAGTTCATGCCCGAGGCGTTGTTGGCGACGATGCCGCCCACCATGGCCGAGCCGATGCTGGCGGGGTCGGGCGGGAACACGCGCCCCAGTGGTTTCAGGATCTGGTTCACCCGTGCCCCCACGAGGCCGGGTTGCAGGGTGATGCTCTCGGCGTCAGCGGCCACGCTGTAGTCCTCCCAATTCTTGCCCGCCACGATGAGGATGCTGTCGCTCACGCTTTGCCCCGACAGTGACGTGCCAGCGGCGCGGAAGGTGAACGGCAGCCCGAATTTGTTCGCCGTCCTGACAATCGTCGACACCTCGTTCTCGTCCTTGGCGCGGATGACCACTTGGGGCGTCAGCCGGTAAAAACTCGCGTCGGTGCCCCAGGCCAGGGTACGCAACTCATCGGTGTAAATCCTGTCCTTGGGCAGCAGGCCGTTAATGGCGTTCAAGAACCGTTTCATAGCACGTTTAGTAATACTTGATGGTGAAAGAGTCAGATACGCTCATCTCCTCGTCCCACTGGTCGCGATAGACGATGGTGATGCCACGGTAGGCCTCGGGAACCAGCAGCACGCCGATACGGTCCCAGCGCGGGCCGCCGTAGTCAAACGACTTGCCGGACAAAATCAACACGTTGCTCGCGTAATCGTACTCATAGTATCCGCCGCCCCAGCACTGCTCGTGCGGCATGAGCAGTTCGCGGTGCAGGGTCACCTCACCCAGCCGCAAATGCCCGCCATTGGTAAGTATGAATTTTAAGTGTTTCATCATCGGCAAAGTTAGTGCATTTTGAGCAAAATTCCAAATCTTCTTCAGACAGAATACCATAAAAGTTTGAGCCCCGCGCTGTTCGCATCATCCGCACCCCGTTGCCTCACGCTAAGCCGCGAAGTTTTTTGGTCGGCGAATTATTTGGGTCGGCGAATTAAGCGAATTAAACGAAAGCATCCGCGCCCCCATTTTTTATGAAGCGCGGATGCGAATTCCTAATTTCTAACTCCTAATTCCTGGTTTACCAGTGGTTGGAGAGCAGGTAGTCGATCAGGGCTGTGACGTCGCTGATGTTGGCGCTGCCGTCCTGGTTGCAGTCAATGGCGCCTGCGTTGCGGTTTCTCGAGCACGATGTTCTCGCTGTCAACAAAATGCGGCCCACCAACGGTGCTAACGCTGGTGCTGGTGCGCATCACCCTCGAGGGCCAATTGCCCGCAAGCAGGTAGTCGATCAGGGCGGTCACGTCGCTGATGTTGATGCCGTTGTCCTGGTTGCAGTCGGCCGCCGGGTTGCTGATGGTGCCGCCGCCCAGCAGCAGGTCGATCAGGGCGGTCACGTCGCTGATGTTCACGCTGCCGTCACTGTTCACGTCGCCGCGCTGGAACGAGCTGCCGGTATAGAGTTCCCAACCTTCGCCTTCAGCCCAAGACCAATGATAGACATTCCAGTTCTTGGCATTGGCCTGGCTGACTTGGGCTGCAGTAATGACATTACCCTCTACTGTATCGTCTGCTCCGGGCTCATAATCGATAATGGCATAAAGTGCTCCTGGTTCATCGGAGCTGCGCATGGGTAGCGCGTCGACAATCTCACCCATCTTGGTGGCATTGATTTTATTATAGAAAATGGGCAATTCATTCAAATCAGGGCAATTTCCCAGTGGCAGGCTCGTCAGCTGATTGGTTTGAGCACGTAATGTTTGCAGTGCAGTGCAGCCACTGGCATCAAGACTCGTTAACTGATTGGCAGCGACCCAAAGGTAGATGAGCTGGTCATGGTTACCGAGTACCACTTGAGATATCTGATTATTGTTACATAGTAGATGGATCAAGTTGGCAAACCTCGAGACATCGATAGTGCCCGAAACCTGGTTGTTACGGCAGTCAAGAGAAAGGAAACCGTCGGGACAAGTGCTCAGGTCCACACTTGTCAACTGGTTGTCTCGGCACCAGAGGTAAAGGAGTCCAGAGTTGCGGCTGATGTCGAGTTCGGTCAGTTGATTGTATGAGCAGAGGAAGTATATGAGCGCCGGGCAAGTGGTGACGTCCAGTTCAGTCAATTGGTTTTCCTCGCAATCGATATAATCCAGTACGGGGCAATCAGAAACATCCAAACGGGTCAGGGCGCAAGAGTAGCATTCTAATTCTACAAGTGATAGATTACCGTTGGCAACCAGTGCCGTCAACTGGGGTTTATTATTTACCGAGAGTGTGGTGAACAGATTTTCGCTGCACCACAGCTCTCCCAGATTGTTCATGTGGCTCACATCCAGGCTGTTGAGGCCGCAGTTAGAGCACCCAAAATAAGTCACGGCCGAGCAGTCACTCAGGCCGGTAATGCTGCCAAGGTCAGGGTTGTTCATGCAGTTCAAGTTCAAAAGGTGAGTCAGACCCGTCACGTTGAGCGAGGTCAACTGGTTATTGTAGCAATACAGACTTTGGAGGCCAGGGCAGAATGTCAAGTCAAGTGAAGTGAGTGCGCAATAATCGCAGCCAAACCAATTTAACGCTGTGCAATCAGTCAGTCCCTGGATTGACGAAAGATTGCTGTTTTCTTCACAATGTAATAAGTTCAAAGCGGTGCAGCCCGTCACATCAAGCGATATCAAGGCGTTGCGGGGGCATCTGAGTTCTTGCAGCCCCTTGTTGCCACTAACCCTGAGATATTTCAGTTGAGGTTTGTCGCTCACTTCAAGGGTGCCCGTCAACTGGTTATTGCGACACCACAGCGTCTGCAGGTTCGTCATGTCGTTCACGCCGGGCAACTCGGCGATGGCACAGTCCTCACAGTCCACATAGGCCAGCGCTTTACAACCGGCAAAGCCAGTGATAGTCTCGAGATTATCATTGTAGTAGCACTTGAGCGTGCTCAATGCCGTGCAACCCGTCACTTTGAGTGTTGTCAAGTCCTCACTGTAGCAGATGAGTTCGGTCAATCGCGTGTCGCCAGCGACTTGCAGGTTTTTCAGGCTGCCACTATGGCTGGTATTGAGGACGGTGATTTGGGTATTGCCCGCCAGCAACGTCTCCAGCTTGGTCATGCCCTTAACAGCACTCAAGTCGCTGAACGACGTGTCCTCGACATCCAGCCAGGTCAAATTGGTGCAGTCTGCCAAGCCATAGATACCCGTCAAGTTATAGTTGTTGTAAATCTTGAGATACAGCAGTGCTGTGCAACCTGTCACGTCAACACTGGTCAGCGCATCACGCCAGCAGTAGAAGCCCGTCAAGGTAGTGTTGCCCCGAACCCACAACGTTCTCAGACTGCTGTGATTGTTCACACTGACTGTGGTGAGTTGGTTATTCTGGAGATACAGCTCTTGCAGCACCGTGTTATTTTCCACGTTGATTGACGTCAACTTGTTGTAGCCCAAGTTGAGGTAAATCAGCTTGGTGTTGGCACTCACGTCAATCGTGGTCAGATTGTTAGAGTATAGATCCAACCTTTTCAATTGGGTAAAATACTGCACACCCGTCATATTGGAAATGCCCTTGTAAGGCAGATTCAACGTGTCGCGAGCATTGAGCTGCGCCGTGGTGATGGTGCCGCTGGGATACTGGCTCAGCAGGTAGGAACGGAAGGTCGCGTCAGGGAAGTTGGTGGCGTTGATCGTCACATCGGCATGGGCAGCGAGTGCCGCCAGCAGTACCGCCAGTGAACAAAGTAATAGTTTCTTCATAATCGTTCTCGTTTTATTAGTTAGTAAATTTGAATTCCAATTCTTCAGTAATGCGGCAAATTTAATAATTATCTTTCATTTATCCAATAAAAATCCAGTTAAATTCTTATTGTTTCTCGCAGGTTAGAGATTAATGAGTAAAACGGGCATTTCTCAATACAAAAACGGCCTCACGCCAAGTCGCCAAGCCCTCAAAAAGGAAAACAATAAACACAACAAATACAAAAGGCATCCGCACCCCGTTGGAGCGCAGATGCCAATTAGCTTAATTCGTCAACAATTAAAAGAATGCGGATGCTATTAGTTTAATTGGCTTCGCCGAGCTAAAGGTTCGCGAAATTCGTAGTTTCTTACCAAGAGCCGGAGAGCAGGTAGTCGATAAGGCCAGTCACATCGCTGATGTTCACCGAGCCGTCCTGGTTGCAGTCGGCTGCGCTCACGTTGACACCTGAGGCATTGCCGCTGAGCAGGTAGTCGATCAAGGCAGTCACATCGCTGATGTTTACGCTGCCGTCGCCGTTCACGTCACCACGGGTAACGTCGGGTTTGCTGATGACAACTTCGATGTTCTTGGCCACGCTGCCGTTGTAGATCACGGTGCCATTGTTGAAGTAGGCTCCAGCGGGCGAGGTGATGGCGAGCCCGTCGTTCATGGTGGTGGGAAGCTGGTAGTAACTGCCCTGGCTAACGCCCTTGGCCGTCAGTTTGGTGGTGGCTCCGCTGATAATCAATCGGGATGTGGTCGAATAACCCATGATGCCATATATCGCTCCCAAGATTTTCACTTGCACTCCACCGTTGATGTTCAGGGTTTTACCGCTATATACGAAGCAACCTGTTCCTGCATTGCTTCCGGCATTGAGTCTTCCCGTGCCCGTGATCGTGGCGTTCTGCATGAATTGAACTGCGTAGTGGTTACCTGCGGTGACCATGACATTGTTGGTGCCGCTGACCTTGATGGTCAACCCGGAGATTTCGCTACGGATTCCAGGATCGGTGTCGTTGGTGATTGTCGCACCGTTGAGCGTCAACGTCTTGGACGTCGGGTTATAGGAGACGGTCGTGCCGCTCACGCCGCTGATGACCTTCAGGTTGCTGCAGTTGTCACTGTTCACCTGGGTACCGTTGATCCACAGGTCATAGGTCGTGATATCGCTGTCAATATAGACGTTACTGAAACTGCTGCTCGTCTGGACGTAGGCCTCGCCGCTATAGACCGTGGCCGAGGAGTTCACACGGTTGAACTTTTGGCCGTCAAAGGTGTAGTAATACGGGCCGCTGCTCGAGTAGGTGAGCGTCTGGCTGACGCCTGTGGCACCCTTCAGTAAATTGGTTGACGGTGAGATATAAGAATAACCCGACACGGCATCGTTGGGGCGGAAGCGGTAAACCGTGCCGACGGTTCCCTTCATGAGCATGCCTTCGCCGCCCTTGATACCCTTGCTGTTAGTCAACTGGGTCTTGTTCAGCGCGCTATTGCCCGAGTTGATGGAGGACGCGTAATAGAACTCGCCGCTGGCGGGCAGCAGGATGTTGTCGCTCACGGGCACCGAGATGGCTGACCACTGGGTGGTGGGCTTGACGTAGGGCAATAATCGACGGTTGGATGCTGAGTTGGCCAGCCACCCACTGGTCTGGTTGGCGATATTGTAGAACCTGTTCAGGGGCACATACAGGATGGTCTGTTGTGAAGATGTGAACAGATTGGGGTACACGGCTGTCAAGCCAGTGCGGTTCAGGAACACCGAGGGCAAATTGGTGCAGCCATAGAACGCATTCCTGCCGATTTCGTTCACGGACTCGGGTACATTGACCTCGATATTCAAGCCCGAGCAGTTCTGGAAGGCGTAGGCACCGATGCGGGTGATGGTGCTGGAACTTGAGAAACTGACTTGCTTAAAAACAGTATTGGGATTGGCCCAGCAACTGTCACCGATCTCGACCATCGTGTAAGAGGTGCCGGTGAGGTGGTCGGTCTTGGTATTGACCGCGTTAATGTAGGCACTGCCAGTGCCCCAGTTATAGACATACTTGGCCGTCTTGGTCGTGGGGTTAACCACCGTCATGCGGTACATCGTGGTCATGAAGTCGTTGCCCGTCGTGAAGTCAAATGCGCCAGCGCTGACGTCGCTATTCTCGTTCCAGGCGGCCTTGATGCCCGGGTCGTTGCGGTACTGCTGCACCTGTCCCACGGGCACATACAACTTGTGGCCGCTCCAGTCATAGCAGTTGTCGGCGTTATAGTCGGTGCGACGCTGCCAGTTGTTCTTGCTCGTCGTCTTGAACGCGCCGTAGGGGCAGTTCAGGAAGATGGCATCCAGGTGGCGGGCATATTTGAACGCATCGGGGTCAATATAGGTGACCGAACTGGGGATGACCACCACGTTCTCGCAATTGGTCTCATAGAGGTATTGTCCGTCGACGATAAGCGCCTTGTCACTGAA
This sequence comes from uncultured Prevotellaceae bacterium, assembly GCA_900318535.1. GTDB lineage: Bacteria > Bacteroidota > Bacteroidia > Bacteroidales > Muribaculaceae > Sodaliphilus. The sequence goes on along the minus strand of ONKU01000006.1, from coordinate 42,570 downwards.
AAACGCCTGCGTACCAATTTTTTTCACGCCGTAGGGGATAACAATGTAGCGCGTGTTGACCCATGCAAGGCCTTGGTCGGGAATCTCGGTGATGTTGGGCGAGAGGCGCAACGTGTCAAGTTGGTTGTCACCAGCGATGAAGCGTTTGCCGATTGAGGTGACACTGGGCGGCATGAGCACCTGACGTACCGCACTGTAGCGGAAAGCGTCATTGCCAATGCGCTCCAGGCGGTCGCCCAGCGTGATGGTCGGGGTCCAGCAGTTGAACAGTGATGAGTCACCGAACTCTACAGGATTGGGGATGTTGAAGCCCTGAGTGCAGCCCGTCAGGCCCGCAAATGCCAGGGCACCGATCTTAGTGATGCGTTCACCGCCTTGTACCTTGGTGATACCGGTCATATCACGGAATGCCTCGCGATCGATTTCGGTGATGGCAAATGCCGTAGTGCTATTATAATTATTGTTAAACCAATAGTTGGGGATGTTGAGGTATCCCGTTCTGTTGGTCATATCACCCCTAACGATTTTGCATTGGCCAGGGTAGGTGACATTTGGTACCAGTGGATCGGTATAACTGTTGTAGTTCATAACAGTGATATAGATATTGGTAGCCGTTCCATCAGTCTCATATATTTGAGTATCGTAGGCCTTCTCGTCAACAGTGGTGAATGTGGTGGACCAGGGTGAAGTGGTGCGGTACTTGTTGGTACATGCGCTGGGTACGCTCAGCCGGATGGACGTCCCGCCCGAAGTATTGGTCACGCCGTTGAACGTGGAACTGCCAGTGAGTGAAGAGGGTATGTCTGTCTTGTTGAAAATCAGACGATTGACCTTCATGTAGGCAAATGTTGTGGTGGCGAATGACGTTACCGAATTGGGAATGAGAAGGGTATAGCATTTGGCACGATAGAACGCATAGGAGCCGATGGATGTCACACCTGAAGGAATTGTGATAGAGTACTCCACACCTGCAAATGCATAAGGATTGATATACTTTATATAAAGGTATTGATTATTATAAAGTGAAACAGGAGCATTAGGATGCTGATAGAGCGTTAGGAAGGTTGTGCCCTTGCTATATAATGCTAAATTACCTTGTATGCCGTACGCACTAAAATATTGGTTTGACGGCGAGACAGAAAACGTTTTCAAGTTGCTGCACATGGCAAATGCACCATATCCATAACTGGTCAAGGATGAGGGAATGTATTGACTGGTTACGGCAGTGTTGGCAAAACATAGATTTCCCAACTTCTGCGTACCATAACTCTCGTTGTTCTTGAGGTAGAGGTTGACCGTAGCCAGGTTGGTGCAGTTGTAGAAGGCAGACTCCTCAATCTCAGCAGCCGAGATATTGACCTCGGTCAGCCCCGTACAGCCCTCGAAGGCACGCGCCCCCACCTTATTCAGCCTGAAGTAAGAGCCCGAGTCACTGCGACCGATTGTCTTCAGGGCGGTCCTGCCATCGGCGGCATAAGATGCAATCTCTGTCCAAATGCAATTCAAACTTGACCCATTACCATAAGTGGCATTGGTGTAGTCAGTCGTTGAAGAAGTCATGGGCAAGTAGGTGAGGGTTGGGCTGATGCCAACCATAGTGACATTGACGTTGATATCTTTGATATTATCGTTGGTAATCACCCAAGCGACGCCATTGTTGATAAAGTCGTTGGCGGCATAGCCCTCGGCACTGATGCTGCCGTTTTTGTCGGCGTCAACAAATTGGCTGGAGTTGCCATAGGCCGAAATGTTGCTTTGCATGGCAACAACGACATCACACTTCTTCATGTTGTAGAACGTTTTATCGCCGTATAATATGGGAGGCGTCGGTGCCGCAATCTGGAATTGAAGCATTGAGGTACAGCCCTGGAACGCTTGATTATACATGACACTAACGCTGCTGGGGAGCCAGACATACTCCAGGGCAGTACAGCCCATGAATGATGCTGAACCGATCTGTTTAACACCCCAACCCACACGAACTTGTTTCAATGTGGTGTTGTTCTTGAACGCGTTGGTCGCGATGTTGGTCACATAGTAGGTCGTGCCGTTGTAGGTCACACGGCCGGGGATGGTGATGGTCGTTGGATTGCCGGCCGAGGCCGCCAGACCATTACAGTAGGCATCACCATTGGTCTCAATGTAATACTTGAGCGAGCCTACCGTGAACTCGGTCACTGCTTGGGCAGTGATGGCCATCAAGGCCAACATGAATGTCAGTAGAATCTTTTTCATAGCGCAATTGGATTTAAAAGTTAATAAAAATTGTTGTTTTCGATATCGCAAATTTACAACATTATTATTGAATACAATTAACATTTTTGGTCAAAAAACTGAACATTTTTGACCAAAAACAACGCAAAGGGCTATTTTTTTCTCAGAAATTTATTAAAAATATACTTTTGCCTCCTTGTCTGTATTAGAAAAATGGTGTTCTAATCCATCAAAAATGTGGAGCTCTAAAATCCATCAAGCCCGGGTGCGGTATTGAGACGGGGTAAGGCCGAGGACTCGCTTGAAGGTGCGGGTGAAACTGCCGGGCTCGGTGAAGCCGCATTGCATGGCCACATCGGCAATCTGCAGGCCGCTGTCGAGCAGGTTGCAGGCGCGCTGCATCTGTATGGCCTGGATATAGGACTTGGGCGCAACGCCAGTGGCATCCTGCAGGCGTCGGCGCAGTGTGGAAACGCTCATAGCGAAGTGATCGGCCATATTCTCCAGTCCGAAGTCCCCCTGCTCGAGATGGTCGTTGACAAAGTCGATGACGCGTGTGAGGAATTCATTCTCGGTGACACCGATAATCGTCGGAGCGGGTTCGTCGTCGGGCAAGGCTTCTTCAACATCGCTGATGTCGGCTCGGCTGCTGGCCATAGCAGCCCGTGCCGCCTCGCTCTCGGCCTTCAATCGCTCAATCTCGCGCACCAGCTTGTTGATGTGCTGCTGCTGACGATGGCGCTGTCGCCTGATGACCCACCATGCTGCCGCTGCAAGCAGCAACAGCAGTGCCACGGCAATGATGCGGTCGCGTGTGCGGGCGTTGCGCACTTGCTCATTCTCCATCGTCAACTGGTCGTTGCCAAACTCGGCATTGAGGCGTGCCAGCGCCTCGGCCGACTCGCTGGTATAGAGCGAGTCCTTGAGGAAATTGAAACGGTTCAACTCGCTGCGGGCACTGTCGGGGTCACTTTCCCACAGGCTCAGGCACAAGCCGCGGCGGGAATACATCTCATTGACAGGGTCACCCATCTTGACCAGCAGGTCGGCGGCCTCGCGGAAAAACGGGAACGCCTCGTCGTTGCGTTTCTGCCATATCAGGCAGGTGCCCAGATGGTTGGCCGCAATGGCCAGCGAGTGCAGGTCACCTTGCTCGCGCATCACGGGGATGGCCTCGCGCAGGGCCTTCTCGGCCTCTTCATAACGCTTCAGCCCCATGAGGGCCGATGCCTTTTGATCCAGACGGTAGGCGGCAGGCAGGCTGCGCCCCAGAGTCTGTTCCAGATCATAGGCCTGCTGGGCATAGTCGAGGGCTTTTTCCTCCTGGGTCAGTGAGTGATAGATTTCGGACGCCGTACCCAGCAGTACGGCCTTGCGGGCAGGATTGTTGGCCAGGTCGGCATGGTTGATGGCCTGGACGATGAGTTTCTCGGCCTCATCGGCTTGATGAGCGGCCATGTAGATGCCTGCCAGCGTGTTCATGCTCGATGAGATGCGGTCATGATCGCCACTGGCCATGTCGATATTGAGGCATTGCTTGGCATAGGCTGCCGCATTCTTGAAGTCGCCCAGACGCACATAGATGCATCCCAGCAAATTCAGGCAATCGGCCTTGGTGTCGCTGGCGCCATGATACAGCTTGAGGGCCTTGAGGCCATAATCCTTGCTTTGGGTATAATCCTGCTTGTCATAGAACCACTCCGAAGCCCAGTACCACACCTGCTGGCGAACCGAGTCGGGTGGCACATGGGCCGAAAACCGGATTTTTTCCTCGGTGAACTCTTCCTGGTCGAGAAGGGCGAAAAAGCGGTTGGCGGTTTCTACTGAAGGGGTGCGGTTATAGTCATCGAGCGCTTTTTCGATGGCGTGTTGTTGGGCCAGTGCCGTTACGGGGCACATTGCCAACAGAATGACAAGACAGATTATATTTTTGATCATCGGTTTTTAGAAATTCAATAGTATAATAGCTTGGTTTTACCAACGGCCCACTAGGAGGTAATCAATCAAAGCCGTGACGTCGCTGATGCTGATGGTGCCGTCTTGGTCGCAGTCGGCGGCGTCTGTGTCGATGCTGGTGGCGTCAGCGCTCAGCAGATAGTCGATCAGGGCCGTCACGTCGCTGATGGTCACGTTGCCGTCGCCATCCACGTCGCCACGCAGGCTGGCATTGGGGTCAAAGCCCAGCTGCTGGTCCATCCATGCGATGCGGTCGTGCAGCCACTGCTTGAGCCAGGAGATCTCGTCGGTGTAGTCGTCGGCGATATAGTAGTTGGGCCACACATACTCTCCCCAGCGGGGCCAAGCCTGACTGTTGCGCTGTTCGGCGCCGTGCGAGGTCAGCTCGTTGGCCAGCGAGTCCACGGTTGCCATGATGCGGTCCTCGCGCAGGTTGTTGCGTCGGTACTGTGCCCAGCGGCTCTTGAGCGCGGCGGTGAATTCGGGGTCGGTGTTGAGTTTGTACCACCAGAAGGGAATCAGCTGGGTGTCGCCCGCATTGTTGAGGACGTTGTTGTTCTTGTAGATCCAGGAGTCGGTGCGCCACGCGTTATAGTAGTCGGCGTTGCCATAGGACAGGTTGTTGTCCCACACGACCATCTTGAAACGCGCGTCCTCGCTGTCGCGGCGCTTGAAGAACTTGCCGCTCAGGCGGTAACCGTCCACGTTGTGACCCAGCTCCATGGCGAGCTGGTAATCGACGAAATTCTGCATGTCCAGGAAGTCCCGATAGGTGGTCTCGCCCGTGGGCCTGTAATTCCACAAGGTTCGCTCCATCTGGTCGATGCGCCCGTTGATGTAGTTCACCTGGTCGGCCGTCATGTCCTCGTAGTCGGGCGACTTGTACTGGAAATGGATGTACTGGTTATTGTACGGTGTGCCCGAACTGCTCACGGGGTGGTACTTGGAGCGGTGGGTCACTTCGCCGTCGGTGCGGTTCACCTCCATGATGTAGCCACCGGTGATGGTGTCGCCCTGTTCGCCCGGATCGGGCAGATTCAGGCGGTGTTTGCCGGGGGAAACGACCTCGGTGAGGATGTACACGCCATAATAGATGCCGTCCAGGAACAGCTCGCAATAGCGGCCCTGGGGCGTGTATTCCATCCACGGCCGTGACACTTCAAAGGCCAGCAGGTCGCGCAGCATGCTCTTGTCGGCATAGGGGGCGAGCAGGGCCCAGTTGTTGTCCTTGCCCATGCCCAGGATTTTGACCTTCTTCTTCTCGCCACCCTCCTCGAGCGGCTTGTCCAACGGGCGGAAGGAGTAGGGCTTCTTGTCGCTCATGCTGAACGACGAGCTGCCCCTATATCGCAGCGCCACATAACCTTCATAGTCGATCGTCTGCCCGGGATGGGCCACCGTGTCGGCATAGTTGAGGCTGCCGGCTCCGTTGTGGATAATCTTCATGCGGGCCGTGATGCGCTCGTCACGGTCGATGTAATTGCCGTTCACGTCAATCCACACGATGGGCAGGTTGGTAGACGTGAGTCTCACGTTGCGGTTGTCAGGGCGATAGTTGTCCCACCACGAGTTGGCGCGGGCCGTTCCAGCCAGGGTCAGCACCGCTATCGCAAGCAATAACAGTCTTTTCATTTGTCAATCTATTATTATGTCCCGCAAAATTACAAAAAACAACAGAATTTAAAGGTAATAGACTTCCCCTTTTTTATCCAATCCACTCGTGCGGGTATCTATCGACAGAAGTGGTGTTCATGTTTGTGTTTTGGGGATTTATGAGTATTATATTTCGCCAAAACATAATTATTTTTTCTGTTTTGGGAATTTATGAATGCTATATTTCGCCAAATTTTGATTTTTTTCTTAGTTTTGGCGAAATATTCGAAAGAATGATATTATCTTTGCACATCAACTAAATCATTGAATTAGATATGGATGCGGATTTTATTGGTCGAAAAGAGGAACTCCAGTTACTTCAAAACATTAGCAAATCGGGACGTGCGGAGTTTGTGGCGGTATATGGTCGTCGTCGCGTGGGTAAGACTTATCTGATACAACAATTTTTTGAAGGGCATTTTGCTTTCTCGGCGACTGGTATGATTGATGGTAGTAGAGAGGAAGAAATGTTCACGTTTACCAGATCATTGATTCAGGCAGGTTATGCGGGGGAGCAACCCAGGAATTGGTTGGAAGCTTTTGAATTTCTAAAATCGACTCTTGAGCATCGGTCGGGAAAAGGAAGATGTGTCATTTATATCGACGAATTACCATGCTTTGACACGCCTAAGTCTGGCTTTGTTCAGGCATTAGGTCATTTTTGGAACACATGGGCATCGCTTCGCAAGGATGTTATCCTGATTGTGTGTGGTTCGGCAACTTCATGGATGATTAATAATATTATTGATAATCATGGTGGTCTGCACAACCGCATGACCCATGTTATTTACCTTCGCCAATTCAATCTGGCTGAAACCGAAGCCTATCTCAAGGCCCGCAACATACAATGGCCACGGCAGGCAGTTGTTGAGACTTACATGGTATTGGGTGGTATCCCTTACTACTTGAGTCTGCTTGAAAAGAAGCAAAGTCTGGCGCAAAATATAGATCGACTATACTTCCGCAAGAATGCTGAGCTAAGTCAAGAATACAAGCGCCTGTATGCCTCACTATTTAGGTCCCCCGAGCCCTATCTCAGAATTGTTGAACTCTTGGGCAAGAATAAACAAGGATTGACTCGGCAAGAGATTGCTGGGGCATTGCATGTTTCATCGAGCGGAACGCTCAGTAAGCAATTAAATGACTTGGTGTATTGTGATATAGTCCGGCGGTATGTGACAAAGGCCAATGGAAAAATGAAAGTGAAAGATGCTTACTATCAGTTGGTTGATTTGTTTACCCTTTTCCAGTTGACATTTTCTAAAAAACTGACTACTGAGGATTACTGGGAGCAACACCTGAATACCCCGACTCTCAACACATGGCAAGGGCTTGCCTTCGAACATGTTTGTGTTCTACATATTTCGCAAATACGCCATGCGTTGGGACTTTCCAGAATTGCCGTGGAATATTACTCGTGGCGCAGTCACACATCTAATCCTCGCGCACAGATTGACATGATTATTGAACGTGCCGACCATTTGGTTAACCTGTGCGAAATTAAATATACTTATGGTCAATATACCATCACTGCTAAAGAGGACGAGAAAGTTAGAAATCGCATCGATGCTTTTACTCGCGAAACTAAGAATAGAAGTGGTGTGTTAATGACTTGGATTACTCCTTACGGCCTATACCAAAATGAGTATGCATCCCAAGTAATCTATCAGGTAACAATGAACGATCTGTTTGTTGGATGACCTGCTAATTCTGTTGTTGGGAAGTTTTATTGCGGGGGTGGTGCTGGAGGATTTCGTCGCGCAGGCGGGTGCGGTCGATGTGGACGTAGATCTCGGTTGTGGTGATGCTCTCGTGGCCCAGCATCTGCTGGATGGCGCGCAGGTTGGCACCGCCCTCGAGCAAGTGGGTGGCGAAACTGTGGCGCAGGGTGTGGGGACTGATGACCTTGCGCACTCCGGCCAGTTCACACAGCTGCTTGACGATATGGAAAATCATCTGTCGCGTCAACATCGCGCCGCGGCGGTTCAGGAACAGGATGTCCTCGCTGCCCCGTTGGGCGACCTGATGGGAACGTGTCTGCTCCAGGTACAGGTTGATCTGCTCGATGGCGACGGGCGAGATGGGCACGGCGCGCTGCTTGTTGCCCTTGCCCTGGATGACGACATAATGCTCCTCGAGATAGAGTTGGGACAGCTTGAGCGTCACCAGCTCGCTCACGCGCAGGCCGCAGCCGTATAGCGTCTCGATGATGGCGCGATTGCGCTGCCCTTCGGCCTTGGACATGTCGATGGCGGCTATCATGGCGTCGATTTCGGCGATGGTGAGCACCTCGGGCAGGTGGCGCCCGATTTTGGGCGTGAGCAGCAGTTCCGTCGGGTCGGTATCCATAAAATGCTCCTGGCGCAGGAACCTGTAGAAGCCTTTCACGCCGCTGATGATGCGAGCTTGGGACCGTGGCTGGATGCCCACGTCCTGCAGGGTGCAGATGAAGCGTTCCAGGTCGTCGGTTGTGGCACGTTCGATGCCCACGCCGGCATCGGCAAGGTAACGGATGAGCTTGTCCACGTCGTCACTGTAGGCGACGGCGGTATTCTGGCTCATGCCTTTCTGCAGCGTCAAATGAGCCAGAAACTGACGTTTCACGTCCGCTATGTCGGTGATGTCGCGCAAGAGTTGTTAGTCCTTAGTCCTTAGTTGTTAGTATGGTTACTATTGCCTGAAAACTTCTCACTTCTCACTCCTCACTCCTAATTCCCCAACGATGGTGTCGGTGAGCAGGGGGTCGAAGTTGTCACAGGCGATGACGGTCACTTGATTGCCGTTTGGAATGATTCTCAGACGGCGGTTGTCGCCTCCGTCAATCCAATCCACGCGCATGGCCAGGGTGTCGCCCTGCCAGGCATAGGCGGCCGCACTGGTAAACGGCCTGGGAGTGCCCACCAGTTGCTCGCGGCACTCGACAATGTAGATGGGATGGTCGTCGCTGGTGGTCATGCGCCACTCGCCACATGCGGCCAGGGCATGGTGGATGCCACGGCGGTCGGTCATTGTAAACAGGCGGTCGTTGCCGCTGCGCTCTACGGTCATGGATTGCAGCCCCAGCAGGTTGTCACTGAAAACGATGGCCTTGCCCATCAGTTTGTCTTCCAACGGATGGGTGGCCTCGCCCAGCGGCATGTCGATGGTCAAATGCACGGTGGCGGCTTTGGGTAATGATTCCTCGTCAAGCAGCGGTTCCACGAGGTGGTAGTATAGGGCATTCAGCTCGTCGCCATAGTTGCCGGCGCGGCCGTTGATGACCACTACCAGGTCCAGCTTGGGCACCACATAGATGAGTTGGCCGCCATAGCCGGCAGCAAAGTAGCACTCGGCCCGCGGGTGCTGGATGGCCTTGGTCTGATAGCCGTAGCCCAAGTAGTAATCATCGACGTTGTAGCCCGTGAACCATGAGCGGATGGTGTGCCACATGCTGCGCAGGGCATTCATCAGCCTCTCGGTCCATGACAGTTTGATGTGATGCTCTTCTTGGGTGCTGATCAGGCGCTGTGTCATGTCGTGAATCCACTGGGCACTGATCAGTTGCCGGCCGTTCCACTGGCCCTCTTGCAGCATGAGCTGACCCAGCTTGGCCTGACTCTCGGCATGCAGGCGCAAGCCCCAGGCGCCTATCTCGACGCTGTCGGGCGCGAGTTCCCAGTCGCATTGGGTGATGTGCAGCGGGGTAAAGATGCGTTCCCGCACATACTCGAGCAACGGTTTGCCCGTGAGCCGCGTGACGATCATCGCCAGCACATGGGTACACATCGAGTCGTAGTTGAACTGCTTGCCCACGCCGTGGAAATCGCTGGCAAACCAGGTACTCAGCCAGTCCTGGTCGCCCTCAAAGATGCTCAGGTCCTCTTTGCGGCCTGCCGCCATCATGAGCACGTTCCGTACGGTGAGGCTGTCCAGCGCGGGCGACAGTGTGGCAGGCATCTTGTCGCGCAGGTATTTTGACACCTTGTCATCGACTTTGAGTAAGCCATCCTCAACGGCCAATCCGACCGCCATGCCAGTTACCGTCTTGCTGGCGCTGTAGAGCGTGTGCACGTCGGTAGCCTGATAGGGCGAGGCATGCAGTTCGCCGATGACCTTGCCGTGGCGCAACACCATCATGTGATGCACATCCACATCGGGCATGCTGGTCAACTGAAGGTAAAAACTGTTGAGCAATCCACTGGACACACCCTGCTCCTCGGGCGTGGAGCGAGGCAATTCCCCCACCTGGCCCCGTACCGTGAAGGTGAGTGTGAAAAACAGCAATATGGCGCTAAGACGTTTAATCATTGCCTCGTGAAGGGGATGGTGACAGGTTTGGAATTGGGATAAGTGTCGCAGATGCTTACCTCGTTCTTGTCAAAATCAAAGATGTAATTCATGCCGCTGATCCAGTCAACAAAGTGCACCTTGACTTCCAGCGTCGTGGCAGAGGTCCATGCATAGGCTCCTGCGGCAGTGAAGCCGTGAGCGAAGCCCTGCATACGGTTGATGGCGTTGATAGAGTAATAGGGCAAACCTGCCAGCGTGCTATAGCGCCATGAGTTGTAGCCTAAAGCATATTCCTCGCTGTCCTGAGCTTCATATTCTAATTCCATCGTATTGAGACCATTGCCCCCAAATAGGCCTATCTGCCTGATGCCGAATTTGTTGGAGTTCAGATGCAATAGTATGCTTTGCTTCTTGCCTTTTTTACCCTTTGGCAACTGTAGGCCAGCATTAGCGCAAAGTTTTTCAAGTTTTTTTTGCAGTTTGTTTTCGGGTTGGAGTGGCTTCGCGTTCAATCCAGGCATCATCTGATTCCAGATGCATGCCAGCTCCTCGTGACCGTAAAGTTTCATGCCCAGGATGACTACCACGAGGTCCTCTTGGGGCACCACAACGGTATATTGTCCCATGGCACCATCGGCGCGGAATGAGCCAGGCCATTTGCTCTGCCACACCTGGTAGCCGTAACCCTGATTGCCGTCGGTGGGTGGCACGGTTTCTTTGGCGCCGCCGTCGATGAGGCGTGAGCAGGCGGCGGTCACATAGTCGGCACTCACCAGTTGCTGTCCGTTCCAGTTGCCCTTGTTGAGCAACAGCTGCCCCAACTTGGCCATCGTCTCGGCCTGGACGCGCAGTCCCCAGCCGCCGGTGTTGATGCCGTCGGGACTCGTCTCCCAATCGGCCACGGTGATGTGCATGGGGTCGAATAATTTCTTTTGCAGGTATTCCAGCATCGTTTGGCCCGTCACGCGCTGCACGATGGCACTGAGCATGAAGGTGCACATCGAGTCATACTGGAACAGGCTGCCTGGCTTGTCGTCAACCGGCTTTGCCAACCAGTCCTTTACCCAATCGGTGCTGTTGTTGCGCATGGTCCAGTCGGGTTTCACACCCGAGGCCATCATCAGCAGGTCACGCACAGTCATGGCCGCCATGTTGTCGCTCACACGGCCCGTGCGCTTATCGGGGAAGAAAGTCATCACCCTGTCATCGAGGCGCAGCAGGTTATCGTCGATGGCACAGCCCACCGCCAGCGAGGTGAACGTCTTGCTCGCCGAGTAGAGCGTATGGCTGTCCTCAGCGCGGAAAGGCGCAGGGTGCAACTCGGCAACCACTTTGCCGTGGCGCACGACCATCACATGGTGGATGTCACACTCGGGCAGGCCCATCAGCGAGTCCATCATGTTGATGACCGCCTGGGTGCTGATACCCTCGGCTGCAGGCGTGCTTCGGGGCAGATCGCCTACCTGTGCCGCCAGCAGCAGCGGCAACAATGCCAGTAATACTAATAATTGACGTTTCATAGATTGCTATTTGTAGTTGTTGAGGGCTTGTTGGAGTTCGGTGAGGATGAGGGTTTTCAGTTCTTGGGGTTCCATCACCTCGATGCTGGCGCCGTGGGACATGAGTTCCTCTTTCAGGTCATAGGTGATGCGCATCTTGTAGGTGAAGATGGAGTAGTTGTCGTGCACCTCTTCCTGTTGGGAGCTGTGCAGCGGTAGGGCACGGAAGTATTTGGCCTGGGTGGGCTCCACGCGCAGGACGATGCGCTTGGCGCTGTTCTGGTTGGTGATGATGCCGAAGCAGTCCTTGAAGAACTCTGACGGATTCACGTTCTCGGGCATGTCAAATAAGTCCTGCAGCAGGTTCAGATTGCTCATGCGGTCCAGCGAGTAGGTCTTGATTTGGCCGTCCTTGACGTTAAGGCCGATGACGTACCACAGTTGTTTGAAGATCTTGACAAAGTAAGGCTCCAGCACGATGCCGTCGGTGGGCAGGGCGCGCGTGTAGCTTTTGTAGGAGAAGCGGATGCGGCGGTTCTGCTTCAATGCGTCGATGACCACGGGCAGGTGCTCACGCGCCGAGGGCACGTTCTCGAGCATGATGCGGCTGCTGATGTCGCGGGCGTTGCTCAGTGTGCCACTCATCGACACCGAGTCCACCAGCCACGACCTCAGCCGGGCGTTGTCTTCTTCGTCCTTGTCATCGATGTAGTACTCAAACGTGGCCTTGTCGCACTTGATGTTGATGTCGAACATCTCCTCCACACCGTCGCGGTAGTGGAAAAACGTGCGGCGTGCCAGCGGTTTGCCTTCGCTGATTTCGCTGCGCAGCCAGGCCGCATTCAGGTCCTTGAGCGTGATGCGCCCGTAGCGGCTGATGGTGTCCACCAGCCACACGTAGCGGTTAATCAGGTTGCGGGCCATTTTTAGTTTTTAGTTTCTAGTCCCTAGTCCCTAGTAGTTAGTTGCCATCCTAAAGCCTAGAGTCTAACGCCTATCAATTCTTCTTGATGAGCAATGCCAGGCCAATCATGGTCAGGGCGGCATTCAGCAGCAGCAACTCGAAGCCCAGGGTGTAGTCAAACTGGTTCTTGAGCCACATCTGGATAAAGAAGCTGATGACGGGAGCCGCGATACACACCACAGGAACCAGGCGGTCACGCACGGGGCTCTTGCACATCATGCCAAAGGCAAACAGGCCCAGGATGGGGCCGTAGGTGTAGCTGGCCAGCGTATAGACAGCACTGATGGCGTCACTGTTGCTGATGGCGTAGAAGATGAGAATCACCAGGCCCATGCCGGCTGCCATGGCGATGTGTACCATGCGGCGGGTGCGTCCCAGTGCCTTGTCGTCCTGCTTTTTGTCTGCCCCAAGGATATCGACGGTGAATGAGGTGGTGAGCGACGTCAGTGCCGATCCGGCAGCCGAATAGGCGGCGGCAATCAGGCCGATGATGAACACCACGCCCAGCAGCACGGGCATGCCCTCGCTGAAAGCTACCGTGCCAAACAGCTCGTCGGTCTTCTCGGGCATGGCGATACCGTTAGCCTTCACGTGCATGGCAAGCAAAGTACCCAAAATCAGGAACAGGGCAATGACGATGACCTGCAGGAAGACGCTCACGATGAGGTTTTTGGCCGACTCGTTGGCGTTCTTGCAGGCCAGGCTGCGCTGCATCAGGTCCTGATCAAGGCCTGTGGTGGCGATGACCATGAAGATGCCGGCGATGAACTGTTTCCAGAAGTAGGTGCCCTCCTTGGGATTGTCAAAGAAGAAGACGCGTGACGTGTCGTCGCCTGCCACGGCCTTGCACAGGCCGCCCAAGTCATAACCCAGGCCCTTGGCGACAAAATAGATGCTCAGCACCACCGACAGGATGAGGCAGAAGCTCTTCAACGTGTCGGTCCAGATGACTGTCTTTACACCGCCTTGCAGCGTGTACAGGAAAATCAGCGCGATAGTCACAATGACGTTGATGACAAAGGGGATGTGCAGCGGCGAGAACACCAGCAGCTGCAAGGTCACGCACACGACATAAAAGCGCACGGCGGCCCCCAGCATCTTGCTGATGAAGAAGAACCACGCGCCGCTCTTGTGGGTGCTGCCGCCAAAGCGTTGCTCCAGATAGCCATAGATGGATACCAGGTTGCGCTTGTAGAACAGCGGGATGAGCACGTAGGCGATGACAAAGTAGCCCACGATAAAGCCCAGCGCCATCTGCAGGTAGCTGAAGCCTTTGGTAACCACCATGCCCGGTACCGAGATGAAGGTCACGCCCGAGATGGGCGCGCCCAGCATGGCGATGGCGACAATGAACCACGGGGCTTGACGGCCGCCGCTCAGGGCAGTGGCGGTGTCGCTCTTGCGCGACGCGGCCCACGAGATGATAAACAGCAGGATAAAATAGCCAACGATCGTGGCAAGGACAATCCAGGGAGTCATATTTTTAGTTTAAAGTTTAGAGTTTAGAGTTTAAAGTTTAGGGAGTTATTCGTCATAGAGGAGGTAGGGTTTGCGTTGGGCCTTGAACAGTTCCACGTCAGCCTGCCAGGTGGCTTTGATCTCCTGGGCGGTTTTGCCCTCGGCAATCATTTCGCGCACGCGGGTAGTGCCCATTAACAGGTCAAAGAAATTGCTCTTCAGGAAGAACTGGTGGCCGCCTGCGGTCAGGTTGCGGTAGGCATCAATCACGTAGCTCAGGTTGATGCCCTCGGCGATGACTTCCTCGGCATCGAGGTTGTGCAGGTCCATACCGTGGCACAGTTTGTCCATCTGCGGCGGGGTCTTGGCGCCAAAGCGGCTGGTGGGGATGAACTCAAAGTCATAGCCGGTCATGTCGGGGTGGCCATAGACCTGGAATGGCCAGTCGGTGCCGCGGCCCAGACTCACGGTCGTGCCCTCGAAGTAGCACATCGACGGATACAGGTAGATGGCGAGCATGTTGGGCAGGTTGGGACTCGGGGCAATGGGCAATGTGTAGCGTGTCTGGTGGGTATAGTTCTGGCAGGGGATGACCGTGAGGTCACATTTCTTGCCGTCCTTGAGCCAGCGCTCGCCGTTGGCCATCTGTGCCAACTCGCCCAGTGTCATGCCATGAACGGTGGGGATGGGCAGGCGGCCCACGCCTGACTTGAGCGTCATGTCCAGGATGGGACCGTCGACGTACATGCCGTTGGGGTTGGGACGATCCAGCACCATGAACTGCTTGCCGTAGGTCACGGCGGCATCCATCAGGTTGATCATCGTCACATAATAGGTATAGAACCTCAGTCCCACGTCCTGAATGTCGGTGACGATGACGTCGATGCCGTCCATCACCTGCTTGCTGGGCATGGGTGACTTGCCGTCGTAGAGCGACGCGATGGGAATGCCCGTTTTCTCGTCGATGCTGCTCGACACGTGCTCACCGGCATCGGCATTGCCGCGAAATCCGTGCTCGGGCGAGAAAATCGTCACCACGTTCACGCCTTTTTCCAGCATCAGGTCCAGGGTGTGCTTGTCGCCCACCATACCCGTCTGGTTACTTAACAGCGCCACGCGTTTGCCCTTGAGCAGGGGGACATATTGATCGGTGCGTGCGGCACCCAGTATGACTTCACCGCTCGAGACGGTTCCCTGCGAACTGGTGACGGGCTGGTCCGTCGTGGTGCTGCCCACGTGTCTCTTGTTGGCAGCGCATGAGTTGAGTGTGGTCATCGACGTGAGCGATAGCCACATCAGCATCATCAGTAAGGAAATTTTGGTTATTTTCATCGTTCTAATCCATTTGTTGATATCACCTTGCAAAGTTAGGCCATTTGATTTGAAAAAACAGCATTCAAGGCGAACAATTTTGCCAAAAAGTGGCACTGGTAAAAAAATAGTCATTCTTTTTGCATTTGCCTTTTTCGATATGGTTTTTATGACTATCTTTGTCGTGAAAACTACAGAACGCTGACATGACAATACAAGAGTTCAGGGAGTATATGGCCTCGGGTCAGCCGATTGGCGGCGGTTCACCCGTTCACATGCTGTTTCACCAGCTGTCGCAAGAGGCCTTGAAAATTACCGCCGAAATCAACAGCCGTTATCATACCCCAGAAGAACTGCACGACCTGCTGGAGCAGTTGTGGGGCCGCGAGGTGCCACGAACGGTGGGTCTGTTCCCGCCATTCCACACCGACTGCGGCAAGAACACTGTGGTGGGTGAGCGTGTGTTCATCAACATGGGCTGCAAGTTCCAGGACCAGGGCGGCATTACCATCGACGAGGGTGCCCTCATCGGTCACAATGTGGTGCTCGCTACCCTCAACCACATGGTCGACCCCGAGTTGCGTGCCGGGATGACCAGCGCGCCCATTCACATCGGCAAGAACGTGTGGATCGGTGCTAACGCCACGGTGCTGCCCGGCGTGACTATCGGCGACGGCGCTATCGTTGCTGCAGGTGCCGTGGTGACCAAGGATGTTGCCCCGCGCACCATCGTGGGCGGTGTCCCTGCCAGGTTCATCAAGGCAATAAAATGATCCCTCCCGCGATGACTCATGTCCTGCCGGCTGTTGTGCGGTACACATTTGCTTTTTCAAAACCAATAACCTTAATATCAATTAATTGATGCAAAACTCTAATCTGTCTCTGGCCCGAAAGACCATTGTGGGCGTCCAGTTCCTGTTTGTCGCCTTCGGCTCGACAGTCCTGGTCCCCTTGCTTGTGGGACTGGATCCAGCCACCGCTTTATTCACCGCCGGTATCGGCACCTTTATTTTTCACATGGTCACCAAAGGTAAGGTGCCCATTTTTTTAGGCTCTAGTTTCGCCTTTATCGCACCGATTATCTCGGCCTCCCAGCAATGGGGCATGCCCGGCGCCATAGCCGGCATCATGGGCGTGGCGTTGGTCTATTTTGTCATGTCGGTACTCATCAAGTGGAAGGGCCGTGACCTGCTCGATCGTCTGTTCCCCCCGGTCGTCATCGGGCCGGTCATCATCTGCATCGGCCTCTCGCTGGCCCCTGCTGCAGTCAATATGGCCAAGGAACACTGGTTGCTGGCTTTCATCTCGCTCTTGACAGCCATCATCGTGCTGGTGCTGGGCCGAGGGCTCATCAAGCTGGTGCCCGTAGTGTGCGGCATCATTGTGGGCTATGTGGCAGCGTGCCTGATGGGGTTGGTGGACCTGACAGCTGTGGCCGCCGCGTCCTGGTTCGCTTTGCCGGACAGTATCATTCATTTCAAGTTGCCCCAGTTCGCTTGGGAACCGTTCCTGTTCATGATTCCCGTAGCCGTTGCTCCGGTGATTGAGCACATCGGCGACGTCTATGTAGTGAGTGCCGTTGCCGGCAAGGACTTTGTAAAGGATCCCGGCCTGCACCGCACCATGCTGGGCGACGGTCTTGCCTGTCTGGCGGCATCCCTGTTTGGTGGCCCTCCCGTGACCACTTACAGCGAGGTGACGGGAGCCATGCAGATTACCCGCATCACGTCTGCCTCGGTCATCCGCATCGCTGCGGGCACCGCCATCGTCTTCTCCATTATCGGCAAGCTGAGTGCCGTGCTGCAGAGCATCCCCGGCGCCGTGTTGGGCGGCATCATGCTGCTGTTGTTCGGTTCCATCGCCTCGGTAGGTGTTCAGAATCTCATCCAAAACAAAGTGAATATGGATGAGACCCGCAACATCATCATCGTGAGCGTGACGTTGACCATGGGCATCGGTGGCGCTGTCATCCCAATGGGCTCCTTCTCGCTGAGCGGCATCGGCCTGGCTGCAATCGCAGGTGTCATCCTCAACCTGCTCATCCCTCAGAGTAAAAATGCATAACTCAATCTAAGTGGGTCATTTTTTGTATATTTGCCGACGATAAATTGTTAGGATGATGAAATTATTCCTTAAATATGGCCTGATCGTATTGGGTTTGGTTTTAGCGGCGCTGCCGTGCCAGGCGGGCCGTTTTGTGGACGACTCGGTCAAGGTCGATGGCTATATGCGGCACTTTGCCATGTATCTGCCCGACGGGTTGCAGCCCGATGCGCCGTTGGTGTTCATCCTGCACGGCTATGGCGCCGGCATCTGGCGAGAGAACCCCATGCTGGCGTCTGCCGACCGTCACGGCTTTGCCGTCTGCCTGCCGCAGGGGCTGAAAGATCCTCAAGACGAACCCAGCTGGAACGTGGGTTATCCTTTCCAAAAAGGGTGGAAAGTGGATGACGTCAAAGCCCTGTGCCGCATCGCGCGTCAGGTCCAAAAACGCTATCGTCTGAGCCGTGACAACACCTTCCTGACCGGCATGTCCAACGGCGGCGAGATGTGTTACCTGATGGCCTACAGCAAGCAATCGGTTTTCAAGGCGGTTGCCCCTATTGCCGGGCTGACGATGGCATGGATGTATGAGCGGTTGGAGGCGCCTCGCCCCATACCGCTGATGGAAATCCACGGCACCAAGGACCGCGTTTCGGAGTGGACGGGCGACATGGAGGACAAGGGCGGCTGGGGTGCCTATCTGCCCGTGCCTGTCGCTATCGGTTACTGGATAGCGAAAAACCGCTGTACCCATGAGGAGACCGAGCGTGTCGAGAGCCTGCAGGGTGCCCAAGGTCATCCCGTTGTCAAGCACCGCTACACCAGCAGCACGACGGGCTGTGACGTGTGGCTCTACGAGGTCGTGGGCGGCGTTCACAGTTGGCACACTGGTGACATCGACACCGGCGAGGAAATCTGGCAATTCTTCTCCCGCTACCTCAAGTAATCCGTCAAAACTTGCGGTTTGGCTTCAAAAACCGTATATTTGCACATCTTTTAATCAATTAAAAACAAGACGATGAATAGACGACTTTTTACCTTGCTGATGGTGCTGGCCCTTGCTGTCGACGTTTGGGCGTGGAAGCCGCTGTTTGTGGGCCATCGCGGCTGCAATATCGGGGTTGAGAATACTGCCGAGGCCTATCGCAACGGCGTCGACGTGTACGGCTATGATGGGCTGGAGTGTGACGTGCGTGTGACCAAAGACGGCTTCTATGTCATTAGCCATGACGAGACCACCAACCGCCTGGGCGGCCATCTCACCGTTGCCGATGCCACCCTGGCCGAGTTGCAGGCTGAACAGTACACCCAGACCCGCAGCGGTGTCACCTACACGGGCCACATCTGCACCGTGGCCGAGTATCTGGCCATCTGTGTCGAGAAAGGTGTCTTTCCCGTCATCGAACTCAAGTGGACAACCGGCATCAACAATAACGACATGAGCAACTTCGACGGATTGGCCCATCTGGTCATCGATCAGGGACTGGCCGACAAGGTGATCTTCCTCACGTCGATGAAAAAATCGCAGGAATACATTGCCGAGCACTATCCGCAGTTCACCCGCCAGTGGCTGTGCAACGCCAACTGGGAGGGCAACGAGGAGTGGTGCCGTCAATATGGCCTCCATCCCAGCATCTCCATCGGCAACTTCGACGCAAACACCGTCAAGACCTTCCACAACATGGGCCTGAATGTGGCCATGTGGACTGTTGACAGCGAGGCCAACTACCTGAAATATGGCAACATGGGTGTCTATATGATGACTTGCAACTCGCTCAAGCCCAGCGAGATGCCCGAGTTAGAGGACATCGAGTGGGGGATCGATGCGCTCGAGGACGTCACCGGTGAGGCCGTTACGGTCAAGGACACCGACTACTACACGATTTCGGGCATGAGTCTGCGCGGGAACCAGTCTCCTGATGGCCTTTACATCAGCGTCAAGCACCTGAGCGACGGCACCGTCCAAGCCCGGTTGAATGTTGATTATTAGGTTTTGGTTTTAGGGGGCTGAAGGCTTGTCAAAGCTCTCGGGCGCCTAGTTTTTCGAGCGGTTTTTTCGTCAGTCGGCTCCATTTCTCGGTTGCTGGCTCCTCATTGAATGCGTTGGACTGTGTCACCTGGCGTTTCCACGTCAGGTAGTTCTCGCTGACGACGGTGGTTTCTCCCGTGTTGCGACTCATTTCTTCGCTGTCCGTGCCGATGAGGTAGAAATCACCATTCTGGTAACGGTAAGTATAGCTGTTGGTCGTAGTGCCGTAGCTGCCCATGCTGCACCACAGCTGCATGGTGATGTGAAGGGCGCCGCGTGAGGTGATCTCCAGGCTGGCTTCGTGACGGCAAAATTCGTCTTCATCGGCGGGAATGACGTTGTCATATTGTTTCCACAGCTGGAACTGGCCCTGTGTCGTGCCGAAGTAGATGGCAAGTATGGGCTGGTTGAAGTTAAAGACGTAGCCGTCGTCACGAGTCTGCATGTTTTCGGCATAATCGGGCGTTGCCACTACCACGAGGTCCGTGATGCCGTCCTTGTTCAGGTCGCCCGATGCCTCCTCGTGCAGCCAGCCCGCAGGCACGATGTCATCGACCGACGCGCCTTGCGGCTTCAGCTCCACAGCCTGGGCGCCCAAACAGGAGCAAAGCGACAGAATCAGGCAAACAAGACTATGGTGGATATGGTATGGTTTCATATTATTGCTGCTTGAAACGCATGCCATCCCATACCAGGCGGGTGACGGTTTTCCGGGTTCCGGAGTAAATCTCGACTTCGATGTCTTTCCCCTGTTTTGGCAACCGATGAACTCTGACCGTCTCATCATGCATCGTCATTTGTTCGCCTGTTTCAAAGTTGGACTCATCGATTACGGGGTCCACATAGGCACCGATGTCTTCGGCGCTGACCGGATAAATCTCATGTGTGGCGTTATCATAAAGAAAGAAACTGATGCCGTCATACTGGCCGATGATATACTTGCCGTCGAGTGTGCCGACAAAGTTTTCGGCAATCAGTTTGTGCTTCCCGTCGGCACAGTTCCAGTAGCACATCTCGTAAGTGGATTTTGAGAAGACGTCGTTATCATTGAAATCATCACACAGCTGCGAATTGAAGATGTACTGGACATATCCGTTTTTCTCATCAATCGTGAATTGATAACAGGGCTCCTGCGGCTCGTGACGCAGATAGTGGCCCCACGCCGTTTGAAGCGTGCCTAAAACCTCGCTGGTCTCATCTAAACTGAGAAAAGCGTTGACGAAGTCGCCGATTTTTGGGGATTTGATTTCACGCGGCACGCTGCACTCCAATGCGTACTCAAAGAGATCCTTGGGATAGCTCTGCTGGGCTACGGCGATGCTGAAGATGGTCGACAGCATCACTGCATATAAGGTAATATTGATCTTTTTCATATCTTCTATAGGTTTTTGGCAAAATTAGGAAACATTCCACACTTCGCAAGACTATTTGCCGTGTTTTTTCATCAAAACGGCAAAAAAGACCGTAAATGGTGAATGATGGTTCGGGATGATTGAGTATCTTTGTGATTCAAACCTCTGTTCATTCAGAGTTAACCCGACTGATTCTTTTTGTTACTGTTATGAAGAAATATACTCATGCATGGCTGGCCATGATGGCCATGAAACGCCTGGATATGGGAAATATCCCTGAGACCGAAGGCCGTGGAAAGAACCCAAAAGAAGTCCAGCGGTATGCCAGGAGTCTGGTGCGCTGGTTCAAAAACTACCGCGACTTTGTCGTGCAAGGCGCCTGGTACCCCGACGAGGTGTTTTGCGACCAGGGGTCGAGTCATGGTGCCAAATACACCATCGGCGACCCGCTGCTGACGTCTCCCAAATTCAAGACGCTGCCCAAGACCATGGAAGTCTATCAGCTGATGAAGAAGCAGTCCAAACTCTATGACGAGCCCTTTGTCATCGTCGGCGGCAACGTGTGTGACCGCGTCAATGCCATGTGCCACACCATTGTGGACAACTTCAAGATCCAGTTCCGTGAAGAGAAAGGCAACCCCATCGGCCCCTCATCCACCCACATGGCCATGAGATTCTTTATCCTGAGCCACTATATCGCCGACTCCCACATGCCCCTCCATTGCGATGCGCGCAAGCTCGACAAGGTGCATGCCGCCATCGAGAAAATCTGGGAGAACGAGGTCAACAAGTCCTATGACATCGATAAAGACAACGAGCGCTTCTTCTATGACCGCAGGGGCTATCCCCTGGCCACCGATAAGATGACCGACCTCATCAAGACGGTCGAGGAGAAAATCCTTTCGCGCCCCTTCATCTACAACTGGGGCGACAGCAAGTACAGCGCATGGGACTACGTGAGCGCGGTCACCGAGAACTCCTATCTCCTGGCCTACGAGATGATCCCCCAGGGCAGCAAGGACATGTCAGTCACAGAGTTTAAGCAGAAGCCCGAGTTTGAGCGCTTCTACGAGTACAGCGCCATGCTGCTGGCCGATGCCGTCGATTCCATCGCCCGCGCCTGGCTCCACGTCTGGATCCGCTACCGCGAGTGGGGCCCCGACAAAAACAAAGTCATCGACAACTACTCCAAGTAACAACAAGTAGAGACGCCGTCTTTATTTTTTAATATGATTGTTACGCTGAAACCCCGCCGACTATAGGTAGTGGGATGTTCTTTCGTATGGGCAAATGGTGCTAATTCTGCGGGACGCGCACAGCACGGACCGTTAACCCGTAGTAGCGCAAATCCCAGCCCGTGTCAAAGTGCACCGAATAAAAGTGTAATGCTTGACTCACGTCGGAGCCGTCCGTGTAAAAGTAGAGCTCGCTCGACCAGTAGTAGCCCCAGGAGCCATCATGGCGGAGCCCACTGTCAGAGCACTCGCCTGCTGCAGGCAAGAAAATTGTGTTGCCATTCGGACCAGTGACCAAGCGACCGTTCACGCCGTCCAGGGTCGTCCAAGTCCAGGTGCATTTGTCCCTCAACTCGTTCTGCTGCTTCTTCGTCGGCATACGCCACGATGAGCCCCAGTTGACATAGGCGGCATCGTCCTCGGGATCCAACTTCCTTTTGTTGTCAGTGAAACCATTGTAGCCGTAATCGTAATCTGTGCAATACTTGGTGAACCAGTCGTCATAGGCTTTGCACCACTTGTAGGTATCCCACGAATAGATCTCCTTGGGCTCGGTCTCACCCCAGGCGAAGTAATCTCCATATTCCACGGGACTGTTGGCGCCGATGTTGCGCGTGGCCCATAGCGTGCCGCTAGGCAGTCCCAGGTCAACATATTCATCGAAGTGCTTGGCAGGAACCACGAAGGACTGCTCAACCGTATCACTATTCTGTAAATTGATGCCATAGCCGTAACCCGATACCACTATGTTCTGTTGCTGGTATGTTTGAGTAACCGTGTAAGGAAGTACTGTTTCTATCCCGTTAACGTATGCTTTGTAGGAGTTGGCACACGTCGCTGTAATTTCGAAACTTTCGTTCATTGCAAAAACTGGAGCTTCGGCTTTGGGCATCTCCATCGCTGGAACTGTGAAAGTCTGTTCAACGGTATCACTATTTTGCATTCCTTCGCCATAGCCGTATCCCTTAACTACGATAATCTGTTGCTGATAAGTTTGGGTAACTGTGTATGGAAGTGTTTTCTCCACGCCATTAATAAATGCCATGTAACTGTTCGGGCAAGTCGCAGTGATGGTGAAATTCTCGTTCATTACGAAGACAGGAGCCTTAGCCACAGGCATTGGCTCAGGCTCATTATCTCCACATGATGTAAGAGATGCCAGCCCTGCAACAAAAGACAGTAATAAAAAAAACAGCTTAATTGTTTTCATGTTGTGAATCATTAAATTGTGAATCCAAATTAAGTGATATCTCGTTTATGTATAATAGTACATTGCAAAGGTAGAAAAAATAATTGCGAAACTGATATGAACCCCGAAAGTTTTTTGTCTGACTTTCGGGGTTCATATCAGATTTTGCGTCTCTTTTCGTGAGGTGTAATTCAATGACGCTGGAGTTAACCGTGCTAACGCACGGGATATTATTCAAATTATTATTAAAAATTTGTTCAATTTCCCGCCCGCCAGGGCGGTTAATAAAGAAGCCAAACAATTAAGCTAGATAGCCTTATATTTATTGTACTTGTTGTTTTCCTTGTATTGTTGTTGTGGAAAAGAAAAGTCGAGCCTCAAGAGATGAGACTCGACCCGTAAATTCGTTGTACCCAAGGGGTTACTTCGCGCCTTTGTGGCGGTTGCAGTCGCGGCACAGCATCTGGCAATTCTCAATGACGGTGCGGCCGCCCTCACGCCACGGCTTGATGTGGTCTCCCTCCATGAACTCGAAGTCGTATTCCTTGCCGCACAAGGGACAAATGTGGTTTTGTTTCTCCCAAACGGCTAGCTTGATGTCTTCGGGGAACGCTCGCAGGTCTAGGTGCTGCTCGTCGCCCGTGAGCACATAGGGGATGATACCAGACTGCCGCTGGATTTCGCCGTCACGCATCAGTGCCGAGATTTGTTTTGCCATCTCCACCGTGTCGAGCGTCTCGTTGTGGTATTTATCATAGTATAGCGCCCAGTCCAGCCCCTTCATGATTTTCTTGAACTTTTTCATCTCAAAATTGGTGATGGCCCAGTTCAAGACATTTTGGAAATAGGTCCACAAGTTGTTGGCGTTGGGGTCGTGCTGGTGCTGTGCCATGTAACTGACAGGATTTTGTGCCTTGCCTTCACGATTTTCGTGTTCTGCCATCCATTCCAGCGCCTTTTTCAGGAAGTCCTGGCGGATGGGCGTTCCGTTGACCAAATCCTTGCCCAACTTATAGGCACCGCAGTTGCTTTTAGAGAAGTGACGCTTGGCATCGCTGACGAACGGGCCAGCATAGATAGCATTGCGTATCTCCTGCTCGTTGAGTGCTTTACCTGCAATGTTGATAGTCTTGAACCACTCCAGTTTCTCGCTCGCCGCACCCTCGCAAACATACACGGTGAGCGGATAGTCCAGAATCCGCTTCTGGATATCGGCAGGCTGATTAAAGAAGTTTTTGAACTCAAAACTGTATTTCCCCGCTACATACTCGCACAGGGCGAGCGTCCGCTGCTGACCGTCCATCACCTCATAGGGACACTCGGCGTCATCGTTGCGTTTGACCCAATACATCACATTCAGCGGGTAGCCATGCAGCACCGTGTTGATGACGGCCTGCTGCTCCTTGTCGTTGTAGATAAACTCACGCTGGTAGGGCGGACGGATGTCCAGAAGCCCGTCATAGCCCCTCACGCCTTGCTCCTCGTTGTTCACATAACCCTGGGTAATCTCCCTCACGGTCACACTGATTTGTTTTATCGTCATCATAGCGTCTTCGGATGTTTGTTGCGAATAAGAATTCTGCTGTATTGTCTTTTACCATTAACGACACCACAACCGCCACGATCCTCGGGGTGGGGATGATATCCTACTTCATTTAAAATATCTTTTGGAGCAGAAGCGCGTGTGTTGCCGCTTGCTTGCCAGATTATTTCAAATTGATTTGGATTATATTTGTCAAGGAAGGTAATGGGAACTCCCATAATCCCATCATAATCGTATGGAATATCTTGTGTTCGCCCTATATTTATGGCATTATAATTATCAAAGGAAGGATAGTCAGTGGGTGAATATCTCCGTACTAGATCTATATCTTCATTTCGTTTGGGTATCTCTAGATTGGTAAACCAGTGTACACCAGAAACCCTGATCATACCATCTTTATGATCAGAAGCAGTAGCAATGTCCTCATAGGGCGAAACAAAATGAGCTGCACCTCCTTTGAATCCATAACCAAGCCAAACTTTGTTATTTATTACATGCGGGAAAATTTCCTTATAGATTATGGCTCCCTGGTTCCCGACTATCAAGAAGCGTTTATTGTATTCCAACAATTGCCCAATATACTCCCGAAAGAGTGAAAACGGAGGATTGGTCACAACAACGTCGGCTTCTTTTAGAAGTTCGATACATTCAGAACTGCGGAAATCACCGGTTTTGAGAATGGAAAGCACGTTTTTGTCGTTTTTTAGCAAGTACTGCACATCGCTTAGGTCAACGGCTCCGTCTCCGTTCATGTCACGAACTTCGGTAATCTCAACCTTGTAGGCTATTTTCTTGGGCTCTTCGGTAAAGTCGCCCCAGTCGATCATCAGTTCATTGCCTTGCACTGGCGAGCCGTTGTAACAGGTGCAAATCAGCTTTTTAAGCCCAAGTTGGTTGAAGCGTAAGGCAAAATATTTAAAAAAATTACTCTCGTAGGGGTCATCACAGTTGCACAGGATGGTCTTGCCGCGAAAGTGCTGCCAATAGTGCTGCAACTCCCGCTCGATATCGCTCATCTGTGTGTAAAACTCGTCTTTCTTGGCCGTCTTAGCGGCATTCAGGTTCTTGTTTGCCATAGGCGATTGATAGTCAATTAGTTTGCAGTCGACTATCAATCACGCCGCTGAACGTAAAAGACGTGATGACATCCTTATCGCGTTCAGCTTTGAGGCAGCCTCGCATGGAAACCTCATCCACTGTATAAGAATGCACCACGCCTATGGCGTAATGCATCGCTATTAATACAGTGGAAAGGTATCCATACGGAATACCCTCACTCATTATTTCGGTGCTTTGTTATTTCCAAAAAGTTTGCGAGGCTTTTGGCTGAACGCGAAATAATAGCGAATGCTTGTTATTGTCCTCGGGATTTCTCCCCCGATTCCACGTGCAAAGATAGGCACTTTTTGCATATAAACAAAAAATCTTCCAGTAAAGTGTCAGAGTATCAGTTGTTAGTGTGTAGCTGGATAGTCAGAATAATCAGATAAATCAGTTGATTAGAAAGAAAGTTGTTCGAGTTGATTCAGTTGTCTTTTAAATATATCGCGCTGGATAGCTTTGTATTTATTGTACTTGTTGTTTTCCTTTTATTGTTGTTGTGGAAAAGAAAAGTCGAGCCTCAAAAGATGAGGCTCGACCCGATAATTCGTTGTACCCGATAGGTTATTTGAGCATTTCCTCGATGGCGCGCTCGAGCTGGCGGTCGTGGCCCGTGAGGTAGTCCTCGGGGGTGTTATAGACCTCGATGTCGGGCAGCAGCGGCGTGTTCTCGCAGTAGTTGCCGCGCATGTCACGGCAGCCCACTTGTGGGATGCCGAATACCAGTGAACGGTCGATCAGCGTCTCCCACCACACGGCAGTCATCGTACCGGGAACAGGGGTACCGATGAGTTTGCCGATGCCCAGCTCCTTATAGACAAAGGGGAAGCCGTGGCCGTTGCTGTAGTCGTCCTCGCACACGAGTACGCACGAGGGCTTGGTCCACTTGTTGAACGGGTCAACGCCCACCACCTTGCCGTGAGGCACAAAGCTCTGGTACTGCTTGCCGCTGAGCAGGGTGCACAGGTCGTCGTGCAGCCAGCCGCCGCCGTTGTGGCGCTCATCGACGATGACGGCCTTGCGGTTGCGGTTCTTGTCGCTCAACAGTTCGCGATAGACGGTGCGGAAGCTCTCGCTATTCATCTCCTTGACGTGGACATAGGCCAACTGGCCGCCCGAGAGGCTGTCCACCAGCGCGCGGTTGCGGTCCACCCAGCGCTTGTAGAGCAACTCCTGCTGTTCGCCCTTGCTGATGGCCTTGACGGTGACGTCAAAGCGCTTCTTGGTCTTGGGATTGTACACGTTGACGCGGATGGGCTTGCCGGCCTTGCCGTCGAGCATCCAGTTATAGTCCTCGCCGGCAGGAATGCTGTTGCCGTCGATAGCCTCGATGATGCAACCAGCGGTCACGCCTGTCTTCTTCACGTCAAAGGGGCCTCGCTTGATGACCTCCTCGACGCGCAGGCCGTCGCCCTGATAGCTGTCATCCAGGAACAGGCCCAGAGCAGCGGTCTTCAGGCTCGGACCCTCAGGATTGTAGCGGACGCCGGTGTGGGAGCCGTTGAGCTCGCCCAGCATCTCGCTGAGCATGTCGCGGAAGTCGTAGTTGTTGTTGATGTAGGGCAGGAAACGCTTGTAGTTGTCGCGGTAGCCTTCCCAGTCCACACCGTGGATGTCCTCGACGTAGAATTTGTCCTTGACCTGCTGCCAGATGTGGTTGAAGATGTACTCTCGCTCCTCTTGGGGGCGATAGTTGAAGTTGGCCTCGTAGCTGATGGACTCGGGTTTGCCCTTGGCGAGGTCAATCTTCTGGATGCCCTTGCCGGTGCACACGAACAGGTTCTTGCCGTCCTTGTCGGCCATCATCTGGCCGCCACCCACGCCCTTGAGCACGATTTCGGTCTTGTTCTCGCGCAGGTCGTGCTTCCACAGGTCCATGCCGCCCTCGAAGGCTGCCTGATAGTACAGCGTGTCGCCGCCCTTGGAGAGCACGTAGTCGCCCAGGCGCGATGAGTTCACCGTCAGGCGTGCGATGCGGTCGCGGCAGTTCTCCAGGTCAAACTGCAGGGCTGGTACGGCAGGCTTCTCCTCGGTGGCGCCTTTTTTCTTCTTGTTGTCTTTCTTTTTGGTTTTCTGTTCAGCTTTTGCCTTGTCGGCCTCTTTCTTTTGCTCTTTCTCGGCCTCCTCGCGCAGGACTTTCTCCTCCTTGGTCATGCTGAAGCGCTCATAGGCGTCCAGGTCAAAGAACATGATGTACACGTCGTCCTCACTGCCCCAGCTGCCGTGGCTGCGGAAGCCCGCGCGGTCGCTGGTAAAGATCATGGCCTTGCCGCCCAGCACCCACTTGGCGTTGCCCTCGTTGTAGCCGCTCTCGGTCAGGTTGTGCACCTCGCCGTTGCCGCTGGCATTGACCAAGGCGACGTCCTGGCTGTTCCAGCCGCCCTCGCCGATGTAGGACGAGAGCAGCCAGCGGCTGTCGGGACTCCATTCAAACCACACGTCGCCGTCGCTGTAGGAGTAGATGTACTTGCCGTCCATCAGGGTGCGCACGGCCTTGCTTTTGACGTCAACGGCGCGCAGGGTGGCGCGGTCCTCGAGGAAGGCCACACTCTTGCCGTCGGGGCTGTAGGCGGGTTGGATGCTGGTGTGGCCCGTGTTGGTCAGCTGTTCCTCGACCAGGTCGGTGGCATAGGTGAACAGCTTCTCGTCCTTGTTCTTGATGCTGGTCTGGTAGATGCTCCACATGCCGCCGCGCTCGCTATCATAGACGATGCTGCGGCCGTCGGGCGAGAAGTCGATGGTACGTTCCTGTTCGGGCGTGTTGGTGACCTGCTTGGTGGTCTTGTAGTCCACCGAGGTCACATACACGTCGCCATGCATCACAAAGGCCACTTCCTTGCCGCTGGGCGACACGCTGATGGCTGTGGCGCCGTTAGATCGGATTTGGCGTATCAGTTCCTTGTCGTTGCGGTCGGCGTTGACGGTGATGTCCACACGCTGGGGTTCACTGCCCTCGCGCAGGGTGAAGATTTCGCCGTTGTAGCCGTAGCACAGGGTGCCGTTATTGGCTACCGAGAGGAAGCGCACGGGGTTGTCCTTGTGGTGAGTGAGCTGCACGGCCTTGCCGCCGACAGTGTTCTTATAGACGTTGAACGTGCCGTCCTGCTCGCTCAGGTAGTAGTAGGACTTGCCGTCGGGCGCCCAGCGCGGGGTGCGGTCCTCGCCGTTGAAGTCGGTGAGTTTGGTGAACTGCCCGTCACGCTTGAGCCACACGTCGCGCGTGATGGAGCTGGTGTGGTGCTTGCGGTAGGGGTCCTCATAGCCCTTGATGTCGTGATACAGGATGTCGCCGTTGGCATTGACGCTCAGGTCCTGCATGGGCTGCGCCGAGAACAGGCGCGCACGGCCGCCGCTGGTGTTCACCTGATACACCTGGGGAAACGAGCGGCTGGCAAACAGGATGGACTGCGCCGTGGGCATATTGGTCGCCTCGAACAGCACCGTGCCGTCGTTCAGGAAGCAGAGCGGGGTCTCGTTGCCGCTGTCGGTGGTCAGGCGCTTGGGTGTGCCACCGTCCTTGCTGATGATGTACACGTCAAGGCTCCCCTCGCGGGCCGACGCAAAGGCCACCTGTTGGCCGTCGGGGCTCCACACGGGATAGGCGTCATAGGCCGCATTGGTCGTCAACTGATGGGCCGTTCCGCCCTGCACAGGCACAGTAAACAAGTCACCCTTGTAGGAGAACGCGATGGTCTGCCCATCGGGCGAAATAGCGCTATAGCGCATCCACAACGGGTTAGTCTGTGCCGCAGCACCAACAGCCATCAATAAAGCAGCAATCGCTGCAACTTTTCTTTTGATACTCATTTTTTATGTTTACTTTGGTTATTAGTTTGTCGCAAAGATACATAAAAACCCCGAATAGCCCTTTCATATATGAAAAAATGACACTGTCTTTGCCCATCATCAAAGGTGCGTTCTGTTTTTGTAAAACGCGATATTCAACAGATTTTGTGACTATACCAAGACTGCCTTACTTCAGATTTTCGCTGAATTTTTGAAGTAGTACTTCAGATTTTCGCTGAATTTTTGAAGTAGTACTTCGGATTTTCGCTGAATTTTTGGAGTAGCACTTCAGATTTTCTTCGTTTTTCTTGTGTGTTTGCACTTTCGATAGTAAATTTGCCGCAACAAATAAGAATAGCCATGCTCGAACGGATATTAAAGTTAGAAGAAGCCAAGGAAGACAGTCTGTTCCTTTGGGGATCAAGGCAGACAGGAAAAAGCACACTATTAAAGATGCTCTTCCCTGACGCAACAGTTTATGACCTGTTGAAAAGTGATGTGCGCATGGCCCTTCAGATGCGTCCTGCTTTGCTTCGTGAAGAATGCGAGTTGCTAGAAGACGGCGAACTGGTCATTATTGACGAAGTGCAGAAGGTGCCTGCTTTGCTTGACGAGGTGCATTGGCTTATTGAGAATAAAGGTTTGAAGTTCATTCTAAGCGGTTCCAGTGCGCGTAAACTGCGTCGCAGTGGAGCCAATCTGCTTGGCGGCAGAGCATTGCGAAGGACCTTGTTTCCTCTTGTTAGTGCCGAAATCCCTAACTTTGACCTCAATAGAGCCTTAAATAATGGAATGTTGCCTCGTCATTATCTGGTAGAGAATCCTTCAATGAGGATACAGTCCTACATAGGAGACTATTTGCAACAGGAGATTGTCGAAGAAGCCATTGTCCGACGCTTGGACTCTTTTACCCGATTCTTGCAGGTCGCCGCATTGAGCAATAGCGAAATTGTGAATTATACCAATATTGCCCAGGAATGTGGTATCTCGTCCAAGACGGTAAAAGAATATTTCACAATTCTTGAAGAAACCATGCTGGGATTTTATCTGCCGTCTTACACACATGTCATCAAGCGTAGAGTTATTCAGTCGCCCAAGTTCTATTACTTTGATGTTGCCATACCCAATCACTTGTTAAAGCGCGTTCCCTTGCAACCGGGTACTGACATTTATGGGCATGCTTTGGAGCATCTCGTGATACAGGAATTAAGGGCGTATCTCTCTTACATGCATCCTGAAAAAACCTTATCTTATTGGCACACTTTAGACAACAAGTATGAGGTGGATGCCGTCATCGGCCAAGCCGAGGTGGGCATTGAGGTAAAATCTTCTAAAATCGTCACTTCAAGTGATACCAAAGGATTAAAAGCCTTTAGCGAAGAGTATCCTGACGCAAAACTGTACCTGCTTTCGATGGAAGAGCGCCCCCGCAAACAGGGCAACATCGAAATCTGGCCAGTCGAGCAATTCCTAAAACGCCTTTGGAGTAACCAGGTCATCTGACCTCTTCCAGAGTTTTTACTATATTTGCAAGGAATTAACAATAATAAATAATAGAATGGATATTGAGGGATTTCGGGAATATTGCTTGTCGTTGCCGGGGGTGAGTGAGGGTACTCCGTTTGAGAAGTTCTCGAGGGGAAAGTTCACGATACTGGTGTTTTATGTGAGCGGGCACATGTTCTGCTATTTCAACATCGACGATTTTTCCTCGATAACCATCAAGTGCGACCCTGGCGAAATGGTCGAGCTCAAGGAGCGTTATCAGGCCATCGGCGAGCCGTTCAACGGGGACAAGCGCTATTGGATCAGCGTTCAGTTGGGGCAGGATGTCCCGGATGACAAAGTCCGTGAATTGGTCAGTAATTCCTACCGTCTGGTAGCCCAAAAATACAGATAGAATATGACCGCAAGAGAAATCATTGACTATATGGAGACGCTGCGCGACGAGAAGCAGCGGCAGGGCTTGATGCGCTTTTTCAAGACGGGCGCGGGCCAGTATGGCGAGGGTGACGAGTTCTTGGGCCTGAAAGTGCCGCAGACGAGGGCCGTCGTCAAGCTGGTCACCGACTTGCCCCTGAACGAGATTCCTGAACTGCTGGCAAACCGCTATCACGAGGTGCGCCTCTGCGGTTTCCTCTTGCTCGTGTGGCGGTTTGAGCGACTGGCCACCAAGCGCCTTGCCGATGATGCGGCGGCCATCAGAGGCCGTGACGAAATCGTGTCGATGTATCTGGACCATGCCGAGCAAGCCAATAACTGGGACCTGGTGGATTTGTCCGCTCCCAAGATTCTGGGTCGCTGGTTGATGCTCCCCACCGCCCTGGGCGACAAGATGGCCATCATCGACGCGCTGGCACACAGCGACAACCTGTGGCGGCAGCGCATGAGCATGGTGTGCACCTGGACGACCTCCAGATATGGCGACCCCTCGTGGTGCCTGCGTTATGCCCTGGTGCACCTGCATCACCCCCATGACCTGATGCACAAGGCCGTGGGATGGATGCTGCGTGAGATGGGCAAGCAGGTGAGCATGGACCTGCTGCGCGATTTCCTGGAACTGCACGTCCACGAGATGCCGCGAACGGCCCTGCGCTACGCCATCGAAAAGATGTCTGATGACGAGCGGAAATATTGGATGACCAAATAATTATTGATATTATGCAACAGAACATGCAAGAAGTACAGGCTTATTTGAAGGAATGCGGCGCATTCTTCATTGCCACGGCCGACGGCGACCAGCCCCGTGTGCGTCCCTTCGGCGTTTCAGAGATTATTAACGACCGTCTGTACATCATGACGGGCAAAGTGAAGGACGTTTACAAACAGGCGGCCAAGAACGGCAAGTTTGAAATCTGTGCACTCAAGCCCAACGGCAGCGAGTGGATGCGCCTGAGCGGCACACTGGTGCCCGACGAGACGCTGGCGGTGAAAGAGGAGTTCCTGAACCGCAACGAGAGCCTCAAGACTATGTACAAGGCCGATGACGACAACATGGCAGTGCTCTACGTTACCGATGCCACGGCATGTTTCTGCTCCTTCTCGGCTCCCGAGCGCCAGGTAGTGTTTTAGTTTAAAGTTTAAAGGTTAAAGAGAAATGAAACGATTGATTTTTTGCTTTATGGCTATGTTGAGCGTAGTGGGCATGACGGCCCAGAGTGTGTATGAAAATGAGGTAATCAACAATATCATGGCGCGTCGCTCGGTGCGCCAGTACCTGGATAAGCCCGTGGAGCATGAACTCTTGGAGGTCGTGGTGCGTGCGGGTATTAATGCGCCCAGTGGCATGAACCGCCAGCCGTGGATCGTCCGCGTGGTCGAGGACCAGCAGCTCATCGCCGATGTCAACGAGGTCTTCATGCAGGAGAACCCCGACCAGGTCGCCCGTGACCCCAATTTCAAGAATATGTTCCGCAACGCACCCAACCTCATCTGCGTTTGCACCCCTGCCAAGGGCGGCGGTGAACTGGATGCCGGTCTGCTGGGCGAGAACATGATGCTGGCGGCGCAGTCGCTAGGATTGGGCACCTGCTGCCTGGGCGGTCCCGTGCGCTTCCTGCTGGCGAACGAGAAGTGCAAATTCTTCCTCGAGCGTCTCGACATCCCCGAGGACTACAAGCTCAACTACATCATCGCCATCGGCTATCCCGCCGAGAAGCCCGATGCCAAGCCCCGCGACGAGTCCAAGGTGAAATACATCAAGTAACGCGATGAGTGACAACAAGAAACAATTAGCGCGCATCCGCCAGATGGAGCGGCACCTCAATCGTGTCACGGCGGCCGTGAAGCGCCTCGAGGTCGCCCTCGACAAGTGGGAAGATGCCCAAGAGGCTATCGCCGCCCTCAACGAGTACTACGGCAGCGACCTGTGGAAGCAGGACCTGGCCGATGACGAGGCCGGCCGCTTGCCTGCCGACCTCAAGCGCGGAGTCCTGAGCGAAGACGGCATCTGGAACATCCTCACCGATGCCCGAGACCTCACGGCTCGCCTGAAAAAGGGAAAAAGGAGATGAATCCGATAGCCATCCGACTTCTCAATCAGCAGCTTGCCGCACCGCAGTTCAGCGATCCTGCGCAGGTGGTCAGCCACATGGGCGCCATCCAGGCACAGGAGTACCGCATGATGCGATGGGCGGTGGCGATGCGTACGCACAAGCCGTCAGCACGGGCCTTCAAGGCGGCCTTCGATGGCGGACGCATCATCCGCCTGCACCTGATGCGCGGTACATGGCAGCTGGTTGCGGCCGACGATTACTGGTGGATGCTCGACCTGTGTGCTCCCAAGGCCATCGCTGTCACCCGCGGATGGATGAGCAGCAACCGGATTTCTATTCCTGAAAAGGAGCAGATGGACATCTGTGACATCCTTGCCCAGACTGCTGCCGACAAGAGGAGCATAACAAAAGAGGACATCGTCCAGGCTCTAGCCGAACGGGATATCAGCATGGATGCCCACAGGCTGTCCTATCACATCCGCATGGCCGAACTGACGGGGACACTGTGCAGCGGCGACCTGTTGCCCATGAAGGCCACCTATGCTTTGGCGGCCGGTAAAGTGGGGCCGCGAAACGCTATCGACCGTGACGAGGCCCTGATGCGCTTTGCCCACAACTATTTCCAAAGCCGCCAGCCGGCTACATTGGAGGACTTCGTGTGGTGGTCAGGGCTGAACATCGGCGACTGCCGCAAGGGCATTGCCTTGCTGGGCAACACGATTCACACTGTGAAATGGAAGGGTAGGGAATTCTATCTGACGGATGACTGCCGCACACGGGGTTTTCGCACGGGCAAATGCCTCTTGATTCCGCCCTACGACGAATACCTCATCGGCTACAAGAGCCGTGACATCGTCCTCCCGACGGAGCATACCCACCGCGCCCACAACAATAGCGGCATCTTCCAGCCCATTGTCGCCCATGATGGCATCATCTGCGGCAACTGGGCACCTTTCAAGGACGATTGCCATGCACAATTCTTCGATGGCGCCTATGACGAAAGCGCCCTGCAATCCGCTTGGCAAATCTATAAACGTTATTTAGTTCAGTAATATTGAAATAATCGATGATGACACTGCAAGAAGCCATTCAGGCCCGACATAGTGTGAGGGCCTACAAACCGCAACCGCTCGAAGATGCACACGTTCGTGCGCTGGAAGAGAAAATAGCCGAGGTGAACCGCGAGGGGAGACTGCACATCCAGCTGATACAGAACGAGCCCAAGGCTTTCCTGGGTCCCTTTGCCAGGTATGGGAAGTTCCGTGGGGTGACCAATTACCTCGTCATGATTGGTCAAAAGGCTGATGACCTTGACGACCGCATCGGCTACTACGGCGAACAACTGGTATTGTTTGCCCAGACGCTCGGGCTGAACACCTGTTGGGTTGGACTCAGTTATACCAAGATACCCGGGACCTATGTGCTCAATGACGGCGAGGCCATCCAGGCCTATATCTCTATCGGCTATGGCGAGACTCAGGGTGTGGCGCACAAGATCAAGCGCATCGACCAGGTGAGCAACGTCAGTGAGGATACCCCCGACTGGTTCCGTCGTGGTGTTGAGGCCGCCTTACTAGCTCCCACGGCCGTCAATCAGCAAAAATTCTCGTTTGAATTCTTGCCAGCCGAGGAAGGCCAACTGCCACGCGTACGCGCCAAGAAAGGCTTCTCGCTGATTGGCTACACCCACATGGACCTGGGCATCGCCAAATACCACTTCGAACTCGGCGCCGGCACTGAAAACTTCCGCTGGGCATAATACAACAACAAAACAACAAAAGGAAGACAATAAGTACAATAAATACAAACCATAGCTTTAATTAAAGACAACTTAAACAACTCAAACAACATAATAAAAAAGTTGTAATAGTTGTTTGAGTTGTTTTTAATATCAAGAGTGCGGAAGCCCTTGTATTTATTGTATTTGTTGTTTTCCTCCTGTCAATGTTGGAGTGACTGGCGCATGCGCAGGACTTCTTGAATATTGCCGAAGAAGGAGGTGATGCCAACTGTCATCATCAATGAGATGGCACTGACGGTGATTAATCGGGAGTTGCTGCAAAGCCATTCCAGGACGAAGATGTTGTGCGTGTCGAAATTAAAGAGGGGGGCATCGGTCGGTGACTCGAGTAGGTAAGCGATGGCAATGCCACCAACAACAAGTCCTGCAAGAAATGCGACAACGACAGCCATCTTGTAACGTCGTATGGTCGCCTCTTGGTGTTGTTTGATATACTCTACTGCGTCCAAGCGTTTGGTGAGTGAGGCCATGAAGGCGTCACTGTCATCGAAGTGTGGCTTATTGGCGAGGAAAAGTTCCTCAAGTGCTTTATCTTTGTTCATAACTGTAGTTTTGATAAATTAGGCTGCGTCTCGGGTTAAAAAAAGAATAAATCCTTTTTGTTCACCTCTCAACTTGCTCTAATTTTGGCTTTTAGTTTGTCACGTCCCCGTGAGAGTTGTTGTTTGACTGCTCCTTCCGATGTATCGGTAATGACTGCGATCTCCTTGATGCTGTATCCGTTGAGGTAAAACAGCGTGATGGCCGAGCGTTCCTTGGGCGGCAGGGTACGCAGGGCGAGGTAGAGGCCCTGGTGCTCGAACGAAGCATCGGCCTCGGTACCGCCGATGAAGGTCCGCGCCTCGTCGATGCTGTCCATCGTGCGGCATCCCGCCTTGTGGTTGAGGAACGTGTTGTAGGCAATCTTGAAAAGCCATGCGCGGAACTTCCCTTTATTCTGATAGCCCGCCAACGAGAGGTAAGCCTTGACCAGGGCATCCTGAGCCAAATCATCGGCGTCGCTCTTGTTGCCGCAGCACAGGGCGAGCAAGAAACCTCGCAGGGCCTCTTGCTCACGTTCCACATGCGCTATGAAGTCTTCGCGGGTCACAGGTTACGCTTGCTCAGTCACACTCTTCTCCTCGGCCTCTATCTCCTTGGCGAGCATCTTCTTACCAACACCGTAATTGACAAGAAATGCAATGCCTACTCCAAGGGCTGCCAGGCCAAAGCAGACGGCTGTCATGGGGTCATCGGTGCCGCCAAGATGATTAGCACCAAGATAGATACCAAAGCCTATCAATCCAATACCGAGCAGTGTGGTGAGGCATCCCCACAGCAGTTTCGTGAGCAGTTTCTCCTTTAGCAGTTTCCCATTGCGGGAAATCTTCTTCATGAGTTCCTCGATGTCCATTTCGGGATTTTTCTCGATAGCGGCCAGCACGATTTGAGTGCGTTGGTTGGTCTCATTCATCTTCTTACGGACACCCGATAAAATGGCAACGATGGGAAGAACGCAACCGCAGGCAATCGGCACTAATATTTCAGTTAGATGATCCATTTTTTATTGAATTTGAATTGTTAAACTTCTGTTTTCTTGAACCAGTTCACCAATAAAACAAGCTAGGAAGCCAAAAGGTGACATCAATAGCAAAAAAAACGTGGCGTTTTAAAAAGTAGAGACGCAAAATCTTGCGTCTCCCTGTGTCTTTATTGCGAGCTATTGCCCAAAAAATTTGCGCCTTCGCGTCTTAGCGAGGGGACTTTATAGCAGTGTGTGGATGAAGGCGGCCATCATCTGGTCGTGACGGCGCACGTCGCGATACAGCGCGAGTTGGTTGCGGGTGCGGTCCAGGTTGTGGGTCGGATATTTGATTTTGTAGTAGGTGTCGCCGTTGATGTAGTCGGTGAGGAACCGCACACACTGCATGAAGGGGAACAGGGCCACGGCATAGGGTAGATGCTCCACCTCAATGGGTGTGAGGAACTCGCGGGCCGACTCCAGGTAACCTCTCGTGAAAGCCTTGAAAATTTCCTCGTTGAAGCCCACGCGTGACAGGTCGGGGTCGTCCTCGGCTGTGAAGTTGGCGCCAGTGCGCAGGAAGTCGCCGTAGTCCGAGAAGATGAACGAGGGCATTACGGTGTCGAGGTCGATGACACACAGCACTTGGCCCTGCTGGTCAAACAGCATGTTGTTGACTTTGGTGTCGCAGTGGCAGATGCGTTTGGGCAGACGGCCCTCGCGGTAGAGGCGCTCGGCCTGGCACATCTCGTCGGCATCGCGTTCCAGCTCGTCAATCATGTCCCGCACCTCGTCGAGACGGCCTGCGGCATCGTTCTGGACGGCTTCGCGCAGTTGGCGCATGCGCAGTTCCATATTGTGGAAATCGGGGATGGTCTCGCCCAACGGTTCGGGCACATCGACCAGCATCTTTTCAAAATTGCCGAAGGCCTTGCCGCAATCGTAGGCGCTCTCGGGCGTGACGGCCTCTTGGGTGACGGTATCGGGGATATACACCATCACGCGCCAGTAGCGGTCGGCCTCGTCGCGGTAGTAAGTCTTGCCGTCACGGGCCTTGACAAATTGCAGCACGCGGCGGTCGATGTCGGTCGTGCCGCTGGCTTTCAGCTTGTGGCGGATGTGCGCCGTCACTACCTCGATATTGTGCTGCAGCAGGTCCACGTCCTGAAAGATGGCGTTGTTGATGCGTTGCAGCACATAGTCGGGCGCGTCGCCGTCGG
The DNA here is from genome assembly GCA_900318535.1 of uncultured Prevotellaceae bacterium. Classification (GTDB taxonomy): domain Bacteria; phylum Bacteroidota; class Bacteroidia; order Bacteroidales; family Muribaculaceae; genus Sodaliphilus. The sequence goes on along the minus strand of ONKU01000006.1, from coordinate 4,451 downwards.
TAACGACGTGGTAAGTGTCGTTGATGAGTCCGTTGCCCAACGGCTTAACCTTCTTGACCAAGCCCTTTATTTCAAATTGCGCCAGAATGCTGGCAGTATCAATAGTTTCCATTTTCTTTTAAACTACGAATTGCGCTAATTAAACAAATTTGGCATCCGCATTCAATTATTGCGAATAATCACTAATCTCTAATCTCTAATCAGCAGCGCCAGCTGCTTTCTCCCAATACTTGGCGCCCTTGGCTTTCAGTTGCTTGGTGAATTCCATAGCCGCGGCGCGTGTGGCGGCCTCGTCCTCGGGCTTGGCCCAGGCATGGCGGTATCCACGGAACCTGCTCCACTCGCCTCGGGTGAAATCGGGCACCTGTACAGGCTTGTTGCCGTTGTTCATCGAGAGGCTGCCCAGTTCGGCCAGGCAGCACCATTCGGCCAGATCATACACGTCAATGTCGAGCGGTAGCCCGTTTTGCAGGCAATAGACCAGGCGCGAGTCCATGATGAAGTCCATGCCGCCGTGTCCGCCCACTTCCTTGGCCTCCTCGCCGTATCGTTTCACGAGAGGCGAGGTGAACCTCTGCAGGAGCGCCTCGGTATCCTCTTTGTTCAGGTAGGAGTGGCCAGTGTAATCCTTGCTGACGTTGACACCGGCCTTTTTCATCACCTCGGTGGCCAGTGCAAAGCCCTCGACGGGATATTTGTTGACAAAGCCCTTGGTGCCGGTGAGTTGGTACATGCGGTTATAGGGCTGCGGCGTCATCACGTTGTGGTGGATCTCGATGACCTTGCCCTTCTCGGTTGAGATGAGTGTAGTAGTGTGGTCACCGTTCTTGAAGTCGGGGCAATACTCGCCTGTGCGGGCCTTGAACAGTTCCTGGCCATTGAAGGAGCGGGTATCCATCGCCACAAGCGTTCTCATGCGGTCGCCGCGGTGAAGGTTAAGCACTTGCGCGATGGGTCCCAGGCCATGGGTGGGATAGACGTCTCCGCGGAACTTGCTATTGTAGTCCAGGCGCCACCCTAGTTTGTCATCGGCACCGCGTTTCCAATATTCGTCCCAATAGGGCGACAGCTCATGGCGATAAGCGCCTTGCACATAGATGACTTCGCCCAGCAGACCCCTCTGAGCCATGTACAGCGAGTTGAGCTCAAAGAAGTCATAGCAGCAGTTCTCGAGCATCATCACATGCAGGCGCTTGCTCTCGCTCAGGTTGATCAACGACCAGATTTCGGTCATGTTCATCGCCGAAGGCACCTCGATAGCCACGTGATGGCCATGTTCCAGCGCCTCGCGTGCAATCAGGTAATGGTGGAGCCAGTCGGTCGCGATATACACCAGGTCGATGTCGTTGCGGCGGCACAGGTCCTTATACCCGTCTTCGCCGTAATAGACATCGGCGGCGGGCATCGACGCCTTGCGCAGGATTTCCTGACAGGCCTCGGCACGGTCGCGCTCGTGGTCACACAAGGCCTTCACCTCGATGCCGGGAATATGCGTCCAACGCTCTACCGCATCAGGGCCACGCATCCCCAAACCGACAAACGCCACCCTAACGACAGGAATCTTTTCCACTGCAAGCCCCAGCGCCGACTGCTGCCCTCCAGGCCGCACTGGCACCTCGGTCACGATAGTCCCGTCCTGGATGGTATATGGCCAATTAAACTGCGCCCAAACGTGGCTCGGCAGCAGCACGAGCACTGCCAAAACAAGTGCAATGATATTTCTTTGTCTCATAATGTTGGATATTGGTGTGATATTGAGCACAAAAATAGGAAAAACGTGCAAGTCTGATACAAATCTTTCCGGTTTTTTTATTGGATTCTATTGTCTCGTGCCTTCTTCCCTGTTTCACAGACATGGACGGGTTGAATCGATATGAGATGGGGCATTTCGGCACGGGATAGACGTGAATGCAACCAGGATTTAAGTTCATCAGCAGTCAAGGACGAGTCGGGGATGAGTTCGACATGGGCATTCAGCACGGTCCCGAATTGAGGATCTGAGACCGGGAATACTATCGAGGCCAACACGCCAGGATGCCCGTTGATGACTCTCTCGACATTTTCGGGATAGACATTCTCACCGCCACAGACCACCATATTGTCTGTCCTGCCCCGATAGAAGTAACAGCCTTCAGAATTGCGGTAAACCAGGTCGCCTGTGTCTTGCCATTTGTCTTTCATGTTGATCATCGCCCAACTTGAACGAACCCACAGCGATCCTGTCCCATTGCTGTCGATATCCTTGATTTGACATTTCACTCCTGATATGGGCCTGCCGATGGTGACTTCTTCATTTTTTGACAGGTCGTCGGGGGACGCTACCATAAAGAATCCCGCCTCGGATGTGCCAAAGAGATTATAGACGACATTGCCCAGGTATTCGTTTGTTACAGTAATCCATTTCCTGTCAAGTCGGTCCCCGCCACAAATGACACACCGTACCGATTTCATCAGTGCAGCGGCATTCTCAGCCTGCCACAAGCGGGCAAGCATTGCGGGAACAACAGGCAGTACTTCTATCTTTTCTTCGGATATGGTTTTCAGGGCATCATCGGCATCAAAATGCTTCACAAGGCAAACTTTCTTGCCCATCAGGAGTGATATGATGAGGGTGGCCAGCCCAAAACCGTGATACACGGGTAGTGGCAAAAACACACTGTCATACTCATCGATACGCAGTTTTTCCAACAACGCAAAAAACGGAGGCAGGAACTGAAAAACAGACATCCTCCTTGGTGCTTCCTTGTATTTCCCGCTTGTGCCACCCGTGAATACCGATATCTCGCCCCCTCGCTTGATGTGTGGGATGTGCAGGTCGTGGCTCATGTCCTTGTTTGAAAGCTTGTGGTATAAATCCTTGGTGCCTACTGTTGCACATGGCAGGCCAACGGGGATGAGCGCGTTTTTCAATTCCGGGTCATAGATGAGCAAATCAAATTTGTTCTTGTTGATCAAGTCGCTCAACTTGCACTGGGCCATGCCGGTATTCAGCAGCTTCACATTGGCGCCAAGACGTGACAAGGCCGGTAACAGCAATGCTCCCATCATGTGACTCCTGCACAACAGTCCGACACACATTCCCGCTTTCAGACCGTAATCCGAAAACAATACTTTGGCCAGTTGATTGGCGGACTCGTACACCTCTTTGTAAGTTAACTTCTTCCCCTCTGAAACCAAGGCGTACCGATTGGGGTAATAATGGGCCGAAAATCTCAATAATGCCATCAGTGAAATGCCATCCTGGACAAAACTTTTAGCCAAATGATAAATTCCACCTGGCGTGATGATGTGCAGCTTGCTGAGTTTTGCAATAATAGCCCTATTCATGGATGTCCTTACCCCCTATAAAGCCCACCATGGTTTGTAACAGAACTTATCGCTCATCGCCAATTGCAACAGGATGCAGGCCGCATCGTCTGCGGAATATGCAGGCATGTTCTGGTATCTCTCATTCACATCCGACATCGGCGTGTGGACTAGAGGCATGTATGCGATCTGTACCTTTACCCCAAGTGGCTTGAATTCCCTGCGGGCTGTCCTGCACCATGCATTGGCGGCACATTTGGATGCATGATAAGCTGACCATCCTGGGATGAAAGGATATCGGCTGCTTACCGATGAAGTATAAACAATGCGGCCTCTAGTTTCTCTTAAGGCAGGCATCAGGGCCAAAGACAACGCTACCATTGAACGATAATTCAAATCCATGGTGCGGTCATAATCATGCATCCTGTCGATGGAGTCATTGATTGTTCTATTGATGGATTTCCCCGCGTTGTAAAAGAAATAGGACACAGCAGGGATCCTGTCTCTTAATGTTGTGCAAAGGGCGTCTAACTGCTCGCGCTCCCTCAGATCGATGGAGTCATAAAAGGCTTCACAACCATTCTCCCTGGCCTTGCTGCACAACTCCTTTAATTTCTGTTCATTCCGGGCAATCAAATAGAGGTTTGCTTTTGCGCGGATCAGCCTCAGTGTCAACGCTTCGCCAATGCCCGATGTCGCTCCTGTGACGACAACCCATTTGTTCGCGAAACACTCTCTCGTTTTGTCCTCGCAAACTGATTTCGGTGGATAAGCTATTTTCTCCCAAAAGAGCATCATTTGCCGATGCAGAAAATGCAAATTATTGAACATCAGGTATTTATATATTAAACGGTACAAATATGGTAGAGTTTTGAAGTACAACTTTCAAAGCCTTCACATTTAACACTTTTGACTTAGTTTAACGTACTCAGCTAAAGCATGTACTGCAAAGGTGATATTTTTTTCATAAAAAATAGGACAAAAACAACCTTCGAATATATTAAGCATTGATAATCAACAACTTATACATTAAACGGTAGAGAGGCGGATTGAGGGTTGGACAATGTCAGAAATAAGGAGGCAAAATTAACGTATTTAACCTTTGTTTTATTCAAATGCATAATATTATTTCCCAAAAGCCTCCC
>ONKU01000008.1 GCA_900318535.1 uncultured Prevotellaceae bacterium | reverse complement strand
CAAAGATAATTTCAAATCCGTTCGCGCCAAAAACCGACTTAACTAACTGAATTTCAATAATTTCAAAGAACTTTTATGATTTTTTAGTGGACACTAATGTCACCCATTAGATAATTGATAGCGGGCACCAATAGCATTTTTCTGGAAGTTTTTGTAGTTTTCAACGGGTTGATGACGTCTAAAGGGCAAGAGTTGCTTATCTTTGCAAGTATCAACAAAGAACTAACAACTAAGGACTAGAAACTAAAACTAAAATACAATGGCTTATCTTGACATCAACAACGTGGTGAAGCGCTACGAGGAGCATACCGCTCTCAACGGCGTTTCCATGCAGGTGGAACAGGGCATTATCTACGGCCTGTTGGGACCCAACGGCGCCGGCAAGAGCACCCTGATCCGCATCATCAACCGCATCCTCGCGGCCGACGAGGGCACCGTGACCCTCAACGGCAAGCAGATGACCGACGACGACATCGCCCACATCGGTTACCTGCCCGAGGAGCGCGGCCTGTACAAGAAAATGAAGGTGGGTGACCACATCGTGTATCTGGGACGGCTCAAGGGCATGACCAAGGCCGATGCCGTGGCATCGATGCACTGGTGGCTCGACCGCTTTGACCTCAAGGAGTGGGAAAACAAGCGGGTCGAGAACCTGTCCAAGGGTATGCAGCAAAAGGTGCAGTTCATCGGCACTGTCATCCACCGTCCCCCGCTGTTGATTTTCGACGAGCCGTTCTCGGGCTTCGACCCCGTGAATGCCGAGCAGTTGAAGGTCGAGATCCCAGCACCATCCTGTTCTCGACCCACAACATGGCATCGGTCGAGGAAGTGTGCCAGCAGATCACCCTGCTCAACCATGCCCAGGTGGTGCTCACCGGCAGCGTCGACGAGGTGAAACAGCAGCACAAGAAGAACATCATCGCGGTGCAGACACCCGACAAGATCGAGGCCAACGACGCCCTCTTCACGATCCTGCCTCCCGACCCCGTGAAAAAGCAGGACACCCGCATCAAGCTCGCCCAGGGCGTTAACGTGCGCGACGCCATCAACTGGCTCAACGAGCACTACCACCTGACGGGCTTCACCGAGGTGCTGCCCAGCATGAACGAGATTTTCATCGAAACCGTCAAATCCAAAAACGCTACAGAACAATGAATAAGCTTCGCCTCATCATCGCCCGTGAATACTTGTCGATAGTCGGGCGCAAATCATTCATATTCATGACCTTGGGCATGCCCCTGCTGTTCATCCTCATCATGGCCGTTCCCATCGGGTTGGCCTATCTCAACGACAAGGGCAGCGACACCCAGCAGATTGCCGTCATCGACGAGACGGGCCGCTATGCCGCAGCACTGCACAGCGACGACATGTACAGCTTTGTCGCCATCAAGGGCGACACCGTGACCAATGCCCGCGAGTTCTATGACAAGGCCAATGGCAGCCTAGACGCCATCATCATCATCCCGCGCGATGTGGACAGCACCGGCGTGATCAACATCTTCAGCGAGGGAACCATCACCCCCGCCCTGGTATCGAGTGTGCGCAACGTCCTGGCCGACACCATCGAGAGCGCCCACCTCGCCGCGATGGGCATCCCTAACCTGCAGCAGATGGTAGATCAGGCACACGTCGATGTGGACGTTCGTTCGATCAAGTGGAGCGAAGAGGGCGAGCAGGAATCCTCGACCGATGCCGCCATGGGCCTGGGCTTCTTGCTGTCGTTCATCACCTATATGTTCGTGCTCATGTATGGCGCAATGATCATGAACAGCGTCATCGAGGAGAAGACCAACCGCATTGTCGAAGTCGTGGTGAGCAGTTGCCGTCCCTTCCAGCTCATGCTGGGCAAAATCATCGGTGTTGGGCTCGTCGGCTTAACCCAGATGGCCATTTGGATTGTGCTGCTGGGCATCGTCGGCACCATCGCGGGTAGTTCCTTTGGCCTGAGCGGCATGACAACCGGATCCGTTCCGCCTGAGGCTATGGCTGCTGCCCAAGACTCGGGATTCATGCAAGACGTCATGAAACAAGTCTTGTCCATCAACTATGTGCCCATCATTCTCAACTTCATCATCTACTTCCTGGGCGGATACCTGCTCTACAGCGCTTTGTTTGCAGGACTGGGCTCAGCCGTTGACCAGGCCAGTGACGCCTCACAGTTCACCACGCCCGTCATCCTGATCATGCTCATCGCTTTCTATGCCGGCATCGCCTGTGCCGAGAATCCCATGGGTCCCATGTCGGTGTGGTGCTCCATCATCCCGTTCACCTCACCCGTGGTGATGATGGTGAGGTTGCCCTTCGGCGTTCCCACGTGGCAACTGATATTGAGCATCGCCCTGCTGTTCGGCACCGCGCTCTTCATCACCTGGCTCGCCGCACGCATCTACCGCCGCGGTATCCTGCACTACGGCAAGAAGGCCAGCTTCAGCGACCTGTTCAAGTGGATGAAGTGAGATATTCAGTCCCTAAAGTTTTAGGGACTGAAGTTTAGAGTTTAGAGTTTAGAGTTTAAAGTTTAAAGACTAGAAACTAAGGACTAAAGACTAACAAATAAAAACTCAAATAATGAGAATAGTCATACAACGGGTGACCGAAGCCTCGGTCACCATCGACGGACAGTTGCACAGCACCATCGGCCCCGGGCTGATGGTGCTGGTGGGCGTCCGTGAGGGCGATACCGCCGATGACATGCGCTGGCTGGCGCAAAAGACAGTGAACCTGCGCATCTTTGACGACGAGCAGGGCGTGATGAACCGCAATATTATCGATGCAGGTGGCGAAGTGCTCGCCGTGAGCCAGTTCACCCTCAACGCCTCGACCAAGAAGGGCAACCGTCCCAGCTATATCCACGCTGCAGGCCACGACCTGGCCGTGCCCCTGTACGATGCCTACTGCGACGAGGTGGCCAGCATGCTGGGCAAGCCCACGAAGAAGGGCGTCTTTGGTGCCGAGATGCAGGTTGCACTCGTCAACGACGGCCCCGTGACCATCATTATCGACAGCCGACTGAAGGAATAGACACTAGGTTTTAGGCGTTAGGGAGTGTCTCCCAATACCTAACACCTAATGCCTAAAACCTAAAACCTTATTTAGCCAAATTTCACATTCCTTACCACAGCTATGTGAAAAAATTTGGCTACTTTTGCAGTTTGTAGAAGATAGCACTACAAACAGACTTTAATTTTAATCATGATCAACCTGAGTGTAAATGTCAACAAGATAGCCACCCTGCGCAACGCGCGAGGCGGCAATATACCTGATGTACCACAAGTTGCCATGGACTGCGAGCGTTTTGGAGCCAATGGCATCACTGTACACCCGCGTCCCGACGAGCGTCACATACGCCGCAGCGACGTGTTTGCCCTGCGCCCACTGGTGCGCACCGAATTCAATATCGAGGGCTATCCCAGCGAGCAGTTTTTGGAACTGGTGCTCGCCGTGAGGCCCACACAGGCCACTTTGGTCCCCGATGCCCCCACGGCCCTCACTTCGTCGGCCGGATGGGATGTGGAGCCCAACATGGAATTCCTGACCGGCGTAGTTGACCGCCTGAAGGAAGCCGGCGTGCGCACGAGCATCTTTGTGGGCACCGACCTGGACAACATCCGTGCCGCTGCACGCACCGGCGCCGACCGCGTGGAACTGTACACCGGCCCGTTTGCCGAGCAATTTGAGACCGATCCCGAGCGCGCCGTCGCTCCCTTCACCGCCGCCGCACTGGCCGCCCACAGCGTGGGACTGGGCCTGAACGCCGGCCACGACCTGAACCTCAAGAACCTCAAGTTCTTCCAGCAGCATGTGCCCCACTTGATGGAAGTTTCCATCGGGCACGCCCTCATCGCCGACGCGCTGTACCTGGGACTTGAGGCCACCATCAAGGCATATAAGGAATGCCTGAAATAAAAAGCGGTTTTTCACGTTAATTAAAGAGTAACCAAAAAATATAACGAATTAAGAAATAATTATGTCAATTCCCAACATGATTCTTGCCCAAGTAACGCCTGCCGACACGATGATTCAGCAGGCTGCCGACACCCTGCAGCAGGCCATGGACAGTGCCGCACAGGTTGTTACCGACAGTGTCGCCGCCGTTGCTGCGGCAACCGCACCCGCTGCTGCCGAGCCCGTTGTCAAGGAGCTCTCGGTATGGGACCTCACCATGGCAGGCGGATGGCTCATGATTCCCCTGGCAATCCTGGCCATCGTAAGCATCTATATCTTCTTTGAACGCCTGTTCGCCATCAACCGTGCCAACCGTCAGGACAACTCCTTCATGGACCGCATCAAGGAATACATCCACCGCGGCGAGGTTGACCAGGCACTCACGCTGTGCCACGATACCAACACCCCCTACTCGCGCATGATCGAGAAGGGTGTGACCCGCATCGGACGTCCCATGAACGACGTGCTCGTGTCAATCGAGAACGTGGGCAACATGGAGATTGCCAAGCTTGAGAAAGGCTTCAACTGGCTGGCCACCACCGCTGCCGGCGCTCCCATGATCGGTTTCTTGGGTACCGTTACCGGTATGGTACAAGCCTTCTTCCAGCTCGCCAGTGCCGGCAACAACAGCAACGTTACCATCCTTGCCAGCGGCATCTACCAGGCCCTGGTGACCACCGTCGCCGGTCTGATTGTGGGTATTGTGGCCCTGTTTGCCTACAACTACCTCACCTCGCGCGTCAACAAGGTGATGAACAAGCTCGAGGGCAAAACAATGGAATTCATGGACCTGCTCAACGAGCCGGCCAAGTAATTTAGGAATCAGGAGTTAAGAGTTAGGAATTAGGCGGATGCCAACTAACAACTAAAAACTTACAACTGAAAAAAACTATGGCACTCAAGAGACAGCATAATACCCTGTCGATGTTCAGCATGGCATCGATGACCGACGTCATCTTCCTGCTGCTGATCTTCTTCATGGTCACCTCGACGTTCGTCTTCCCGTCGGCGCTGGAGGTGAACCTGCCGCAGAGCAGCGAGCAGACAGCCATTAAGCCATCGACACGCATCTATGTGGACAAGGACCTCAACATGTATGCCACGCAGACCAGCGAGACCGGCGAGAGTGACCTCTTGCCCATCGCTCCCGAGCAGCTCGAAGGCTTCATGCAGGCCCTCAAGGCCGGCAACCCCGACGAGTTTGTCGCCGTCTATGCCGACGAGGAAGTGAACTACGGCAAGATTGTCGAGATTCTGGACAAGGGTTCCAAGCAGGGCGTGAAAATCGTCCTGGCCACCAAGCCCAGCGAGGCCACCTTCGGCCCCGTTGAAGAACCCGTCGCCGACCAGACGATGGTCACCGAACCCATCCCCAACACCTTGTAACACGTCATCACGATGGAAGAAGATCGCCGCAAAAATAGCCTTTGGGCTCTGCTGCTCACCCTGCTCATCACGGTGGGCACGCTGGCGTTGCTCCTGCGCTTCACGCTGCGCTATGAGCAGGCACCCAACATGCCTGACCTGACGCATCTGGCACAGGATTCCATCTTGTTTGGTGGCGAATATGTGATGCTGGGTAACACCATGGACAACGTCCAGAACGACCTCATGGACCAGCAGTCGGCCGACCAGAGCGCATCGCCACAAGAGGGCGACGACCCCGATATCGAGGCCGACGACATGGAAGATGCCGGCGAAGTCAACCACAAGACTCCGCCACTGGTTACCCAAAAGGCCGAATCGCCCCACAAGGTGAAGGAACAGCCCAAGGAGGCCGAGCCCAAGAAGGCCGGCCCCACCAGGGAGAACGACAAACAGGTAGAAAAGCCCAAGGCTAAAGACAAGAAAGCCGAGGCCCAAGAGACCAAGGCCAAGAACACCAACGAGCAGAAATCCACCAGCAACGCCACCAACAACAGGGTGAAAAACGCCTTTGGCAATGCAGGTGGCAACGGTGGCGGACAGCAAGGCTCCACCGGAGGCAACTCCAATCAGGGTGTCTTGACCGGCAAACCCGGTATCACCGGACTCGTGGGCTACACCCTCGACTACTGGGCCAAACCCGTGCCCAACAGCAAGTGGTCGGGACGCGTCAACGTGAAGGTCACCGTTAACCCGCGCGGACAAGTTGTCAAGGCCACGGCCACGGGCGCTTCGGGCGACCTGGCCTCGCATCCCGAGGTGCGCCGCGCCTGTGAGCAGGCAGCCTTGAAGTCCCGCTTCTCGGTCCCCAAGAACACCATGACCGAGGCCTTCGGTACAATTACCTACATCTGGCATTGACGCGCCGTTCTCGTCTCCCGCAACATCAGTAACCGTCCCTATTGCTACCGCTATAGGGGCGGTTTATTGATACATTCACATTGATGATTGAAAAAATTTTGTGTTCACCGGCGAATAGCCTACCTTTGTTAGCCAAAGCAATGAGAACAGCCGAAATATGAGCATTTTTCACAAACAGACCAGACAGGAAACCATCATCTACACCATCGTGTGGGTCATCTTGTTCTTGTCACCGCTGGTGAGTCTTTTGTTCCATCACGATGATGCGTCAACCGACTCAGCATGGATTTGGCATTCTCTCGCCGAATCGTGGGTCTCGCTGCTGGTTTTCTTTATCGTTTTCCTGATTCACAACCATGTGCTGGCCCCCATCCTCGTCAAGCACAAGCGCCTCAAGCAGTACCTCATTTCTTGTGTGGTTCTTGTTACCCTTTTCCAGCTGGTCGAGTGCGCCCATAAGCCCAATGGGGCTCCACTCATTTCACCCACTGAAAGTGAAATGCCGCCTCCACGCCCTCCCAAGGGCCATCCACCTGTGGACAAGCACGACGTCTCGGTCTTTTTCATTGTCATCATGATGATTGGTGCCAACCTGGGCATGAAATACTGTTTCCAGAGTGAGGAAGAGAAGAAACACCTGGCCAAGCTCAAGGAGCAGAGCCTCAAGCAGGAGCTGGACTACCTGCGGTACCAGATCAACCCGCACTTCATCATGAACACGCTCAACAACATCCATGCCCTGGTGGACATCGACCCCGAACAGGCCAAGGACAGCATCGTGGACATGTCCAGGATGATGCGATACCTGCTCTACGAGAGCGACAATCAGTATGTCACCCTCGACAATGCGGTCATCTTCCTCAAGAAGTATCTGAACCTGATGAAGTTGCGTTACAACGACCAGGTGAAAGTGCGCCTGAATGTGCCCGAGAATGCCCATGACAACGTCGCCATCGCCCCACTGGTGTTCATCCCGTTTGTGGAAAACGCCTTCAAGCACGGCGTGTTCTATAACGAGCCATCTACTATTGATATCGGCATCGAGAAGAAAGACGGACGACTGCTGTTCCACTGCCGCAACACCAAGAGCCACGCCAAGCACGAGTATGGCGGCGTGGGCCTGAACAACGTCACCAAGCGTCTGGAACTCATCTACGGCAACGATTACTCGCTCGACATCAACGACGGCGAACAGGACTATGATGTGTTGCTCAACCTGCCCGTGAAACACGTTGACGACTTCTGTCAACCCAGCACAACCGATGCGGCTGCAGCCAATAACTGAAACTAAAGAGAAAAAAGAAAAGCTATGATCAAGTGTATTGCAATTGACGACGAACCATTGGCACTCCAGAAGCTGGTGGCCTACATCAAGAAGATTCCATACCTGGAACTGGTGGCACAGTGCCAGAGTGCCATCGAGGCCCAAAAAGTGATTAACCAGCAGCAGATTGATGCCATTTTCCTCGACATCAACATGCCTGACCTGAATGGCCTCGATTTTGCCAAATCGATGGAAAAGAGCCACAGTCACGGGCCCATCATGGTCTTTACCACGGCTTACAGTGAATATGCCATCGAGGGCTACAAGGCCAATGCTGTGGGCTACCTGTTGAAGCCTTACGGCTTTGATGAGTTTGAAACCGCTGCCCAAAAGGTGAAAGACATCGCCGAAATACGCCAACAGGCGATGACCGATGTGACGACACAAGTCGATGATGACGGCACCATCTTTGTCAAGAGCGACTACAAGATTGTGCGCATGAACATCAAGAACATCCGTTACATCGAGGCCATGAGCGAGTACCTGCGCATCTCTTGCGACGACCGCCCCAAGCCCGTCATCGTGCTGTTGAGCATGAAGAAAATCGAGGAGCACCTGCCGTCGAACATGTTCATGCGCATCCACCGTTCTTACATCATCAATCTGAACAAGATCTGCGAGGTCAAGAAGAACCATGTTGTCATCGACGAGGATGTGTCCTTGCCCATCGGCGACAACTACAAGGATGCCTTCATGAACTACCTTAACAGCAAGATCCTGACCAAATGACATACTGCCCGGCGGCGCCACATCGCCTCACGGGCAAGAAAAAGCATTATACACACTATAACGATTATTAATTTCTCATAGCTTTTCATGGGTGGCCCGCGCGTGATGCGCCGGTCACCTGCCTTTTACCGACAAACCCGCTCGCGGCACCCCTTCTTAAAAAAACTGCGTACTTTAAACTCTATACGGCAAACTTTTTGTAACTTTGCACGTTTTTAAGCGATTATAAATCTTATTCAACACTATGAATATTTCCTATAAATGGCTCAAACGCTATATTGACACCGACCTGACACCCGACCAGGTGGCCGAGGCACTGACCTCGCTGGGTCTGGAAGTGGGTGCTGTCGAGCAAGTCGAAACCATCAAGGGCGGTCTTCGCGGACTGGTTGTGGGACAGGTAGTTACCTGTATCGACCATCCTAACAGCGACCACCTGCACATTACCACCGTCAACCTGGGCGACGGCAATGATCCCGTGCAAATCGTGTGCGGCGCCCCCAACGTGGCTGCCGGCCAAAAAGTTATCGTCGCCACCCTGGGCACCAAGCTCTATGACGGCGACCAGGAGTTCACCATCAAGCGCAGCAAGATGCGCGGCGAGGAGTCGCTGGGCATGATCTGTGCCGAGGACGAGATCGGCGTGGGCACCAGCCACGACGGCATCATCGTCCTGCCCGAGGAGGCTGTGGTGGGTACTCCTGCTGCCGACTACTACGGCATCGAGGACGACTACCTCATCGAGGTGGACCTCACCCCCAACCGCATCGACGGCGGCTCGCACTACGGTGTGGCCCGCGACCTGGCGGCTTGGATGCGTCGTCACGGCATGGACGGCAACCTGCACAAGCCCAGCGTGGACGCCTTTGCCAGCGACCGCAAGGACGGCGGCATCCCCGTCACCGTCGAGAATGCCGAGGCCTGCCCCCGCTATGCCGGACTGACCGTGCGCGGCGTGAAGGTGCAGGAGAGCCCCAAGTGGCTCAAGGACCTGCTGCTCGCCGTGGGCCAGCGTCCCATCAACAACATCGTCGATATCACCAACTACATACTGCTGGGCACCGGACAACCCATGCACTGCTTTGACCTGAGCAAGGTCAAGGGCGACCGCATCGTGGTCAGGACCGTGCAGCCCGGTACCAAGTTCGTCACCCTTGACGGCGTGGAGCGCACGCTCACCGACCGCGACCTGATGATCTGCAACGGCAAGGAGCCGATGTGCATCGGTGGCGTGTTCGGCGGTCTGGACTCGGGAGTTACCGAGGGCACCACCGACGTCTTCCTGGAGTCGGCCTACTTCCACCCCACGTGGATCCGCAAGACGGCACGCCGCTTTGGCCTGAACACCGACGCGTCGTTCCGCTTTGAGCGCGGCATCGACCCCAACGAGGTCATCTACAACCTCAAGCTGGCCGCCATGCTCGTCAAGGAGCTTGCCGGTGGCGAGATCTGCGGCGACATCGTTGACGTGAAGGCCCACGACTTCCCCGGCTTCCCCGTGGAGCTGCGTTATGATTATGTGACAGGCCTCATCGGCAAGGACATCCCCCACGACATCATCCGCGACATCGTCAAGAGCCTGGAGATGGAAATCACTGCCGAGGACGACGAGAAGATGCAGCTCGTTGTGCCCACCTACCGCGTGGACGTGCGACGCCCCTGCGACGTAGTCGAGGACATCCTGCGCGTGTACGGCTACAACAACATCGAGCTCACCAACGACGTTCACTCCAGCCTGTCGAACAAGACCGACGTGGACTGGCGCGACGACATGCAGGAGACCGTGAGCAACCAGCTCACCAGCGTGGGCTACCACGAGATCATGAACAACTCGTTGACCGTGGGCGCCTACTACGAGGGCCTGACGACCTATCCCGCCGACCTGTGCGTGAAGATCATGAACCCGCTGAGCAGCGACTTGAACGTCATGCGCCAAACGTTGCTTTTTGGCGGTCTGGAAAGCATCGCACGCAACATCAACCACAAGAACCCCAACCTGCGCCTGTATGAGTTCGGCAACGTGTATAGCCACGACGGCAGCATCAGCCAGGAAGAGAAAGCCCTCGCCCCCTACAGCGAGAGCACCCAGATGGCGATGTGGCTCACCGGCAACAACCACGACGAGTCGTGGGCCGACAAGGTGAGGGCACTCAACGTCTATGACCTGAAGGCCGACCTCGAGAACATGTTCGCCAACATGGGCATCAACCTGCGCGACCTGGTCATCGAGCAGTTTGAGGACGAGACCCTCAGTCCCGCCCTGCGCTACAGCAACCGCGGCGGCAAGGTCATCGCCGTGATGGGCGTGGTGGACGAGGCACTTGCCAAGAAATTTGACGTGGACCAGCCCGTCTATTACGCACAGGTGAACTGGAACCTCGCCTGCAAGGTGGCCATGAAGAAGGACATCAAGTACAGCGACCTGCCCAAGACGCTGCCCCTGCGCCGCGACCTGGCGCTGCTCGTCGACCGCAAAGTGACCTACGACGACATCCGCCGCGTGGTCGAGAGCACCGAGAAGAAACTGTTGAAGTCCATGACGCTGTTCGACGTCTATGAGAGCAACAAGCTGGCTGCAGGCAAGAAGTCCTACGCCATCAGCATGATTCTGCAAGACAACGAGAAGACCCTCAACGACAAGCAGATCGATGCCATCATGAGCAAGATTATCAAGAACCTGGAGACCCAACTGGGCGCCCAGCTCCGTTAAAGC
Organism: uncultured Prevotellaceae bacterium; assembly: GCA_900318535.1. GTDB lineage: Bacteria > Bacteroidota > Bacteroidia > Bacteroidales > Muribaculaceae > Sodaliphilus. Next base: position 189,954 of record ONKU01000008.1, on the reverse strand, counting down.
ACTAAAAACTAGAAACTAGCGGCTTAAAACTGAAAACTAAGAACTTAAAACTTAATATATTATGGGAAGAGCTTTTGAATACCGCAAAGCAAGAAAGATGAAACGCTGGGGCAGCATGTCCCGCACGTTTACACGTATCGGCAAGGAAATCACCATCGCCGTTAAGGCCGGTGGTCCCGATGTTGAAGGCAACTCGCGCCTGCGCGCCCTCATCGCCAACGCCAAGGCAGCCAACATGCCCAAGGAGAACATCGAGCGCGCCATCAAGCGCGCCAGCGAGAAGGATGCCGGCGACTACAAGGAGGTCATCTACGAGGGATTTGGCCCTCACGGCATCGCTTTCCTGGTCGAGACCGCTACCGACAACACCACCCGCACCGTGGCCAACCTGCGCAACTACTTCAACAAGAAGGGCGGCAGCCTGGGCAACTCGGGCAGTGTAGCCTTCATGTTCAGCCACAAGTGCTACTTCCACGTCGCTCCCAAGGACGGCATCGACCCCGACGAGCTTGAACTCGAGCTCATCGACTGCGGCGCCGAGGAGTTTGCCATGGACGAGGAGGAAATCCTCGTGTCGGGCGACTTCGCTGCCAATGGCGACATCATGAAGTACCTCGAGGACAACGGTTTCGAGATCAAGAGCAGTGAGTTCGTTTATGAACCCGCCGACTACAAGGAGGTAACCGAGGCCGAGCGCGCCGACGTTGAGGCCCTCATCGAGGCCGTCGAGGAGGATGACGACGTCCAGAACGTCTTCACCACCATGGCCGAGGCCGAAGGCGGCGACGAGGAGTAATCTCCACACAATCAACACGATGGCGGTCTCTCAATCACGAGTGGCCGCCATCGTTTTACACACAATAAACCGCACACTGATTCCGTTTATACTCTTGAAGGCCTTCCTTTAGCTGAACTCATGAAACGACTCGTCCATATCGCCGTCATGGCAGTGCTCGTGACCCTGGTCACGGGCTGTGGCGGTGCGCACCGCTATGACGCGCGGCTTGTCGCCGCCGATAGCCTGATGTGGACTGCCCCCGACAGCGCCCTGGCCACACTCACAGCCATCGACAGCCTCACGGGCGAAGGCAATCTTGCTTATCGCGACCTGCTCATGACCCAGGCGCGCTACAAGTGCTATGCCGACATCACGGCCAGCGACGACAGCGCCATCACCCGCGCCATCGACTACTACCGCGCCCACAGCAGCCAGCGTGAGAAGCTCACCCGCGCCTACCTCTACAAGGGCGCCGTCATGGAAGAATTGGACCGCGTGGACAGCGCCATGTACTACTACAAGACCGCTGAAGCCACCGCCGACCCCAAAGACTATCCCAACCTAGGCCAAATCAACATCCGAATCGCTGATTTGTACAGGGAAGAATACTCTCAAGACAGTGCGGCATTACTTCGTTTCAAAGAATCGATACGTTATTACAGTATCTTGGCCGATACGAACTACATTATATATGGTCTCGGTGCTATTGGCTGTATTTATGGCGTCACTCATCCTGATTCCGCCAAGCATTATTTAGAAAGCGCCATCCGACTTGCCCAACAATTCAAACCGTCACTCCAATACTCACATAAATCGACTTTAGCTGGAGTATATTATTACCAGAACAATTATGTTGAGGCCATAAACACGTCAATGGATATTCTAAGGAACGGCAAAGACGACTGCAGCGAAGCACAATTCTACTATTTTGCCGCCCTATCATATCTGAATTTGGGCAATCTCGACTCAGCAAAGTTTATTCTTAATATCACCCCGCAGCCGGTTGACGCAGTCGATAGCATGAACTATTATAATGTTCTTGCCGAAATTGCCAATCTCGAAAATAACCACGACATTTATAAAAAATACAAGGAACTCTCACATGAAATCACAGAACAGATTCTTTCCAACTCAAAAAAGGGCAAAATAGCTGTCACCGAAAGCGAATTCGAGAAAGTACATTACCAAAACGACTTTGAAGGGAAAAGGAAAAAGTACATCAAGATTGCTGCTGCCATTCTTTTTCTCTTGCTGACAGTCTTCATAATAGTCTATTATTCAGCCCATAGGCAGTTGCGTAAACGCCTTAACGAGAACAAGGCCATTAAACATGAATTGGAAAAAGCCTTGGTTGATCTCAATGAGCAAGCCAAAAAGAATAAAACTGTCTCGGAATTAGTAGCTTATCGCACAGCGGCAATACGGGAACTCTATCAAGACATTCGTGTCAGGATTAAAGATGATAGTAAAGTCAAGAAAGTCATTCCTTTAACCAGTGTGTTTCAAAGCATGCATGAACGAAATGAAATACTCGAACTCAATTTAAGGGAAAAATTTTGGGAGAACATGAAACGCTCGGTGGACGGGGAATATAACGGTATCTATTCATTCGTTGAGCAGAATTATCCAAACCTTAATGAAAGAGACTTAAAGATTTTCTGCCTTTTATGTGCTGGTCTATCTCCCCAACTCATCAGATTATGCATGAATCTAACCAGTGCAAGAAGCATCACCAATTACAGGAGCGTAATCGTCAAGAAGAAGATGGGACTTGACATGTCATTAGATACATTCATCAAGATGTATATGGATGGTGGTTTTTCACTGGGAGATGATAAGAAATATAGTTCATAAAATAAGGAAGTGTCATATAAGATTTGCTAATATCCTGACAGTCAACTGATTAATAGTGCAAAAAATGCACTGATTTTTTCTCTAAGACTGCGTTTCAAGTCATAACTTTGTATGAAACAAATTCTATGATTATGAAACGTATTTTTTTAATTCTGTTATTTGTGATTTCCATTTATGGAAATATGGCTGCCGACGGAACAGCTGCAGCGCAGATAAATCTTCAGCACAAGAAACTAGGTGGTCCGCGCGCTGACGATCCCGTCGTTGAACCCGAAGCGTTTATAGATTATTTTGAACACGTCATCATCATCGATGGAGGTGACGATGTGAGTTACTATGAAGTGGAGATTACTTCCGCTATCAATGGGTCACCTTTGATGTGTCTTCGCTTGCAGCAGGCTCACACATCATCACCATCACGTCGCCTTTAGGCGATGTCTACGAGGGTACTTTTACCACCTACTAAAACACCTTTTTACCCGATTCCATTGCCGAAATCCTTCGATGAAATCGGGATTTTTCAACAAAAACAATTCACATTACTAACAATATCAGAAATTATGAAGAAGTTTTTAATTCTGGCAGTACTCTGCCTGCTGGCAAGTGCCAGCCCAGTGAGCGCTCAGCTCATCATCCGCAACAGTGGCCATGCTGAAATCGGCACAAACCCCATCGTGAATGACAGTGACATGGTCACCACTCTGAAAATATTCGGTGACAGCATCCTGGGCTCGGCTGGGCGCATCACATTCGGGGACAGCGCTTATGTGTACATCGGTGAAAAAGGAACGGATAACACCAACAAATTGTTCTTGTACGGAAAGAAGGGTGTATATATGAGCATTGCTCAACCCGACGTCCCCACAACAATCGCTTATTATGACGCAGATGTTGACGACAACTTCAATTTCAATTTTGATGTGACCGTTCCAACCATGTATATGCAATCTGATGAGCGGTATAAGGAGAATATCGAGCCTGTGGGAGAAGTTTTATCCTCAATAAGGAATCTGGAGCCTGTCACCTATAACCTGAAAAGCAGGAAAAGCGATGGCACAATGAGGTCTGCCGCTAAAAACGGCAGTGAGCGTTACGGTTTCTTGGCTCAGAACGTGCAGGAAGTGTTCCCCGAACTGGTACATACCGATACCAATGGCTACATGGCAGTCGATTACATCGGCCTGATTCCCATCCTGGTACAGTCCATCAACGAACTGCGAGTCGAGCTGGCGGAACTCAAAGGAGAGAAACAGGAAGACGGCACTCCCGTGCAGAGCGCCGAGCAAGCTGCACAAAGCGAGCTCGAGGCCAGCCTTGGTGCCGCCAAGCTCTATCAGAACGCCCCCAACCCCTGGAGCAGCGAGACGGTGATACGCTACTGTCTGCCCCAGAGCGTGGCCAAGGCCGACATCTATATCTATGACATGCAGGGCGCCCAACTCAAGTGCATCCCCGCACAGGGCCGCGGCGAGAGCCAGGTAACACTTACCGCCCGTGACCTCAAGGCCGGCATGTACCTGTATGCCCTCGTCGCCGATGGTGCCCTAGTTGACAGCAAGCAGATGATTCTCACCAAGTAACACACTACAGCCATGAAAAAGAAATGCATCTTTCCCGTGGCGCTGGCCGCGGCCATGCTGGTGCCGCTGCTCACCTCGGCAGCCGGAGTCCTCAACCGGATTACCTATACGGCCAGCTATAACAATAACGGCCTGACTATCGGCACCGACACCTTGGGAGGTGTGACCTATGCCACAGTCAGTTACGAGGATCTGTACAATGGTGGGGAACCAGGCATGCCGTCGCTGCCTATCGACTATCTCAAGTTTTCGGTTCCCTACAACGCTACCAACTTCACCGTGACCGCTACCACCCGCTGGGCAAGCCAAAATCTGAATTACCTGGTATATCCGTGCCAAAGCCCTTGGATGATCGGCTCTCCAGTACCGCCCATCGTGCTTCCCGACACTTCGGCCTATTACTCGGGCAATTCCTATCCGTCGCAGATGGCATGGATTGCCGACGAGGGCTTCCTTGCAGGTGAGAACCATATCGTCACCGTGGCGGTAATGCCTTTCCGCTATAAGCACACCACCAATTCCGACGTGCTTTCTAGGGCCATAAATTGCGTCGTGACACTGAGGTATGACCTCAGCGACTCGCTGGCAATGAGTCCTATCGTGCGTAAAGACAGCCTGCTGAGGGAAGAAGGCTACTTGCTCACCCAAAGCATGGTCGTCAACCCTGGTCAGGTGAATAACTTTGCACCGACACAGACGATCAATCCCGGCATCGACTCGACAGGCCTAATCCAAGGCGGCATCGGCGGGGATCTGATTAATGGCGGCCTTCCCGACCCCACCCCTGTTGACCCAGGCGACCTCGGGGAGGAGGAATTGCTCATTGACGGCGGCAATTACACCTATCTGATTGTCACTACTTCTGAGCTGAAGCATGCGGTACGCAGAATTGCCGCACTCAAGCGTCAAAAAGGCTATAATGTCAAGATTGTGACAATAAACGAGGTGTTATCAAGCCCGCTGTCGGGAAGTGGAGACATCATAGGGGAAGGTAGCAATGCTCATCTAGCATATACCGATGACGCAGGAAAGCTACGACAGTACTTGAGAAACCACTATAAATACTATGGAACAAAATATGTGCTGCTGGCCGGAGACGTGCCTCATCGCATTATTCCAGGATCAACGTTCGATTATCTGACAGATTTATATTATAGCGACCTTAGCGCTAGCTGGCAAGACACGATAACAACAGACCGTAATCCAGAATTGTATGTTGGACGAATCGTGGCAAATCATATAGGATCAAATCATGTTGAACAAATAAACAATTATACTGATAAACTGTTCCGCTATGAGTTGAATCCCGGAAATGGAGATTATTCATATTTAAGGAAAGCTTTATTCTCGGAAGGTTCAAAATTTTCAAGATATCTTGCAACTGCAAAACAGAATCTTAACCTAATATACCCGAATCCAGTGCAACTCGATGAAGGTTTAGTCAATAATAGTTTGCATCCTGATGGTAAAGACATCATTGATACCATTAACTCAAATCCCGTGAGTTTCCTTAGCATTTTTAATCATGGGGATACAACCAGGACAAGAGTCTATGGATATGATTGTGATAGTAATATCTTTTTCATACATGCTATAAGACCCATCATTAAAAGAGATGGTTTAAACTGCCTCCAAAACAAGTATTACCCGATGATTTATTATTCACCATCATGTGCTACAATACCTTTTGACAACAAAAATAAACTTTCTTTTGGTGAATCTTTTATCACGGGAAAAGATTATGGAGGCCCCGTTTATATTGGATATACCAGAGGTATTTTTGAACTCGATGGAAAGAGTCTTATAGAAGCTTTTTCTATGCAAATTCATAACGGATGTGTTAAGCTCGGTAGCGCATTCGCAATGTCAATAGTAGATGCAGTTTATGAAGAGCATTATAGTTATTTGAAACATGGCTACTTCGGCGATCCGGAAGTAGAATTATGGATGGTCATTCCTGAATGTTATTCAGATATAGATGTCACAAGAACAGACAATTCTGTCATTATATCTGGATTACCACCAGGGCAAACAATTGCAGGTTATCTAGCTGATGATCATCAATATAAAACTAAAATTGTAACCACTTATAGCAATACAATATACAATGTCTCACCTAACAGTCCCATCATGCTGTATCAACGGAACTATATTCCTTATTTTGCGCCGTTGACACTTCAAAATCAAACTATAGAAGAGTCTCAATATGTTATAGCTAATGATGTGACTGCAGGTGAATCTGTCGACAACATTCGCACCAATGGTGGTTTTACAATAAGTAATGGCGTGGAGTATGAGATTGAAGCTACTGGTACAGTAAGACTTGAAGATGGATTTAAGGTAGAGAAGGGAGCAACATTTGCAGTCTATCCATCATGTTTTTAATGAAACATGTTCCGATTTGTTTTAATAATTGTATATTTGCAAAAGTATAACGATAAGTATATAAGATTATGAAAAAGATACAATCAATAACTCTGCTCGCCTTGCTTGCTACTATTCAGGCATCAGCAGCATGGGATAGTTCAGATTACCTGCCCATCGTTCGCGAGGGTGTCAAATGGGTCAACGAGAAGGTCATCATCAATCAGGATGACACGACCAAATATTATTACATTTACGAGTTCAGCGGTGAAGATAATCTTACCAATATGGCAGGTGAGATTAATAATGCATGTTTTTATTATAGAGCTAGTGAGCTGGATGCGGATCGTGATAGTCTCATTGCAGGATTACGAGATAATGGTCAAGTTACATTTGTTAGAAATAATGCCTATTACGCGCTTTATTGGGAAGATATGATCAATTATGTAAATAATGAAGGTAAAGAATATAGACTAATGTTCCCTTTAGCAGGCTATACCGACGGTGGCACAATGATTATTTACAATTTCAACAATCCAAAATGGAATTGCGTTGGTTATTATCTCTCTATTCAACACGCTTTTCATGATCTCTATGGTTATGAAGAAGTATTAACCGAAGAGAACTTCACTGAGGTTGAGCCGATTGAGATAGAGGGAATTTCCTGCAGCCGTTATGCCTATGTGAAGGAGAATGGGGACACGATGTGCTATGTGGTTGAGGGCATCGGGTTTGACAGCCGCAACATGGGCGACCTGTTGACTCCGTTTACCCGCGAGCCTGACCCCGATGCCGACTACCAGGAGTATTGCGGATTGAGCCACGTCATCAAGGATGGCCAGATCATCTACAAGGGCATGCGCTACAGTCCCGGCAACATGACGGGCATCGACGAGGTGGCGGCCGAGAAGCCGCAGGCGCGTCAGGTTGACGACAACTACTACAACCTGATGGGCCAGCCCGTGGGCAAAACGCTGCCTACCACCCCCGGCATCTACATCCACCACGGCAAGAAAATCGTAGTGCGTTAAAGCGGACATTCGCCCGCTAGCGAATGTTTAAAGCAGGCATCCGCGTCCATGATCCTCCTGCCCAGGTGCAAGAGTCTAATCCCCTGGCAGTATCGACCATGGCCGAGGCCGAAGGCGGCGACGAGGAGTAATCTCCAACGCCAAACAAATCATTAAGGGCGGTTTCTCAATCACGAGAGGCCGCCTCTGTTTTTTCACCATCTTTTTCAATCAGATTATTTTGTGGTGGTGATTTGGCCGTTTGATGAAATAGAAGTAAGTTTGCCTGTGAAATGGAATAATTGACATAGAGATATGAGAACAGATGTTTTTTTCAGACATGTTGTGGTGTTGGTCGCTCTTGTTTTTATGGCTTCTTTAGCCCAGGCGCAAGAGTCTAACCCCCTGGCGGTACCTGCAGTGACACTCGACCGGTACGGGACATTCACGGTGGCCGATTGTCCGACGACGCACGAGACACTGGAAGTGAAGCTGCTTGAGAACGAGAATAGGATTGACAAAATCCAGATTTTTGCCGAAGGGATGCTGATGCAGAGCCTCCCCGTCAGGGAGGAAGACGCCATCACGCGTAACGAGGTGCATTTCCTTGACGCCAATTTCGACGGCAATGTCGATATCCTGATCGGGCCGGGCTGTAACCGTGAATACAGTGCCTTGATCATGTGGGACCATGAGGAGAATTGCTGGGCGCGGGCCACCAATGACGGTTTCAGCATATTCAACGGTGACTTCTTCTACGACCCGAGCCGCATGGTGGTTTATCGCAGGACGTCAAGTTCGGCAGTTGAGACCACCTACACTATGATGATTTGGCAAGGCACCGACCTCCAGAGCGAGGAAACGTTCCTGATTATCGGCGACAGGTCCTGTTATGACAGTTACCATGTGACGCACCGCTACACCATCCGCAACTACTATTCCGACGAAGACATCACCAGCACCGACAATCCCAACGAGATTTTTGACCCGTGGGACAGATGGATCAACTCTGATGAATAAAGCGTAGAGGCTGTTGCAAACAGCGATAAGAAGAGGCAGCAAGTGCGTCGGAAACGAACTTCCACAGCTGTTATTTGACTGTCAATCACAAAGTTCCTCTTCGAGGCACTTGCCGTATTTTGCTCATGAACCAAGCTGCGAACCTCTCCGAGGTTCGCAGCTTGGTCTTACTATTTGAAATCGGTTCTTCGAACCGCTAACATCTACGATGTTTCCCCGTACACTAATAATCTAGAACAACTTGTTGATCTCGAGGGTAAACATATCATCGCCGTAAGCATTGGGATCGAAGATGATTTCAATGTCCCAGCCGCCAGTCTCGGCAATGTTGATGGGCCTATTTTCTTCAGGCCATGAGCAGTTCAAATTGTGATTACGAACGACCTTGAAATAGATTTCGGTACCCTCCGTGAAATAACCTCCCGTTCTCAGATGATAGCGGCCGTCACTGCCCTTAGTCATTTCGTTTTGCTCGTCGTAGGGGTCCCATTCGCTTCCAAACAGGTTGGGGGTGCCGATAACGGTGTAAACAGGCTCGACGTAAGGCCAGTCGTTACCCAGCAGGTGGTCGATCAAGGTGGTCACATCAGCGATGTTGATTGCATCGTCGCCATAGGTATCGGCTTGCTCCTCATGGATTCTGCCAGAACCCAGCAGGTAGTCGATAAGAGCGGTAACATCGGCGATGTTTGTCTCGAAGTCATGGTTGACATCACCAAGTTCATAATCCTGAACCTCCGGCCCCTTAGTCGTGAAGTCAACGATATTGCACCAGTCGGAGTGGAAAATATCGTTATAGGCCATGACCTGAACTTCATACTTGGTGTTGGGATTCAGATCCTGGATGATGTAGCTGGGCTGGGTCAACGCATTGACATCGGTCCACTCAGCAAGTTCATTCACGTGATTGGGATCGCCAATGTAGATATCATCCAGAGACACGGCAAACTGATTTGAGCAGTTGTAGTGGCGGAAGACAATGCGGCCATATTGACCTTCGAACCGGCTCAAGTCGATTATTTCGGTCTTGGGTTCACTTCCTGTAACCACAATGTCTGAGTCAATCAGGGGACGCAACTCTCCATATTCACCGACCTGAGCATAGACCATGAGATGATCATAATAATCAATATCGTCTAAGTTCCAGTTCCAATGGGTGAACTTGAGCATGCCGTGCAAATGGACCACAGGACTGTACAGATAATTATCGGGAGTGACATTATTGTCTTGAAAATCCCATGAGTACGATTCCACATGCCAACCGCTGTGGCGCCAATTTCTACCATCACCATCAGCATCAACGCAAACCCAGCCGTTCTCTTCCAAGTGATAGGTGTTTGAGTTAAAATCGTATTCAACGGGGTTGTAACTCATGTCAACCCAGGGACGATAGCGCAGGTTCCAATTCAGAGCGCTAGGGTCGGAGGCCCATTCCATCTTTGCAAAGGTAGCGCCTGTCTCAACGACCAATCCGGTGGGTACGGCGGGTTGAACTTCGGTTACCTCAGCATCACTCACCTCGAGGAAGGTACCATGAACGTTATATTCATAATCTATTGATACGGTGAAGGTATAAGCCTTGCCGGCCTTGAAGTTGAAGTTGTCATAGCGTCCACCAATGTTACCGTACTTGGCAATCCAGACACGATCACCAGGCGTTGGGTTGGTGATGGCATAGTCATATACACCAGCGGGAATCAGGATGCTGACGGTGTCGTTGCTCCACACCACGTTGCCCGTGTAGAGCATGCCATCGGCATTCTCGGGAATCTTGTACTCAAACTGATTATACACCGAATCCGGGCAATTACCACGCTCGTTCAGGGGACCACTGACTGGGATAACTGTGCCATAGGCCGTTGCATCGGCATCAAGCAGCATCTGATAGCCGGTGTTGTCAAGCATTTGGCCTGGGCCTGCGGTCAAGGTAACCCGGGCCATACCCTCGGGAATGGGATCATTGGGATTGGTCTTGATCTGCACAGGTGTAACTTGGCCGGTGTTGCGAATAACTGCCGATGCCTGTTTAGCACGGGCCTTTGCCGGGAAACTCTGCTGGGCCTGCATCATGGAGAATCCCAAAGCGGCCATCAGCACAATCAAGAAAATTTTCTTCATGAGCTTTTCATTTATAAAATCAATGTGAATAACCGCATTAGCACAGATGCGGGTGCTAGTAGGCCACCTCGAACAGATGGTAGTTACTGTCGTTGAAGGTGGTGTAACCCGGCTCGACGGTCAGGGTGCCATTAACGTCCATGGCCCTGCCGTTGAGGGCACAGCTGTAGAACGAACCGCCCCGGATGGTGCAGTCGGTATCACACTTCACGCCCTTGGGATCCATGGTCGCATTGCGTCCCGTGAGCACCACATTGAGTTCACCGCCAGTGAACAGGAACGGCTCAGTCACGTTCACGCCCTTGGCATCATCGCCAGTGCACTTGATGTTGAGCGTGCCGCCCGTCATGGTGATGTTGTAATCGGCCTTCATGCCTGCAGCACCTGTCGTTTCCTCATTACCCAGGCTGTCGGTCCCAAACTCGGTTGTGCCGCTGTTGATGATGGTGGTGCGGCCGCCAGCGATGTAAATCAGGCTGTCACAGTTGAGACCCTTAGCGCCATCGGCAGCAATTTCCATGTTGATGACTCCGCCCTTGATATAGATATAGTCCTTGGCCTTGATACCATGGCCACTAGTGCTGTTCAAGTACAGTTTGGTACCAGGGCGCACCATCACATAGTCATCGCAGTTGATGCAACTCTTACCCGTGCTGTAGATGTTGAGTTGGCCCTTGCCGCTGATCAGGATCTGGCCCTCGCTGAAGAGTGCCGCCTTCTGGTCCTCGCCTTCAATCATGTCGTAAACCTCACCGTCGCGCAGGGTGTTGACGGTGCCTTCCTTGAGTACCACATACAACGGCTTGCCGCACTGGTTGTTGATGGCGGCGCCATGGGGATTGGTGATGTCCGCGCCATTGAGCAGCAGCTGGAACTTGCGCTCGCTGTAGAACTTGAGCGAACCGTTGGACGTGCTGCCCGAGACGATGTAGCGCACACGCCTGGTGGCGCTGGTGATGGTCACATGGGCACCCTCGACGGTGACAAAGGTAGAGGTCGTTTCACCGGTCACGGTAGCCGTGTCTCCATCAAAGTTGATGTACATGGTCGTGCTCCAGGTGGTGTTCTCGACATAGTCGCCATAGTCGAGTGCCTCCTCATCCTCGGGGATGGTCTCGGCAGGCTCTGCCAGTTCACTGTAGTCCAGCGCGATTTCCTTGGGAATAATCTCTCCTACAGGCTCATCGCTCAAGATAATGTCGATAATGGTATTGACGTCGGCAATGTTGATTTCACCGTCACCGTTCACGTCGGCTGCCATGTCATGACTGTTATTCATGATGATTTCAATCACCGCATTCACGTCGGCAATGTTCACCTCAGCGTCGCCATTCACGTCGCCAGTGACAGCGCCAGCAGTGAAAACCGCCATCATCGCACCAACAAGCAATAAAAAATTCCTCATAGTCTATTTTGGTTGTCGTTTGTTATTCTCTTCATCTAAAAGGCTATCGTCACCACCTTGGGGCCATGGCTATAGGTTGTATATCCCGGCGCCACATTCAGCATGCCGCCCGTCTCCACCGGGTCGCTGCGCTTGCTGTAGCTGTAAAAATAGCCGCCGCTGATGTTGAGCGAGCCATCCAGCTTCACGCCCTTGGGTTTCTTGACCTCGCGGGTACCGGTAGCCACCGCGAAGAACGAGCCGCCCCGGATATCCACATTCCACTTACCGTTGAGGCCCTTGCCGCCGTCGCCCGTGGCCTTGAACTTGAGCACACCGCCGTTAACGGTAAGCAGGCTGTCGCAATACAATGCCGCACAGGCTGTAGTGTCGGTCATGCCATCATCTTCCAGCTCGGTACGCGAGTCACCGGCACACAATGCAATCATGCGGCCGCCGTTGACGGTCATCACACCGCCGCTGCGCACGCCCTTGGCACCGGCACCGGTGGTCTCGATATTGAGCACACCGCCATCGACGATGATGCCGTCGTTGGCACGCAGGCCGTCAAGCGCCGAACTGTTGACATGAATCTTCACGCCCGGGCGGATGCGGATATAGTCATCGCTGCGGATGCCGCCGCGTCCCACGGCAATAACACTCAACTCGCCATGGCCACTGAAGACTATTTGTCCCTCGCTGAAGAGCGCAGCCTTCTGGTCCTCCTCGTCGACCATAACATAGTTCTCACCGTCCTGCAGACGGTTGACCGTACCGTCATCCAGCACGACATACATCGTTTTGCCGCCCTGGTTGTTGATGGCAGCGCCGTTGGGGTTGGTGATTTCGGCACCGCTGAGCAGCACCTGGAAGCGCTTGTCGCCGTAGAACTTGATCGAACCGTTGTTGGTCTTGCCGCTCACGACAAATTTCACCGGCCCTGATATATTCATGATTGTCAAGTGCGCACCCTGCTGCCGAACCATGACACCGGGCACACTGCCGCTAACCGTGGCATTCTCGCCATCAAAGGCGATGCCGATGACTTTGTTCCATGGGCTGTTCTCCACATAGTCGTTGAAGGCCGAATCGTTCTCGTCGGTGACCGGCACGTCAGGCGCCTCGGTCAGTGCCGAGAAATCCAGCTCCACCTCTACGGGCTCCACCTGGTACTCGGCGATGATATCGTCCATGTCGGTGTCATCCTTCTGGCACGATGCCATCACGAGCGTCAAGGCGGTCAATAACAGGCTATAGCGTAAAACCTTCTTCATAACGGTCAGAATTTATAGGTGTAACCCAGGCCCACCATGTGGATGTTTGGCTCGTCGTCGTCACCATTGCCGTTCACGTTCTGGTAACGGTAATAGAGCTTGAAATTGTGGGTCTTCTTGATGGTGTGGTCCACGCCGACGATAAAACGCGTCTTCTCCAGCTCGCGTGCGGTGTGGAACTCCACGCTGGCATACGGGTCAAACTTGAACTTAGGGATGTCCCACTCCACCTGCAGGCGGCTGCGTAGCATGTTCTTGCCCTTGCCGCGCACCTCATGGTCTTCCCACTCGCCCTCGTCAAAGTCAAAGTTGTCGATGATCTTGCTGGGGCGGTAGGTGTATTGCCAGCGCTCGCGCAGGCTAAACTCCACGCGCTGCACCTTGTAGCTGCCCGTGAGCGTGACGTTGAAGCGGTGGCGCACGCCCCAATAGCTGGGACGCCAGTTGTTATAGCTCACGCCATCGTCCTGATAGGTGATTTTCTCGTGATTGTTGTCGATGAGCAGGTCATAGCCGCCGCTAGCCTTGAGCCACGGCAGCACCTTGTAGCTGATGCTGGCACCAAAACTCACACGGTCGGCCGTGCGGAAGTGGTTGCGCGAGCGGAACTCGGTACCGAAATCCACATTCAGACCTTTCTTGATCTTGTGTGACGCCTCGGCACTGACGATGAGTCCCGAGTCATCGGCACGGGACTGCAACGGCAGCATTACGGCACACAGCAGCAACAGGCCGAGTACTAGTTGTTTTCCCTTACATTTTCCCATTCGTCGCGGTGAATCTTCAGGGTGTTATTCACGTGGCTGGTGTTCTCACAGTCGTTCTCATACTCGATCTTGAGAATGGCCGTATCCTTGAGGAAGTCGACCGAGCCCACATTCACCTTGGTGATGTTCAGGCCCGTGCGCTTGTGCAGGTCCTCAATCAGTTCCTCGCGCCGCTCGGGCGAAATCAGTTCGATGCGGTCATACAGAATCAGCTTGCTCGCCAGGTTGCGCCGCAGCACAAACGTCTCGAACATCCAGATGAGCAAGGCGATCGCCGCATTGGGCAGCAGCAGCTCAGCAAAGCTCAACGCGTCGGCCAGCGCATTGATGACCGACAGACTGATAACGCCGAACATGTAGGACATCTCCCTGACGGGTATCGTCTCGGTGCGGTACCGCAGCACGCCAAAGATGGCAAACAATCCCAGCGCAAAGCCGATCTTCACCTTGACACTGCCCAGCAGATAGATGAGGAAGAAGATGCTCACGCTGAGCAACACGAGCGTAAAGAAGTAATCGCGGCGATGTGTCTTGCGGTAATACAACAGATAGACGATGAAGAACAGCACCAGCAAGAAGAACCCGAAGCGCAGCAGCATCTCGGTAACTCCAGCGGCATCATACCACCTGAAGCCCTTGACGGCAGTGCTCACAGCCTCCTCAACGACCTCAGCGCCGTTATCTAAACCTATGTCTTGCAATAATATCATCTCAAATTTGATTATTTAGCCCTTATATTGATTGTGTTTATTTATTACTTAGTTCATTCGCGACAGGAAACGTTCCACCAGGCGCATGCGCTCCTTGAAGTTGTTGCGCTTCAACGACGGGTTGGTAAACGCCGAGCCCATGCAGTACTTGCTGAATCCGCATGGCTTGATGCGCAGCTCGCGCAGCATCTCCAGGATGGGCGACGGCTGCAAGCCGTCACGCTTCAACTCGATGATGGCCAGGCCCGTCAGGTCAGCATCACGGCCCGTCAGCAAGTTGTGGAAACACAGGCCCGTGTCGATGGTCAGGCGCTCGGTCTTGGACTTGTTGACCAGCGTGATGCGGTTGAAGTGGTTCTCCAGCTTCTCGCTCATGATGGCGGGATCGTAGCGCAGATGCTTGCGCAGGAACTCATCATAGACCTTGTACTGCTCGTCCTGGCGCTGGAAACGGATGCCATGGTCGGGATGCATCGGGTCAAAGCCCACCATGTCGATGCGTTTCTTCTTGGTGCGCCCGTGGTTGTTCTTGGTTTTCACCTCCAGGAAATTGAGACCCGAGTCCACATAGGAGCGGATGCGCAGCTTCTGGCGCCCGGCATGCCCGTTCTGGTGAACGGTGTACATGTTGCAGTCTGGTGTGTCAAAATAAGCGGTATAATATGTCGCAATGCGCCTGCCGTCAACCTCTTGAACACGGTACTCGTCACGAGCTTTCGCCAACAGAAGCATCAATCTGTCAACCGTCGTGACAAATTTGGTGTCGGTGCGGTTCATCAGCTTGATGCCGCTCATTTCATCCAAAGTAATCGGGTCGTATGTCCTGATAATCTTGTCCACAGAACTGCAAAATTATATATAATTAGCGAAACTCAAGCCCTTGAATTGTGTAATTTTAATGAAATTCAACAAATTAGTAATATTTTTCGGCCAATCGAGCCTACTTTATGTTAACAATGCGTTTCCAGTATTGAAGCGCCCCGAAGAAAAAGAGGGACACCCGCAAATCCATGCAGATGCCTCTCTCTTAACCTTTTACTCAGCCAGCAATAACCAAATCAGTTTATCGGGGCCATATCGAAGCCCAGACGAACGCCGTCATACTGCTTGCTCAGGTCGCCCACAGTCTGCAATGTAGTGTTGCCGCTCATGGCCGCGATGGTCTGCAGCACCTTCAGCAGGTTCTTGCTCTCGAAGGTGAAGCCCAGGCCATGGGCCGTGCGCGTCACATACATATTGCAGGTGAAGAGCATCGTCTTGAGCTTGATGGTGGCGGTGTTCGGGTCATAGGTGTAGGTACCGCTCAGGGGGATGCCCTTGACGTAGGCCGAAAACTGATGGTCCTGAGTGAACTGGAACTGGGTGTTCTGTGAACTGATTCCCAGGGAGTTGTAAACTGGAGCCAGCTTCTCTTTGCAATTCTCGGCAGCCACGGTGCCACCGGCCTTGGCCAGCAGATTCTCGCTGGTGAAGGCACAACCGGGCTGGGTATAGTACCACGCGCCATATAGCTCATTCTCCTGAACCTTGACACTGCCGATGACCAGGCCCAGCAAGCCGTCAACCGTATTCTGGGACCCCAGCACGCCCAAGATGCCGCCCAGCACACTGCCCAGCGTGCCGCCACTGGCGGTGCCGTCGTCGCCACTACCACCCAGGCCACCCAGGCCGCCGAGCAGACCGGTTTCGCATCCTGAACACAGCAACATCAACGCTGCTAGAGCTAAGCTGTAAATCTTTTTCATCATCTTACCACAATTATTGGTGAATATTTTTGTTATCTGTCGCAAAAATAGACAAAATTTGTGAAAGTCGAACACAAAACACATAAAATCTGATTTTACTGAGGCGCCGCCAAATTTATTAAAATAAAGCGAAATAACAGCTTTTTTTGAAGAAAATTCAGCAAAATCACACCAGCAGATCGCCCTTTGCGAGGATATAGCTGTTGCCTCCCACCCAGATGTCGCCATCGGTGGACAACGTGGTGGCAACGACCGAAGGACGTCCCATGGCCTCGCCTTGCAGGAAGCGGCAACTGTCGCCAGCAGTGACCAGTTTGCGGCGCTGCAGGTAATGGGTCAGCGCGGCATTGGCAGTGCCGGTAGCCGACTCCTCGGGGATGTCATACCGGGGGCCGAAGTTGCGCACGTGGGCGGTATAGCCGTCATCACTCAGTGCAAAGGCATGGACGCCCACCACATCGAGCTCGATGCTGTAAGCGGCCAAGGCCGCCATGTCGGGGCGCAGGGCATTCAGCGCCTCCTGGCTGGCTACGGGCATGATGATGTCAGGCAAGCCGGTAGAGACGATTTCAACGGGCATTTCGGGCCATAGTTGGGCCGTTTCTCCTCCCATGATGCGGTGCAGCCGCTCGAGCTCGAGCTGTGCTTCTACAACGGCAGGACTAGCCATCTGCATCATCACCTGTTCGCCGGCCTCGACCTTGAGATCACCCGCCAGCGTATGGTTCATGCACAATTCGCCATCAGCGATGATGCCCAGGCGCCTCATCAGGCCGAAAGTAGCAATCGTCGCATGGCCGCACAGGTCCACCTCGCCCGCCGGCGTGAAATAGCGCACCGTGAACTCAGCGGGGCCGTTGCGCTGCACGAAGGCCGTCTCGCTATAACGCAGCTCTGCGGCCACCTGCTGCATCAGCTTGTCACTGGGGAAACCCGAATCCAGCAACACCACTCCCGCGGGGTTGCCGCCAAAAGGCTCGCTGGTGAATGCGTCAACAATGTAGTATTTCATTCGACAATAACGGTTTTGGTTGTGTAATTGGAATAGACCACAATTTGGATGCCTTTCTCATTCTTGTCCACCGGCACGCCTTGCAGGTTGTAACGCGCGACTTCCACGGCCTCCTGGCCGTCATCGGCAACGATGCGTTCGATAGCATCGGGATCCAAGGCTACACGCGAGAGCACAATCACCTCGCCCTCGGCACTGCAGCTCATCTTGTCCACTACAAATCCCTCCTTGGCCAGCAAGTTGAGCACCTTGCCCACCGTCATCGCTTCGCTGCCATAGCTGTCATAATGCGTCTTGATGCCCGCCGGCACATCGCCCGTCAAGTAAATCTCCTGATAGATAGACGAATAGATGTGGTCGGCCACCACATTCACATAACTCCTCTGCGCCACGGCCGTGAGACCCACCGCCAACGCAAAAACCAATAAAACGATCAACTTCTTCATATCTCCTCGCATTGAAAGTAACTCCACAAAGATAATGCAACTTCGCCAAACACAAAAATACCCACGCCAATAATTCCCTTCCCCACCTCAAATGGTACCAATTATTAAAATATATATTGTATATATAAAATATATTATATACCTTTGCGGCGACAAAACTCAATATTGGAGGAAGACATGGAAACGACAATTAAGAGAAAGAATATTGATCTGCCTGTAGATGTGCTTCAAAAACTCTCACTCATGGCAGTGGCACAAGGGCGCAGTCTTAAAGCCTATATCGAGCAACTTCTGATTGCTAAAGCCAACAGTATCTCTATTGAGGTGCACGAAAATCCCTCGCCCTCAGGAGACAAGTGGTTCAACGACCCCGAGAATATGGAATCGGTGCGTCGCGGTATCCAGGAAATGAAAGAAGATAAAGGCAAAGCATACACCCTGGATGAAATCAGAGAGCGATTGGGATTATGAGTTACCAGTTGATACTCATGCCTGAGGCTGAGCGCCATCTTGACGAATGGCGCAAATCGGGCCAAAAGAAGACTTTACTAAAGATAGCAGCCCTTTTTGAAGAACTGCGTGAACATCCAACAACAGGTACAGGCAAGGTTGAACAGTTAAAAGGCGACCTTGAAGGCTTTTGGAGCCGACGAATCAACAAAAGTTCACGACTAATCTATAAAATAGAAGAAGATATCATCACTGTATTTATTGTCTCACTCAAAGGCCATTACGGCGACAAATGACACCTACGCCTGGACTGCAGAACGGCTGAGTAAAACGCTGTAGCCGCTCAGAAATCTTAGATGGATCAGTGGTTTGAAATCAGGTGGAGGGTCACTCGGGGAGATCGATGTCGCCCTCGTAGACGAAGGTGGCGGGGCCGGAAAGATAGACGTGGTTGTCGCTGGCGCGCCACTCTATGTCGAGCACACCGCCATCCATGATCACGCGCGACTTGCGGCCACTGCGGCCCGTCACTGCCGCGGCAACGGCGGTGGCACAGGCGCCTGTGCCGCAGGCCATGGTGATGCCGCTGCCACGTTCCCACACGCGCATGCGGATGCCGTCGGCTGTCACTTGTGCAAACTCGATGTTGCAGCGCTCGGGGAAGCGCTGGTGGCGTTCCAGCGCAGCACCTCGGGCAGCCACGTCAACGCTGTCGAGGTCATCGACAAAGATGACGTAATGCGGGTTGCCCATCGACACGAATACGCCATCGGGCAACGGCTCGCCATCGGGCAGGAACTGCGTCTCGTGCTCCAGCATCGGTGCCAGCATATCCACGGTCACGCTGCTGACGGTGCCGTCGGGATTGACGGCCAGTTCCAGCAACTTGATGCCCGATGCAGTGAGCAGGCGCACCCGCGTCTGGTCGGTCAGACCGCGCTCATACACATACTTGCCGATGCAGCGGCTGGCATTGCCGCACATCAGTCCCTCGGAGCCGTCGGCGTTGAAAATGCGCATGGCGAAATCGGCGTCGGGCGTCTCGGCGCGCCCGATGAGCACCAGGCCATCGCTGCCGATACCCATGTGGGGGCGGCTCCAGGCGATGGATGCTGCCTGGGGATCGGGGATGGCACACTGCGCAGTATCGACAAAGATATAGTCGTTGCCCACACCGTGCATCTTCATGAAGTGGATTCGGTTGGTGTTGTTCTTGTTCATGGATACAGATGATTAGGCTGCAAAGATACAGATTTTAGCCCTCCCTCCCAATAAAACACCGGCAATTCTGCCTCTTGTCAGAAAAATGGTGTACATTTGCAGCCAAATCATATTTAATACCGCATTAATACCTTAAATGATGCCACATTACGATTTTGACAAACGCATTGACCGCCATGGAACGCAATGCAAGAAGATTGAAGTATTGAAACAAGATTACGGACGCGACGACCTGGTGCCGTTGTGGATTGCCGATATGGACTTTGCCGTTTGTCCTGAGGTGACCCAAGCCCTGGTGCGGCGTCTGGCCGATCATCCGGTGTATGGCTACACGTGCCTGTACGACGAGTACTGGCAGTCGATCATCGACTGGCAACGCGAGCGCAACGGCTTTGAATTCACGCGCGAGGAGGTCACCTTTGTGGCCGGCATCGTCACGGGCTTTGGCCTGGCCGTGAACCATTTCACCCGCCCTGGCGACAAAATCGTCATCCAGGAACCTGTCTATTACCCGTTCAAGGACGTCATCGCCGGCAACGGCCGCGTGATGGTAGATAACGAACTCATACACACCGAGGACAACTTCTACCGCATGGATCTCGAGGGCCTCGAACGCATCTTCGAGCAGGAAAAGCCCAAGATGATGGTCGTGTGCAACCCACACAACCCCGTGGGCATCGCCTGGGAACCCGAGGTGCTGCGCGAGGTGGCTCGGCTGGCCCGCAAGCACGGCGTCATCATCTTCTCGGACGAGATTTTCGGTGACTTGATGCTCTATGGCCACCGCCACACCGCTATGGCCACCGTGAGCGAAGATGCAGCCGCCGTAACCGTGACCTGCGGCGCGCCCAGCAAGACGTTCAACATCGCGGGCCTCAAGAGCTCGTGGTGCGTGGTCAAGAACCCCGAACTGCGCAAGCCTTTCTTTGAGTGGATCGAGATCAACGAGCTGTGCAACGCCAACTTCCCCGCCATCATCGCCACCGAGGCCGCCTACCGCAACGGCGCGCAGTGGCTCGAGCAGTGCCTGCACTATATCGAGGGCAACATCGACTACGTGGAGCAATATTGCCGCGAGCACATTCCCGGCGTGGTTGCCATCAAGCCACAGGCCGGTTTCCTGGTGTGGCTCGACTGCACGGGACTGGGACTGACCCACGAAGGGGTCATCGACCTCATCCGCAACAAGGCCGGACTGGCCATGAACGAGGGCACGATGTTTGGCGCCGCCGGCAATTGCCACATGCGCTGCAACATGGGCAGCCCGCGCAGTGTCCTCGAGCAGGCCATGCACCAGCTCGAAGCCGCCGTCAAGAGCCTGAAATAAGCCAAGTCACACAACTGTTCAGTACAGCCCCTGACAGCACTTGCCGTCAGGGGCCTTTGGTGTATTCCTATTCAACAAAGCAAAGTATTTATTGACAAATATGCAATAATCCAATAATTTGTTGTACCTTTGTGAATATCAACCAAAACTAGATATCTATGAGGCACTATCTGAAGAATCTCGAGGACACTGTGCGCCAGCATTGGACCCAAAAGGCCCTGTGTGACTACAATGGCGACTCTTTTACCTATGCACAGCTGGCTATCAACGTTGAACGGTTCCGCATCTTTTTCGAGGCTGTAGGTATCAGCAAGGGGGATAAAATCGCCCTCTGTGCCCGCAACAGCGCCCGTTGGGCGATGACCTTTTGGGGAATCAATGTCAATGGCTGCGTGGCGGTGCCGCTGCTGTCCGATTTCCACCCGAACACGGTTTCTACCCTCACCAACCATTCCGACAGTGTTCTGCTCTTTGTCGACGACGACATCTGGGCCAAAATGAATCCTGACGAGACGCCCAACCTCAAGGCGGCAATCAACGTCAAGAACGGCAACCTGCTGTGGCACCAGGACGAAGCGGTGGCCAATGCCTGGAATAACCGCATGGCCGCATTCTCGCAACAACACCCCAATGGAATGTACCCCGAGCAGGTGTCCTATCCCGGTGACAATGGCGACGACCTGGCCATCATCAACTACACGTCAGGAACCACGGGCAACCCCAAGGGCGTGATGCTCACCTATAACGCCATGTCCGACACCGACGACTTCGCCAACAGCCACTTCCCGAACACTCCCGGCCAGACCGTGGTGTCGATGCTGCCCCTGGCACACATGTACGGCTTGGCCATCGAGTTCATCCACCCCAACGTGGATGGCGTTACCGTCTATTTCCTGGGCAAGACCCCGTCGCCCACTACCCTGCTCAAGGCGATGAAGGACATCAAGCCCTACATGGTGGTCACGGTGCCCCTGGTGATGGAGAAGATCTATGCCAATGCCATCAAGCCGGCGCTGGAGAAAGCCAAATCGCTGCTGGCCATCCCCGGACTGAACAAACTCATTTACCGCAAGGCACGCAACAAGGTCATCGAGGCCTTCGGCGGGGCCGTGCAATGCTTCATCATGGGCGGCGCGGCGCTCAACCCCGAGGCCGAGCAGTGCTTCAAGAAGATCCGCCTGCCTTATACCGTGGGCTATGGCATGACCGAGGCCTGCCCGCTGCTGGGCTATGAGTGGTGGACCAAGTTTGTGCCCGGCTCCTGCGGAAAGCCCGTCCACGAACTGCGCATCGACTCCGACGACCCGCACCACATCCCCGGCGAAATCCAGGCCCGCGGCCGCAACCTCACCATCGGATACTACAAGAACCCCGAGGCCACCGAGGCAGCCTTTACCGAGGACGGATGGTTCCGCACCGGCGACCTGGGCATCATCGACGAGAAGGGCAACATCTTCATCCGCGGCCGCATCAAATCGATGATCCTCAACTCCTCTGGTCAAAACATCTATCCTGAAGAGGTCGAGGCCGTCCTGTCCAACTGCCCGAATGTCGATGAATGCCTTGTGGTGGACCGCGACGGCAAAATCACGGCACTCGTTTACACCGAGTTCCCCGAAGACATGGACGAGGAGACCAAAGCAGCCATCCCCGGACAAATCCGCGAGGCAGCCAACAAATCCCTCCCCTCCTACAGCAAGATCGCAAAAGTGGAAATGATGAAAGAACCCTTCGAGAAAACCCCGAAGAGAACCATCAAACGCTTCCTCTACAAGTAAAAATACGATAGTTTGGCGAACTTGTAGAGACGCAAAATCTTGCGTCTCCAGGCAAGCATTTTGTTACTATTTCACAATGAGAGACGCAAGATTTTTTGCGTCTCTACTGTTCGTGCGGATACCCATCAGAAATCTCAGATAAATCTGTTGTTTGAATTCAGCGGCCAATGTGTCTTATTGCTCGGCAGACGCTTTCTTGTATTTCTGGTACACTTTTTTCAGCTGTTTGTCAATCTCTTTGACAGAACAGTTGAGTTCGCTTAGACTCACCTCGAAACGAAGGGTGCTCTCTGGGTCCTTCTTTTCATGATATTTCACGATGAGCAGAAGCGTGGGGACACGAAATCGTATGACTGAATTGAACCTCACCTGTTCACAGTCAGCAAAAGGTATCGTTGTAGCCGAGCCGTCATGGCCGTAGAAGACGAAGAAGTCAGCGCCAACAGCAAATGCGGGTATATCGCGACGTGTTTTAGCGACTTTCTTGAAAGATTCGACAGCCGACAGGATCACGGCCAATGTCATCATGCCATAGACAATGAGCACCACGTAACCATGCCAGTCATGAAACATAAACGACAACTCCCAATGGATAAAGCTGTACACCCCAAAAGCGACAAACGCCACCGACAGGATCGTATAAATCACCGCCTTTGCAACCGCCAGCCCCTGCCGGTAATAGTATCGATGCAATATCTCCATAACTCTAAGTTGGATAAGCCTTTGACGGAGTAAGGTTTACAAGTATCTCTGAAAGTATTTGGAAATCTATAAGTTTGCTCCCATATAGGTGGGGCGGTCGAGGTTGCGGTAGGCGATGGCTTCCATGATGTGGTGGTCAAGGACAACGGCGCAGGCCTCGAGGTCGGCGATGGTGCGGGCGACTTTGAGGATGCGGTCGTAGGCCCTCGCGCTCATGTTCATGCGTTCCATGGCGTCGCGAAGCTTTTCCAGGCCGGCGGCGTTGGGCTCGGCGTATTTGTGCAGCAGGGACGGGGTCATCTGGGCGTTGCAGTGGATACCGGGTTCGTCCTTGAAGCGGCGCTCCTGCAGCATCCTCGCGGCGATGACGCGCTGGCGGATGGCAGCAGAGGGCTCGCCAGGGGCTTTACTGGACATCTGGTCAAAATCGACGGGCTGGACTTCGATCTGCAGGTCAATGCGGTCAAGCAGTGGTCCCGAAATCTTGCTCATGTAGTGCGTGCGCTGGTACTCGTTGCAGACGCATTTTTTCTTGGGATGGCCATAGTATCCGCAGGGGCACGGATTCATCGACGCCACCAGCATAAACGACGCGGGATACTCTGTAGAATATTTTGCCCTACTAATACTGATAATTCTGTCCTCCAACGGCTGGCGCATCACCTCTAAAACGGAGCGATTGAACTCGGGCAGCTCATCCAAGAGGAAGAACTTGCCCCATTGCAACAGCCTCACAGACAGCCATAAAGCTATGGAAAGGCCAATTATGTTCACCATTAAAGCAATCACAATCACAAAGGTAATACAACTAATTCGTATTTCTGTTGACCTGCTGGAAAAAAGCAAACAGATTGTGCAGAATTGTGAAAAAATGTGTATATTTGCAGTTGTGCTTTGGCTGCACTCCGTCGTCCTATGTGTCGGTGGGTGTATGGCAGGGAACTCATGACATAAAATGGCGTTTATTTGGAGCTTAGTTATGAGTAACAAATATGGACTTCTGCGTTTCTTTTTATGCCTATGAAACTAATTATCTTGCCAGCAAGGAGTCGCTGGATAACGTAATTAATTATTAATCGGTTATGGCAAAACTATTATGTACTGAATGTGGTTTTGAATTCGACGCCAACCTTCAATCCTGTCCAGAATGTGGCAATCCTGCCAGCGAGTGTGTAAAAGTCAATGATAAACAGCACAAAGCGAATGTGTCATCACCCAATTCTCCTATTCAAAAACAGAGAGGTAATCTGAATACTTGTCGTGAATGTGGACACCAGATTTCAATTGACGCAAAGCGTTGTCCGCAGTGTGGTGCAAAAGGGATTTATGCACCATTAGATTATGGCGATTCAATTTATGATTGTTTCTGCCGCAAATTTGCCAAGTTTTCTGGGCGTTCACGCCGAAGCGAAGTTTTCCCGTTTTTCGTTTGCGTACTATTTATCTGGCTCATTCTTTCTTTTGGTTATCCCACTCTTGCCTATATCTTTTTGTTAATCACTGCAATTCCATGGTTTGCTGCAGTTGCAAGAAGGCTTCATGATATAGGTCGAAACGGATGGTGGGTTATTTGCCCTGTAATTCCGTGGATTTTCATGTTTAGGGACTCCGATAAAGAGACCAATGAGTATGGCAAATCACCAAAATATGACCCAAATTATGTTGCAGAAGTTTTGCCTG
This sequence comes from uncultured Prevotellaceae bacterium, assembly GCA_900318535.1. Lineage (GTDB taxonomy): Bacteria > Bacteroidota > Bacteroidia > Bacteroidales > Muribaculaceae > Sodaliphilus. The sequence continues at coordinate 164,734 of ONKU01000008.1, read as the reverse complement.
ATAAAGGAACAGAAATTGCAATGTGGTGCATCATTGCGGCTGTCGCTTTCATCATCATATATTTTGTGGTTATTGGTGGTACAATATGGGCAATTTCTTAATTATTAAATTCTTTCATCATGGCAATTATCAAATGTGAAAAATGTGGTGGCAATGTATCGGACAAGGCGAAGGCTTGCCCCCACTGTGGAACTATTATTAATCAAAGCCAAGTTGATACTCCTTCAGATAACAAAACAATTAGTAATCCTGAAAAAGCATCTGTAAGAAAGAAAAAACAATCAAAAGTGATATTAGTCACTGCTGCTATTATTGTTTCATTGACTTCGCTATTTATTTATCTAGGCCAGATGAGTCAATGGAGTAGCGGTTATTGGGAGCACTTGTTCGGTGCAATGAAAGGAGAGGCCGAGGCTCAGGAGTTGTTAGGTTCCCATTATTATTATGATAAAGATTTCAAAGCGGCAGTCAAGTGGTATCGCAAAGCAGCCGATCAAGGTTATAGTTACGCACAAGTTGAATTGGGAGAGTGTTATAAAAATGGAGAAGGCGTTTCCCAAGATTTTACCGAAGCATTTAAATGGTTTAGTCTAGCCGCAGAGCAAGACAACTATAATGCTCTACTTCGTTTGGGGGATTGCTATTTAAATGGAGAAGGCGTAAGTCAGGACTATGAAATGGCTGTAAACTGTTTTCGCAAAGCAGCGGCTCTGCATCCGGATTATCCGTGGGCAATAGTACGATTGGGTGAATGTTATGAAAATGGAACAGGTTTGAATCAAGATTATGCTATGGCAATAAACCATTACCTAAAGGCAAAGGCTATTGCTGAGGCTAATCATTATTATACTGGTGATGCTGAATTTCATATTGGTGCATGTTATGAAAAGGGCCATGGGGCCTCTATTGACTTGGAGGAAGCCGTGAAATGGTATCGTGAAGCGGCAAACCATCTTAATGATGATGCTAAAGCAGCATTACAAAGGCTTGGTTACCAACAATAGTATAGATTGGAAAAGATATGGCACTGATAACATGTAGCAAATGTGGCAAGAGAGTTTCGGACAAGGCAAAAGCCTGTCCGCACTGCGGCAGTCCAGTTAAATTGGCGGTTAGCGAACCTGTCCAAGAGGAAATTTTGCGGAACCAAGAGCCGATCCATCAACCTCAGTCGGAGGCAGAAAGCCAGCATCTCCAAGAAACCCAACCAAAACCACAACTACAGGCTGATCCTACCTATGACTGGGATGATGAGCCTAAGAAAGGCAAAGGAGGTTTAGTTGCCATCCTTGTCGTTGCTCTATTGGCGCTACTTGCTGGTGCAGGCTGGCTGTGGTATGATAACTCTCAAAAGCAAGCCGAACTGGAACGACAACTGGCCATTCAACGAGAGCAGGCTCGCCAAGACTCCATCGCCGTTGCCGAACTCCGCGAACAGGCCCGTCAAGACTCTATCGCAGAGGCAATGCATCAGCAACTCATTGATAAAAACCGTCAATCTTATATTGATGTATTGAGAGGCTATATTAACAAATATGGAGTTGATGAATATGTCTATTGGGGCTATTTTCTCTATGACATTACACAGGACGGTGTGCCTGAATTATGGGTTAAGGCAGGCACCTGTGAAGCCGACAATATGACATATATTTACACATTAAAAGACGGTGTTGCTTTAAAGGTCGATGAAATTGGAACTTTTCATTCAAGTATTCATCGAGGAGATAAGTACATTCTCGTTTGCATGGCTTATATGGGTGGTGCTCAATGGAATAAAATAACATTTGATGGCTCAAAAATTAAAGAGAAAGTGATTTTTGAGGAAGACGGTGTTGATAACGATACGAAATTTTACACTCATTGTTCTGAACCTGAAGTTACTATGTATCGTTTCGATGATTACTCGCCCATCAACGAAGCAGTAGGCGATGGCTTCCATGATGTGGTGGTCGAGGACGTCGGCGGTGCCTTCGAGGTCGGCGATGGTGCGGGCGACTTTGAGGATGCGGTCGTAGGCCCTTGCGCTCATGTTCATGCGTTCCATGGCGTCTTTTAGTTTTTCCAGGCCGGCGGCGTTGGGCTCGGCGTATTTGTGGAGCAGGGATGGGGTCATCTGGGCGTTGCAGTGGATGCCGGGTTCGTCCTTGAAGCGGCGTTCCTGCAGCATCCTCGCGGCGATGACGCGCTGGCGGATGGCGGCAGAGGGCTCGCCTGGGGCCTTACTCGACATTTGGTCGAAATCGACGGGCTGGACCTCAATCTGAAGGTCAATGCGGTCCAATAGCGGCCCACTGATTTTGCTCATGTAGTGGGTGCGCTGGTACTCGTTGCAGACGCACTTCTTCTTGGGGTGCCCGTAGTACCCGCACGGGCAGGGATTCATGCTCGCCACGAGCATAAATGATGCGGGGTATTCGGTCGAGTATTTCGCCCTACTGATACTTATAATCCTGTCTTCCAACGGCTGACGCATCACCTCTAAAACGGAGCGATTGAATTCAGGCAGTTCGTCCAGGAAGAGCACGCCATTGTGAGCCAGACTGATCTCGCCGGGCATGGGGAAACTGCCGCCACCGACAAGGGCGACGGGCGAGATGGTGTGGTGCGGGCTGCGGAAGGGGCGCACGGTCATCAGCGTGGTGCCCTGCTGCAGTTTGCCGGCCACGCTGTGGATTTTGGTCGTTTCGAGGGCTTCGCTCAGGGTGAGGGGCGGCATGATGGACGGCAAGCGCTTGGCCATCATCGATTTGCCAGAACCCGGGCTGCCCACCAGCAGGATGTTGTGACCGCCGGCGCAAGCGACTTCAAAGGCGCGCTTGACGTTCTCCTGCCCCTTGACATCGGCAAAATCGTAGGGGAAGACGCCCTGCGCCTTGGCAAACTCGGCGCGGGTATCGACCACGGTGGGTTCCAGGCTGATGTCGCCATTGAGGAACTGCACCACCTGTGTGAAATTGTCCACGCCATAGATATTCAGGTTGTTGACCACTGCCGCCTCCATCGCATTGGCGCGCGGCAGGATAAAGCCGTCCAGTTTGAGCTCACGGGCCAGAATCGCCATGGGCAGCGCGCCCTTGACGGGCCGCAGACTGCCGTCCAGCGACAGTTCGCCCATGAACATATAGCGGTCCAGCCGCTCGGTCGAAATCTTCTCATCGGCAGCCATGATGCCGATGGCCAGCGGCAAGTCATAGGCCGACCCTTCCTTCTTGATGTCGGCGGGCGACATGTTCACCATCACCTTTTTGCCCGGGAACTTGTATCCCGCCTGCTTGATGGCGCAGCGCACACGTTCGGCGCTCTCCTTGACGGCCGTGTCGGGCAGGCCGATGACCAAGAACCCCGACCCCCAATCGACCGTCACCTCAATCTCGACCCTGATGGCATCGATGCCTTGTACCGCTGCTGCAATCGTTCTGGCTAACATATTATCGACAGATTATGAGGGGGTTAACGAATCAGTTCTGATGCCTTCTTGGACGCCAGGTCACAATTGGGACCCGAATAGACGACCAGGCCGGTGCTGTCGGTGACGGCAAACCACGGCAACGACTTGATGCCGAGCATCTGGATACCCTGTTCCATCGGGCCGCCAGGTGCCCAATAGTGCTGCCATTCGGCGGGGTCGCCGGCAATCGTCTGGTGCCAGCGCAGGCTGTCGCTCTCGGTAAGGACGTCGATGATGCGGATGCCCTTGTCGAGTGTTTGCAGCTTATTGATCAGCGCATTACGGGAATTTTGAGGATTGGCCCACAGGCTGAGAATCGACGTCTTGTCCGTCAACTTGATTTCCTCAAACTTGCCGCCATGCTTGAACAGCGTGAGCGACATCAATCGGGGCAAGACGGCGCGTTTGCGGTCCTTTTCGTTGCCATACAGCAGCCCTGTCAGCGACTCGGGGCGCGCCTGTATCTCGATACCGCGCAGCAGCTTGTCCACCTTGTCGTGGTCACTAAAATCGCTGTAATCCACCACGAGCAGTACCGTGGAGAGCATATTGGACGGATGCTCGCGCACATACTTTTCGATGGCGGCATCCAGGCGGCTAGGATTGGGGTCGGCATAGAAGGCGCGGTGCTCGTCACGAAACAGTTGCCATTCCTCGTTTAGGCTATTTCCTTTCACTCTAACACTCAGCGACTTGCCGCCATCGCCCTTAACTTTGAGGTGGTCACCGTTCACAGCCACAAGTGTTGCCAGTGGCTCGCCACGTTTGCCACTCAGGGTCACCAACACGGGTTGAGACGAGACACCCTTGAACTTGAAATGTCCCTTCTTGTCCACTTCCACCCACTGGTCGACCACGCCCGAGTCGGCGCTGAAGACGACATGCACTGCCCCATCCTCAAGATTGACGACATTGCCGTCGATCTTGAACTTGTCGCTGCTGCACGCTGCCGTCATGACTAGCACGAGCAGCGCAAAAGCTATTTTCTTCATCATAATCAGTCGTTTAAGCTTATCAACAACCATCCCTTGCCCGAATCAGGGCTCACGCCAGTCACCGTTCTCCTTGATGAGGGCAACAAGGCGGTCGATGGCATCATCCTCGGGGATATTCATCTCGACACACTTCTTGCCCTTGTACAGGCTGATGCGTCCCGCAGCGGCGCCCACATAGCCGTAATCGGCATCGGCCATCTCGCCAGGGCCGTTCACGATGCAGCCCATCACGCCGATCTTCAAGTGGGTCAGGTGGGCCGTCGCCTGCTGCACGCGCTGCACGGTCGTCTGCAGGTCAAACATGGTCCTGCCACAGCCCGGACACGAGATGAACTCCGTCTTGCTGATGCGCAACCGTGCCGCCTGCAGGATGGCGAAGGCATATCGTACCACCTCCACGCTGTTGTGGATATTGGGAGCCTCGAGCCACACGCCGTCGGCCCGGCCATTAAGCAGCACCGCACCCATGTCGGCGCCCGCCTTGACCTGCAGCCACTCGTTAGAACTGTCGGTATAGGTATTGCGCACAATCACCGGGCAGTTGATGCCGGCCCTGTCCATGGCATGAATCAAGGCCTGCTGCTCGCCAGGGATATCCTTCCCCACCGGGGTAATGACCAGTACCGTGTCGCTGCGGCCTCGCAGGAATTCCAAGCGCTGCGCCGATGTGGTAGCGGGCAGTTGCAGGAACCGCATGGGCACCGACGGGCAGCGCTCCCACTCGCCCAAGGTGAGCAGCGGATAGACGTTGCGCTCGCCATGCCAGCAGTCCAGGGGCACCAGGAACTGGTGCATGCCGTCGATGAGGCCATTGGCGCTATAATAGAGATCAGGCATCGTGGAAGCGTCTTTCAGCTCATCGGGACGATAGCTGGCGATGACCACGGGCGGCCTGTTGCCGCCGATACAGTCGTTGACCGCGACGGTCGCCCTGCGCACGGGACACAAGGGGTCAAATCCCGCGGCATAGTCCCCGACGATGTCGGCCTCTCCCTCACGCTGCGCGATATAGTCCACCAGCTTGCGCGCCACAGGCACCTCGAGCTCGGGTTCCTCGCTGAGCGACACGCGGATGGTGTCACCCACGCCCTGCGCCATCAGCGCACCGATGCCCACAGCGCTCTTGACACGCCCGTCCTCGCCGAATCCGGCTTCGGTAACGCCTAAATGGAGCGGGAAGTGCATGTCCTCGCGGTCCATGGCATCCACCAGGCGCCGCACGGCCTCGACCATGACGACGACATTGGACGCCTTCATCGAGATCACCACTTCCATGAAATTCTCCTCGATAAAAACGCGCAGGAACTCCATCACGCTCTCGACCATACCGGCCGCCGTGTTGCCGTAGCGGCTCATGATGCGGTCGCTCAACGAACCGTGGTTCACGCCCAGGCGAACCGCCGTGTGGTGCTCGCGGCACAAGGCGATGAACGGCAGCAGGGCCTCGCGGATGCGGCCCAGCTCGGCGGTGTATTCCTCATCGGTGTATTCCAGCTGCTTGAAGGTGCGTGCCGGGTCCACAAAGTTGCCCGGATTGATGCGCACGCCCTCGCACACCTCGGCTGCAGCGAGTGCTGCCTGCGGATTGAAGTGGATGTCGGCAATCAGGGGGATGTCGCAGCCATTGCCTCGCAGCAGTTGCGAAATCTGGCCGATGCTGCGGGCCTGTTTCACGCCTTGGGCCGTCAGCCGCACATAGTCGGCTCCAGCATAGGCAATGCGCTGGCACTGGGCAGCGCTCGACTCGATATCATCGGTGGCAGTGTTGGTCATCGACTGGACGCGTACGGGCCAATCGCCTCCCATGGCGATTCCACCCACATTGACGCTCACTGTCGGACGGCGTTTATAGTTGAAGAGCATATTTTAGTTTAGAGTTTAGGGTTAAAGTTAAAAGAGTCATCCGTCATTAGCCCAGCAGGCGCATGGTGAAGGAGATGGACAGGAAGCCAACAACGGCGCCGGCCAGCACCTGCCAGATGTTGTGCTGCTTCAAGGCCAGGCGGGAAGAGCCCAGCAAGCCGGCGACAATGATACTCAAACACAGCAGCCACAGCAGGTCAAAGGCGCTAAGACCTTGTACATGAATCTGATAAATCAGGGCGACTACCCCTCCGATGCCCGCCATGTGAGCACTGATTTTCCACCAGATGTTGATGACCGCCATCAAAACCACCGTAATCGCCGAGCCCACCATGAACATCACAAACCACTGCGGAGCATGGCAGGTGGCATAAAGGTAATAGGCCGCGACGCCATAGCAGAAGGCTGTGAACAGGTAAGGGATGAGGCGTTGCTCGCGCACCTCGACATGCAAATCCTTGACCAGGTTGAAGTGACGCAGCACACTCAGGAAAATCAGCGGCACAATACACGTGATGCCCATGCACACCAGCAGCACGGCCACGCGGCGGCCGTAAGGCAGCAGGCACAGCACCGACACCCACAGGACAAGGAACACGCCATAGGTGGGCATCAGCAACGGACTCAATGCCGTGGTCAGGAAGCGCGCAACCCCCGCTATTAACTTGTTGACAGAGTATCTGTTCATGTTCGTTTAATATCCTAAGTTGATAATGAACCAGAAACTAAAAAACTAGGGACTAGAAACTAGAAACTAGGGACTAGAAGCTAGAAACTAACGCGCCATCTTGCGGCGGATGGTGCTGCTGGGAATCTTCAGCGCATCACGATACTTGGCCACGGTGCGGCGCTCCAGCTTATAGCCCATTTCCTTGAGCTTGTCACACAGGGCATCGTCGCTCAACGGATGTCTCTTGTCCTCGCCATCGACCAGCTTTTTCAGGTCGTCGTAGACCTCGTGCCTCGACGAGCCGTTGATATCCTCGCTGAAGAAGGACTTGAGGCTTTTCACGCCCCACGGCAGCTGCACGTACTTGTTGCTCACGGCACGCGAGACCACCGAGACGTCCTTGCCGATCATGTCGGCGATTTGCTGCTGTCCCAGCGGTTTCAGGTCACGCTCGTCGCCATGCAGGAAATAGTCGCGCTGGCACTTGACGATGGCGCTCATGGTATTGAACAGCGTTTCCTGGCGCTGCTTGAGCACCTCGATGAACATGCTGGCACGCTGGTAAGCGTCCTGGATCTGCTTTTTCTCCTTGGTTTCTTTCACGCTCAGCGGCGCTGCGCTCTTGTAGCGGTCATTCATCAGCACATAGCTCTCGCTGATCTGCAGCGCGGGGATGTTGTTGCGCAGGGTCACCGTCAACCTTCCCGTTTCCTCCTCGAGCTCCACGTCAAAGTCGGGCGTCACCTGCTGGCTGCTGTCCGAGCGCGAGCCGAAGGCGCTGCCGGGATAGGGATTCAGTCCCCGCCTTATCTGGTGCTTGAACACCTCCTCCAGCTGTTCGCTGGACACGCCCATCTTGCGCGCCATCGTGTCGAAGCGCATGGCGGCGAAGTCGTCGAAGTACTTCTCAACCATCGTGATGGCCAGCTCCACGTCCTCGCTACGCGGTTTGCGCCGCAACTGCAGCAGGATGCACTCCCGCAGGTCACGTGCCGCGATGCCCGGCGGATCCAGCGTCTGGACCGTTGCCAGCATCTGCTCCACCTGGCGGGCATCCACCACATAGCCGTCGTTAAACGTCACGTCGTCGGCAATCTCGTTGACCGAGCGGCGCAGGTATCCGTCATCCTCCAGGTTACCCACGATGGCACGAGCGATGATCTGCTGGGTCTCGTCCAGTTCCAGTTCGCCCAGTTGCTCGGCGAGGTATTCCTGCAGCGTCTTTTCACTCACTGCCGTCGGCGCATAGTACTCGTCGTCACGGCTGCGGTTGTTGGCAAAGTAGCGGTACCAGGCCGCCGTGTCGTCGTCGCCGTCGCTGTTCACTTCGCCGCTCGATGTGGTGTCCCCACCCTCGCGGTCGCGGTCACCCGTCTGGCGGTTGTCGCCATCGCTGCCATAATCGTCATTCTCGTCGTCCGATTTCTTTTCGAGGGCCTGAATCTCATTGACCTTGTTGTCGATGAATTCGGCCATTTCGGCATCGTTTTTTTCCAGGATGAGTCCCAGCAGGCGCTGTTGTTCCAGTGCCAACCGCTGGGTCTGTTTCTGCTCGAGTGTAAGTCCCTGTTTAGCCATTTTCAGTTTCCTCCATGAATCATAGGCAAAGGTACAACAAAGTTTTCATATATCCAAAAAGCCACCAGGCACGATTTCACCTGGTGGCTCTTTAGGTCATTATACGCGACTCGATGGGCGCGGCAACGGTTATGCTGAGATCTTATTTCTCTCCCTGTCCTTCTTGAGCCAGACGGCAAACCAGATGACGGCAACGGCAATCACGGTGAGAACCGACCAGGGTGCCAGGTCGGCTTGGCCGAAGGCCTGGGGCGAAACCACCAGGAACGAGGTGCACACCACCGTCATGAAGATGGCGGGAATGAGCGTGATGATATAGGCCTTGCGGTTGCGGGCCAGAAAGACGGTAATCATCCACAACGTAAATACTGACAGTGCCTGGTTGGACCAGCCGAAGTACTGCCACAGCACGTTGAAGCCGTCGGGGTTCTCCATTTGCCAGATGAGCAGCAGCAGCGAGGCCACAAACAGCGGTATGCTGATCATCAGGCGGCGCACCATGCTCTTCTGCTCAAAGTGCAGCGCCTCGGCAATGATGAGGCGTGCGCTGCGGAAGGCCGTGTCGCCGCTCGTGATGGGGGCAGCCACCACGCCCAGCACGGCCAGCGTGCCGCCAAAGATGCCCAACCAGCTGCTGCACACCAGATTCACCACCTGGGGAGCGGTAAAGTACTGGATCAGCGTCTTTCCGTCGGCCAGTTGAACCTGAGCCATGAATTCAGTAACCTTTTCGGGACTGACCACTTCTTTCCATCCGCCATAGTAAAAGAAATAGGACGATACCGTTGCCCAGATCAGCGCAACAATTCCCTCGGTGATCATGGCACCATAGAACACAGGACGTGCCAGACGCTCGCTCTTGAGGCAACGCGCCATCAACGGGCTCTGTGTAGCATGGAATCCGCTGATGGCACCACAGGCGATAGTGATGAACATACAGGGGAAAATGGGATTCTTCTGCAGGTAACCGACAATGCCTAGGGTATCCGTGCCGTCAACGACCTGGGACTGGCGCCAAGCGTCCATGCTGCCCACGTTCCACAGTTCGGGCAGGTGCGGCATTTTCACAAACAGTCCTATCAGCAAGCCCAGTGCCATCACCAGCAGGGCGATGGCAAACACAGGATAAATCCTGCCGATAATCTTGTCGATGGGCAGCAACGTGGCAATGACATAGTAACAGAAGATGACGACAATCCAGAAGAGGGGTTGGGTCAACAAGTTCAATGCCGGCGAGGTAATGTCGTTACACATGCCGCTCAAGATGAGCGCAGGACTATACACAAACACGGCGCCCACCATCATTAACAGCAGCACGGTGAACACCAGCATCAGGTTGCGTGTGCCGCCTCCCAGGTACTTGCCGATGAGCGTGGGCAGGCTGGCGCCGTCGTGTCGCAACGACAGCATGCCGCTCATGAAGTCGTGCACCGCTCCTGCAAAGATGCTGCCCAGCACAATCCACAGGTAGCTGGCGGGGCCAAACCACATGCCCATGATGGCACCGAAGATGGGGCCCGTTCCCGCGATGTTCAGGAACTGGATCATAAACACCTTCCACGTGGGCAGTACCACATAGTCCACACCGTCGGCAAGACGCACGGCGGGCGTCTCACGGTCATCGGGGCGCATCACGCGCTCCACGATGCCTCCATATATCCAATAGCCCAACACCAGGGCCACTAAACTGATGATAAAGGTTATCATAATGAACTAGAAGCTTAATTCTTATCTAACGACGCGCAAAAATACAACATATTTTCAAAAAACGTGCATATCACATGATTTATAGGTTATCGTCGCTTTGCTGCACGAGGGCGGCGTTGCGACGCAGGGTCTTGTAGCGCAGGCGGGAGATGGCGCTGTGGGAAAAGGTGCGCTTGAATTCGCCCGCGGTCATCGCCTCGATGCGCTCGCGCGTGAGGGTCATCACCGCCGGGGTCGGGGCAAAATCCTCGATCGTGGTCGCCACCGCACGGGCGTTGTGTGGGCAGCACAGCTGGCATTCGTCACAGCCAACCACCCTGTTGCCAATGACATCACCAACCCACTCGGGCAACTGCTCGTCATGGTTCTCGATGAGCAGGCACGACAGGCAACGCGAAGCATCGACGGCGCCCTGATGGGACATGGCTCCCGTGGGGCATGCCTCAACACACTTGCCACAGTCGCCGCAGGTCATTGTGCAGGGCTCGTCGGGCGGCAGTTGAGCAGTGGTGACTATCTCGCCCAGAAAGAAGAAAGACCCCCTGCCGGGCAGGATGAGGCAGTTGTTGCGGCCCACGAAGCCGATGCCTGCCTGCTGCGCCCAATAGCGCTCGCGGATGGGTGCCGAGTCGACGCACGGACGGGTCGTGCAGTGGGTAATTTCCTCGATGAAATGGGCCATTTTTGTCAATTTCTCCCGCAAAACCTCATGGTAGTCACGCCCATAGGCATAATAGGCGACGCGCAGCGTTCCAGAGGGCTGAAAACGGGCCGGATAGTAGTTCAAGGCCAGCGAGATGACCGTCTGGGCACCCTCGAGCAGCATCGACGGATCGCGGCGCAGGTCGCGATGGCCTGCTGCCCACTGCATGCAGCCATGATGGCCCTGCTCGACCCAGCGGTCATAGCGCGCTACTGACTCGTCATCGACGGGAGCAGCGGCGGCAAAGCCACAAGCGTCAAAACCCAGGCTTGCGGCCTGGGATTTGATCAGTGATGCGATATCAGAGTTCGGGTATGGCATCGAATTTATAGCCTTTGCTTTGCAGCCACTCGATGGCGCGCGGCAGGGCATATTTCATGTTCTTTTCGGCCTTCAGCGAGTCGTGGAAGACGATAATCGATCCGTTGCGGGCATAGCGCTTGACGTTGTTGAGCACCTGTTTGCCCGTGAGTTTGCGGCTGTAGTCGCGCGTCACCAGGTCATACATGATGATGGCAAAACGCGAGCGCAACACTTTGGACTGTCCCCAGCGCAACAAGCCGTGAGGAGGACGGAACAGTGTCGAACCAATCAATTCATTGGCCCTGAACACGTTGTGCAGATAGTGCTTGGTACCCACGTGGGCTCCTTGCAAGTGGCTCATCGTGTGATTGCCCACGCTGTGGCCGCGGCGGCGCACCTCCTCGAGCAACTCGGGATGACGCTCCACGTTCTCGCCCACCATAAAAAAGGTGGCCTTGATGCCATAGCGGTCGAGTGTGTCGAGCACCCACGGCGTCACCTCGGGGATGGGTCCGTCATCAAAGGTCAAATAGACCGTGTGGTCGCGCTTGTGGATGCGCCACACGGTCTCGGGGAATATCATTCGGTAAATGAGCGGCGGACGTTCAACTAACACGGTATTGACTGATGCGTGAATTGAACATCAATTGCCCAAAGCCTCTTCCAGGCTGATGGAGGACTCCTCCTCGGCCGGGGCAGCGGCTTGAGCGGCCTGCTGCTGCATTGCCTGCTCATAGGAGCGCTGATAGGCTTGCAGGCGCTCGGTATTCACGCCTGCGGCATTCAGCTTGCCCATGAGCTCTTTGTACTTGGCCTCACCGCACTGACGGAAATAGTCATGCAGCATGAACACGAGGTACTGCTGGTCGATGAACTTGTCGGCGTTAGTCAAGCGGGAGTACTGATCGGCATCCAGCGACTGGTAGAAGCGCATGTAGCTGCCATAGCGCATGATTTCCTGCTCAAGCAGTTTGTTGGACTTCTCCACACAGGTGTTGTCACCACAGGCCTTGCCCAACATGTAATAGACGTTGGCCACTTCCTCACCCATCTGGACGGTGAACGGCGAAATGCTGGTGGGCAGTTTCTCCATCATCAGGTCCAGGATGGTGATGGCCTTCTTGTAACGGTCGGCAGCATAGGCCTCGGCAGTCATGCCGGCGGGAACGGCACCCTCGCCGTTCTTGGCCATAGTACCCTCGTTGGTCAGCGCGCTGGCCAGGTCGATCATTGCGCTGCGGGTAGTGGTTACCATGCGGTTCACCGTCTCGTCAAGGTAGATGCTGCCAGGAGTAGCCGTGTCAAGACCGCCCCAACGGAACTTGTTGACCACATTGTCATACATGATATCGGTCGATACGGCAAATCCGCCGTGCTGCGTGTCGTTCACCACAGGGGTCACCTGATAGACAAGACCCGTCAGGCTCAGGTAGGGATTCAGACCCAGATACAGGTTGTCGGGCACCGTCATGGCAAAGTAGCAAGGACGGTTCCAGCCCTGGGCGATGCTGTTGGCAACGATGTCGAGCGACATCAGCTGGCTCGAGGTCATGCCCGAGCCCATGCCCTGCAGATCCAGGTTGATCGACTGCTGAATCTTGTCGCGGTATTCCTCGCGCACGATGCCTGCCTTGATGGCCTGGTCGGCATCCACGGGGATGTAAATCTTGGGATAATGGATCTCGCTGATGCCATAGGGGTTGTTCTTGCTGTCCACACTATAGACGGCAGCAATCGACTTGAGTGCCTCGGTAGGCGTCAGGTCAGGCTGGATGAAGTAGTTGAACTGACGGTCATCGTAGGCATAGGTGGTCTTATCGGCCGACATGGGCAGCGGAGCCGACTCATAGGCGGCACGCTGCATCTGGCTGATGTACCAGTCGGTGGCCAGGTAGCTCAGGTTCACGGCACGCACGTCGGTGCGGTAACCCTCCACCTCCTGCAGGTACCACAAGGGGAAGGTGTCGTTGTCACCGTTGCAGAAGATGATGCCGTTGGGCGCCACGCTGGACAGGTAGTTGCGGCCAAAGTCGCGCGCGGCGGTGCGGCCGCTGCGGTCGTGGTCATCCCACGTCTGGCTCACCATCTGCAGGGGCACGATCAGGCCGATGAGGGCAGCGACGGCGGCAATGGCGGTGGCCACAGCGCCCTGGTTTCCGTTAGCGGTGACGGCGGCAGCCTCACCCTTGGCCTCCTTCTTGCCCTTCTTCTTCAGAGCCCACATCACGAGGCTCCACAGTCCGGCAACACCCATGCCGATCCAGATGCTGTAGGCATAGAACGAACCGGCATAGGCATAGTCACGCTCACGTGGCTGGCTAGGCGTCTGGTTCAGGTAGAGCACGATGGCGATACCCGTCATGAAGAACAGGAAGAAAATCACCCAGAACTGCTCGATGCCACGACGGCCGCGGTAGGCCTGCCACAACAGGCCGATGATACCCATCAACAGCGGCAGCATGTAGAACACGTTGTGTCCCTTGTTGCCCTTGCCCAGGTCGTCGGGCAGCAGGCTCTGGTCACCCAGGCGGGGATTATCGATGAACGAGTAGCCCGAAATCCAGTTGCCGTGGGTGATTTCGCCCATGCCCTGGAAGTCGTTCTGGCGACCGGCAAAGTTCCACATGAAGTAGCGCCAGTACATGTAATTGAGCTGATAGTCAACAAAGAAGCGCAGGTTCTCAGACATTGTGGGCTTCATCTTCGTCTCCTTGGTGACGGCATTGCCGCTGGCGTCGATCTGGGTGGTAGCCTCCACCTGAGTGCCCTGCATGCCCAGCCACTCGACATACTCGCGCTCGCGCTTCTCGTCGTGGATACGCGGGAACAGCATGTTCTGCTCGGGGCTGTAGCGATAGCTCTTCTTGGGGCCCAGGTCCTTGTAGCGGTCAGGCTGGTCGGGGCTTTCCTTCACCTCGGGGGCATATTGCGTGGGACCGTCCTTGGTAGCGGGCTGCATGGTGCCGTTGCCGTTGGCCTCGTACATGATGTCGCTGTACAGCGTGCGACCATAGAGCAACGGGGTCTCGCCATACTGTTCGCGGCTCAGGTACTTGGCCAGCGAGAAGGTGTTGTTGGGCGAGTTCTCGTCCAGCGGGGTATTTTGCGAGCTGCGGATCAGAATCAGCGCATAGCTGCTGAAACCGATGAAAATCACCAGAATGCAGGCCAAAATATTGCTGAACACGCGCACAGGGACACGCTTGCAGAACCTGAACAGGTAAACGCACAGGGCAATGAGCAGCACCAGCGGAATGAGCATGCTCTCGCCAATGAACAGCATACCCGACATCACGATGGCCAGGGCAAACGACAACTTCATGCGCAGCGGGCTCTTGTTGCTGTAAAGCTCCCACAAGCCCCATGCCAGGGCTGCCAGCAGCACGATGGCATAAACCAGCACACCCGAGTTGAACGACATGCCCAGCGTGTTGACGAAGAACAGGTCAAACTTCTGACCCCACTCCACAAAACCGGGTTCCAGGCCGTAGAGGATCAGACCCACAACGGCAAACGACACGAGCAGCGTGAGCAGCGAGCCCTTGGCGCTCGAGTCCTTGCCCTTGGCACGGCACTGGCGGTAATAGAAAATTAGCGCAATGGCAGGGATGCACAGCAGGTTCAGCAGGTGCACACCCAGTGACACACCCAGTACATAGGCGATGAGCACAATCCAGCGGTCGCTGTTGGGCTCGTCGGCACGGTTCTCCCACTTGAGGATGAGCCAGAATACCAGCGCGGTACAGAACGACGAGAAGGCATATACCTCGGCCTCAACGGCACTGTACCAGAAAGTGTCACTCCACGTGTAGGCCAGCGCACCGCAAATGCCGCTGCCCATTACCACCAGGTACTGGGCCAGCGTCATCTGGTCCTCCTCGCCGTCCTTGACAACGAGTTTCTTCACCAGGTGGGTGATAGACCAGAAGAGCAGCAGGATGGTCAGCGCACTAAAGATGGCCGACATCGCGTTGACGCACTTGGCAACAGCCATCACGTCACCACCGGCAAACTTGCTCGCAAAGTTGGCGGCAAGAATGAAAATCGGGTTGCCGGGCGGATGGCCGATTTCTGTCTTAAAACCTTGAGCGATAAATTCCGGGCAGTCCCAGAAGCTGGCTGTCGGCTCGATGGTCAGCAGATAGGTTGCTGCCGCCACCACAAAGATGAGCCATCCCAGCACATTGTTGATGAGCTTGTACTTCTTCATCGTTTCTTTTCTCTTGTGAAAAATTGATTGTATTTCGTTTCCTTTATTTACCAAACGGCAAAATTACTCTAAATCTTTTAAAACACCCCCCACAAACCCCTATATTTGACCAAATTTAACCACAATTTAAGTTACCGCACCCTTCTCACCCAGCCTTTGGGGGTCTCCCGCTTTCCGGTGAAGTTGTCCCGTAAACCGAGGCCCCACCTCGGTCTCATCGCCCCGCCTGCCCCTCCCTCGACCCGTTTTTGCATGAAAACTTGCCGCCCGAAAGTTGTTTTTTCACGAAAACTATTTAACTTTGTGGCTCTTTATCAGTCTAACAGACAACCAACACGTTACAACTAAAAAAAGAGACGATTATGAAACCGATTAGATTATACATCACTGCTGCGGTGCTGGCACTGGCCGGCATCATGGCAACCCAGGCTGGCGCACAAGTGCTGCGCGATGCCGACTTCAACAGCATTGGCCGCATCAACGGCAACGGCGTCGTCAGGGACGCCACGGGCCGATCGGCCGGCCTGTTTGACGACGACGGCACCGTGCGCGATGTCAAGGGCACGGCAATGGGCGTCATCAAGGAGCTGGAAATCTTTGATACCACGGGCAACCGCATCGGCTACATCAACCCCGACGGCACCGTGCGTGACGGCGAGAGCAACCTGCTGGGCTGCATCAGCATCAACGACGGCAAGGTGACCAACGCCAACAAGGAGACCATCGGCTTTGCCCGCGGTGTGCGCGTCGATTGGATTGCCTGCTACTACTTCTTCCACTTCTTTGACAAGTAAACGCGTGGCAATGAGACGTTTGTCAATAACATTGGCTATTGTGCTGCTGGCAGCCAATAGCCTTTTTGCACAACTGCCGCCCGACTCGGTATTGCGCCGCTATGCCGCCGGCATGCTCATGGTGGGCTTCAGGGGCGACAGCGTGACCGAGGACTGTGACGCGGCACGCTATGTGCGCGACCTCAAGGTGGGCGCCATCGTGCTGTTTGACATCGACATGACGGGCGAGGCCACGTTGGGATCCCGCAACATCACCAGCAAGGAACGCCTCACGCGCATGACCAGCCAGTTGCAGGCTTGGGCTGACTATCCCCTGCTCATAGCCACCGACCAGGAGGGTGGCAAGGTGGCACGCCTCAAGCCGCAATACGGCTTCCTGCCCACGGTCACGGCTGAGTATCTGGGCACCGTCGATAACGAGGACACCACGCGCTATTACGCCTCGCGGCTCGCCCGCGAGATGGCCGAGGCGGGCGTGAACGTCAACCTGGCGCCTGTGGTCGATGTGCTCAACCACGACTGTGCCGCAGTGGGCCATTTCCTGCGCTGCTACTCAGTTGACCCGCAAGTGATTGCCCGTCATGCAGGCTGGTTCATCGACGAATGTCACCGCCAAGGCGTGCTGTGCACCCTCAAGCATTTTCCAGGCCACGGCAATGCCATCGACGACTCGCACTACGGCTTCGTGGACGTGACCAACGGCTGGACGCCCCAGGAGCTGGAACCCTTCAGGATGCTCATCGAGGCCGGCAAGGCCGACATGGTCATGACAGCCCATCTGTTCAACCGCAACATCGACGACGAATATCCCGCCACCCTGTCGGCCAAAACCATCAACGGACTGCTACGCGGCCAGATGGGCTATGACGGCGTGGTGGTGACCGATGACCTGTACATGCAGGCCATCCGCAACCAGTACAGCATCCCCACAGCGCTGGAACTGGCCATCAATGCGGGTGCCGACCTCATCTGCGTGGGCAACAACATCAGCACCGGCTTTGAGGCCGACAGACCCTTCAAACTGGTGGACATGATCGTTAATTCGGTCAAGCAGGGGCGCATTCCATGGGAGCGTCTGCAAGAGTCCCACGAGAGAATCATGAAACTGACAAATACCAAATAATCAATGATGAAACGTTTATTCTTAATTGCTGCTATCGCTTTAATTGCCACCACGACCATCATGGCAAACGGACAACGCAAACCCCGCCGTAACGGCCCGCTCAGGACACACAAGGCAACAACCCTGGTGATGCCCAAGGCCCTCAAGCCCGGCGACAAGATCGCTATCATCTCGCCCGCCAGCACACCTGGCAACGACAACCCCGAGAAGGCCGCTGCAACATTGCGCGCATGGGGTTTTGAACCCGTCATCGGCCAGCACGTGCTCGGCAAGTGCCATGCCTATGCCGGCACCATCGAGGAGCGCTGCGCCGACCTGCGCTGGGCACTCAACGACTCGACCATCAAGGCCATCGTGTGTTCACGCGGCGGCTACGGCTCGGCCATGCTCCTGGATCCGATGACCCATGCCGACTTCAAAAAACACCCCAAGTGGATCGTGGGCTATAGCGACATTACCGCCCTGCACAGCGCCATGGTGTGCAGCGGAGTGATGAGCCTGCACGCCAACATGGGCGGCGCCCTGGGTGAGCGCGGTGCCAACGACAACGTCAACATGATGTTGCGCGACGTGCTCATGGGCAAGTTGCCCAGCTACACCGTCCCCGCCCATCCGCTGAACAAGCAGGGAACGGCACGCGGCATCGTCATCGGCGGCAATATGTCCGTGTTCACCAACATCGGCGGCAGCAGCCAGTGGGATTTCCTGGACCGCGACAACATCAGGGGCAAAGACATCATCCTCTTCTTTGAGGACGTGAGCGAGAGCATGCCGCGCGTCAACAGCATGCTGCAGCAACTGCGCCTCAAGGGTGTGCTCAGCCACGTCAAAGGCATCATCGTGGGCCGTTTCACCGAATATGAACCCCGCGACGGCTACAACGACATGTTCGAGATGCTGAGCGAGACCCTCAACCAGTACAACATCCCCGTGTGCTACGACTTCCCCGCCAGCCACGACGAGAGCTGGAACTACCCCATCATCGAGGGCTGTCCCGCCACACTCACCGTTGCTCCCGAGGGCGTCACCCTAAAGTTTGAACAAAAAACTAAGAACTAGAAACTAGGGACTAAGGACTAGAAACTAAAAACCAAATGACCCGCAAAGACAAACTTATACTGCTCGCCATCATCGCGGTGCTGGCGCTGGTCGCCGCCCATGCCTTTGTGTCGGTGGACGCTGTGCGCGGCGGACGCAAGGTCATCTCGCGCGTGCAGCTCAAGAACCTTGACCCTGCCAACAACGGCATCAACATCGAGGTGAGGCAGCCCTGGTTCAATCCCACCAAGGAGTTGGCCTTCAACGTGGGCGAGGCCGACGAGCGCAGTTTCGACCGCTTTGATGTCACCCGTTGCCTGCTGCAGTGCGCCCAGGAGCTGGGCGAACGCGACTTCACGCGCATCTACCTGTGCAACAAGGGCGACCGCCTCTACTACATCAATGCCGACGACTTCAAGCAGCTGGGCCAGCAGTTCAAGAACGGCGAGACGTTGAACACCATCAGCCTCTACGTCAAGCTGCCGCGGGTGACCTACACCCTCAACGACAGCCTCGCCTTCCCCGCCCATGAGGGCATGCTCAGCAGCATCTCCGATGCCCAGGACTGGAACACCATGATGTCCAACCTGCTGCGCTAACCACATAAGGCTTAACACATGACCTTAGCCCATCCGTGAAACCGATAAGTTTTTACGGATTATGGCTCTACATGCTTTTTTCTTTATATCATTGTTTACTAGATGTTTCATTAATTAAAATAGGGCGATAATTTGCATACATCAGGAATTATTGCGACTTTTGCAAAAAGTTGCTTATGTAATCAATGATTGATTGTGTAGCTATTTCTTTTTTATTGTCTAATTGCGCCAGTTTGTAATCTTAAGCTTAATTCTTTTTATATGATACGAAAACTCCTATCGATAATGGCCATTATCACGGCAAGTATTGCCAATGCGCAAATTGCACAATGGATCATTCAACCCGACTACGACAAGATCGATATCGCCGAAGGTGCTCCCCTTATTATTTCGGAATCAAACGGTGAGAGTACATTATGGACTTTTGACGGCGAAAAATTAGCTTTTACCCAAGACCATATCATGCCTTTTGTCGAGGACCTTGCTGTCACGACTTACCCTGACAGCATTTATAAAGTTACAGGGTTCTTTGATACAAAGGGGCAATTTACAAATCTCAAAGATGGTCATTACGAGCTCGCCTACAAGTATAATCGATTCAGCAACCATTTGTTACTTGTCAAGAACGAGAATGGTTATGATTTCATTGGTACTGATGGTAAACCTCATGGTTTGAACTTCAAAGATGCTTGCCCGTTTTTGAACGATTATGCTATCTGTGTACCTAAGAATACACCATGTGAGCACTATGTATTATTGAATAAGGATTTGCAGCCCGTTACATTCGTTGATCGATCTGGTCAACCGATAGATCCAGAACGAATGACTTTTATTTCATCGATCAACGATGAAGGCATCGGTATCGCGGTCGTTAAGGACAAACTATTCACATTTGAAGTGATTGGAAAACCCGACGTGATTACTCTCAATCCCATGTATGCGCATCAGGACTACTGGGATGGTAAGCATCAAGCTGAAGTCGAAGATTGGAAAAAGGTTCTTACCTATGACTTCAGAGGCTATTCTACACTTCCGGCAAAATGTGGTGATGAAGGTAATATCATTATCAATCTTAACACGTTCTGCGCTCCTGTATCCATCAAATATGTCAATGGAGAGAGGGTATTTAAACCTCGAACCATTGAACAGCAATATTACACTTCAAAATTACGTGTAAAATCAGGTCTAAGGAATAAAGCCATCTGGTGGGGTGATTCGCTCGAGATTCTTGCGCCGCAGTTCGATGAAGTCGGGACACGCTTTGACGAAAAAGTTTGTGTTAAACTCAATGGAAAATGGGGATTAATCAAGACCTTTAAAGATGAGAAATTTACCCTGTCGCTCAACGAGGGCAAACTCATAGACTTTAGACACGCGACTTATGATACCAAAGTGCGAGTCGATCTGCCAAAAGCCATCACGCCAACCAACGCTGAGCTAAAGATGATATCGGAGAATGGCATAATCAATGCAGACTCTAAGCTCATACATGGGAACTCAATCCAATACAAATGTGACTTGTATTATCCCAATGAACTCAAATTTGAGGGTAGTGATTTAGAAAATAGCGTCACTGTCATCAACTATGATGTTCAGGTTCAATATGACAATCTCAAGTCACCAGTTTTCTCAATTCAGTCCAGATCGCTAGCCAGCAAATACATATCTCTTAATCTTACTAACCAAAAGATAAACAATAATCACTACACCGCTACATTAACTCTTAACAAAGAGAAAAAGACAGGTGAACCAGATTATCCATTGTTAATAAATTGCGAAGTCGAAGATCGATACATCATGGATAATGAGGGGAACATCTGCGATAGTGTAGTTTGTAAAACCAAGCAGTTGAGCAAAACTAAATATCTTATTGACGTTCAACCTTTGCGTGATGGTGTCAACAATCTCATCATCACCATCAGTGAAAAGGGTGTTCCAGACATTATTGCAGAAGAACGTATCAAATACTCGAAAGCTAAAAAAGGTCAAACAGTGCTACCCAATAAGGCATTAAAAACAAAAAAGAGAACTATCAAACGCAATTCCTCAGAAGACTAGACAATCTCATCACCTGATGCTCAATTAAAGCTAATCAGGACCTGATACTATGAGCCCCAAAAGTGATTTTCGCTCTTGGGGCCCATTGCAATCTATGCTGGTTTACATCCTTACAGATGCATGCATTTTACTTTTATCCAGAGCTCAAGCATCAGATGCGCGCTCTGCCTAGGAGAGTAGCTCTTAGAACTTGAAGTCGACGCCAGCGCCAAACACCTTGTTGGTGCGGCTGTAGGTGTCCTTACCGGGCAGCGTGGTGTTGAAGTAGTTCTCCTCGCTGCGGTCATAGTCCTTATAAGTGGTCCAGAAGTAGCCCACGTTCACTTTGATATGCTCGTTCACGTTCACAGCGCCACCAAAGCCGATGGAGTAGCTGTCGCACGAGAATGAGGTGTGGGTCTGATAATCGTCAGTCAGACCATAGTCGGTGTTCTGGAAACCTCCACTCACTGTAAACATCTTGTTGATGTCCCACTCCACACCGGCCAGCACCTCATGGGTACCGTGCTTGAGATGCGTCTGCTTGTCATGGGCCATCTCGGCATGCTTGTCGTCATAGTAGTGATACTCGACGGTGGCGCGCAGCTTCTCGGGGATGAACTCATAACCCAGAGCAGTATAGAGTACAGCGGGCAGGTCGTTGGGCGTATTCACGCCATGCTTGTAATCGGCCATCTTCTCCTTGAAAGCATCGGGTACATCAGTTTCAAATGTCTTGTTATCGTTCTCGATGCTGAGGTTGGTCTTGAACTCATACTTGGCAGCCAGGGTAAAGCCCTTCCACACGAGATCCACACCGATGATGGGAGTCACGCCCCATCCAGTTTGTGAGCAATCGAGTGCAACCTTGGCCAAACCTCCCTCGCCAGACATTCCGGAGAGCACAGGTACATATTCTGGAGCATACTGTTGAACCAGTGGCAGCATCTGGCCGACGGCTCCCTTCAATTTATCATTTGCACTTGCAGTGATAAAGCCAGAATAGTTACCGTCAAAATAGTTCATACGGAAACCAGCATAGGCACTCAGCCAATCAAGAATTTTATAAGTTCCACCCAGTTGTAAACCATAAATATATTGGCGTCCCTTCATTGATGACTCGATATCATAGAAAGACGGATCAACATATCCTTGGGGGAATAAAGCAGCAGCTTGGGGAAACTTCAAAATGAGCGGTGCCGTTTGTGATGCTACACCAGCCATAACAGCCGCATCAAACATGGGTAGGCCGCTGTCGAAGTCACACTTGCCACCGCCACCGGTGAAACCGAAGAAACCAGAGAATGTCCAACGGTCTTTCTTATAGGCGCCATAAAGAGATGGAATCACAGGAGCCGATGCCTTGCCCTTGTACAGGCGGGTGTGGTCGGGCTCGGGGAAGAGGGCGAACGTTGTGAGTACGTCACGCGACTGGGTGGCACTCTGGATGTTCAGCGACAACGTCCAGCCGTCATGGTCCATAAAGGCCAAGCCGGCGGGGTTGGTGTAAACGGCGTCAATCTCGTGGCTGGCACCACGGGCCATCATGCGCATGAAAGCGATGTGCTGGTTGGTGTTATGGAGCAGGCCACCAGCCAATGCCGACAGGCCTACGGTAGTGAGAGAGAGCACTAATGTCGTAATTCTTTTCATTGCTATCACATTTTTAATATATACAAACCTGAAATGGAGATTTTGAGACTACAAAATTACTCCTCTGGCGTAAAATGCTGGGCAAAAAGGCACAAAAAATGGCTTTTTTGCCCCATATCGCCACATTATTACACTTTTTAACAGTCCGAAACTGTTAAAAACGCAGGAAAATGAGACAAATAAATGGTAACTTTGCTGCAGTCATACATCCCCCCGAAAAAAGGACCAAGCCTATGATTACATCTACTGGACAAGAAGAACTGAAGGACGTGATGGCCTATCTGGCCGAGGTTCCCTATGACGTGGCACGCAGGTCGCTCTACCATCCGGCCGAACTCTATGAGCGATTCGACCCCGAGGACGAGAGCAGCTTTGACCGGTGCTTCGACAGTGTGATTTATCAGCGCTACAAGGCAATGGGACAGCACACCAACAACGTGAAGGAGCTGCTGGCGCGCACCCTGCACGACCACTGCATCCACACGGCGCTGGCGCGGTTCTTCAAGACCCACGACCATCGCCGCAGCGTGGGCATCATGGGCGGGCATGCCCTGCTCAGGACCGACACGATCTACCGTGATATCGTCTTGTTGAGCCAGCGCCTCACCCAAGAGGGATTCATCATGCTGAGCGGCGGTGGTCCCGGTGCCATGGAGGCGACCCACCTGGGAGCCTGGATGGCAGGGTTCACAACCCGAGACGTGGAAGATGCCCTCGCCATGTTGACGCCCTCACCCTCGTTCAGGGACGCGGGGTGGCTGCGCACCGCCTTCAGCGTTATCGACAAGTATCCCCAGCAGGAGTATGTGAGTCTGGGCATTCCCACGTGGCTCTATGGCCACGAGCCGTCAACGCCGTTTGCCACCCACATCGCCAAGTACTTCGAGAACAGCTTGCGCGAGGACCACATCCTCACCCTCGCCTTTGGCGGCACCATTTATGCCCCAGGCAGTGCGGGCACCCTGCAGGAGATCTTCCAGGAAGCGGTGCAGAACCACTACCTGTCCTACGGCTTCTCCAGTCCCATGATTTTCCTGGGCAAGCGATTCTGGACCGAGGAAATCCCCGTCTATCCCCTCATGGACCGCCTGATGAACACCGGCAAATACCGCAACCTGCTGCTCACCCTCACCGACGACATCGACGAAGTCGTCCACACCCTGCAGGCCTACAGCCAACAGGCGACACGCTAAGGAGGGTCTACAACAAAAAAGAAAACAACAAGTACAAATTTGTACTTGTTGTCGTTTATATTCTTAGCGGCTTTGCGCCTCAGCATGAGGCTCCCGAGCGCGGATGCCTCCCTAAACTCTAACTTCTAAACCCTAAACTGCGGGCGTTAGCCCGCATTAAAGTGTGACGACGGTGCCGATGGGTTCACCGGCCATGACCTTGCGCAGGTTGCCGAACACGTCCATGTTGAAGACGTGGATGGGCAGCTTGTTGTCGCGGGCCATCACGGTGGCGGTCATGTCCATGACCTTGAGGCCACGGTTGTAGATCTCGTCGTAGGTGATGCGGTCAAACTTCGTTGCCGTGGGGTCCTTCTCGGGGTCGGCGGTGTAGATGCCGTCCACGCGGGTGCCCTTGAGCATGACGTCGGCCTCCACTTCGATGGCGCGCAGCGTGCTGCCCGTGTCGGTGGTGAAGAAGGGGCTACCCGTGCCGCAGGAGCAGATGGCTACCTTGCCGGCCTTCATGGCGTCGATGGCGCGCCACTTGCTGTAAGGCTCGCCGATGGGGAACATGCCGATGGCGGTGAAGACCTGGGCGGGCTGCCCGATGGCTTCGAGGGCCGACGAGATGGCCAACGCGTTGATGACCGTGGCAAGCATGCCCATCTGGTCGCCCTTGACGCGGTCAAAACCCTGGGCGGCACCCTTGAGGCCGCGGAAGATGTTGCCGCCGCCAACGACGATGGCTACCTGGACGCCGGCGTCCACGATTTCCTTGATTTGGGTGGCATAGTCGGCCACGCGCTGGGCGTCGATGCCGCTACCCTGCTCGGCTGCCAGCGACTCGCCGCTGAGCTTGAGCAATATGCGATGATAGATAGGTGTCATAGTTCTGGAAGTGTTGTTATGAAAAAAGAGTCGGCACAAAACCATGTTTTGCCCAACTCTTTAAGATTTAAATCATTATCAAGTGATGATTATTTGCCTGCAAGTGCGTTGGCACGCTCCAAGTACTTGTCCACATTGAAGCCGTTCTGCTGGCCGTACATGGGATACTTGTCCTTAATGGTTTGGTAAATAGCGGCCTCGTCGGCAAACTTCTTCTGCTCATGCAGCACGACAGCCTTCTTGATCATGAAAGCGGGAGCATAAGCCTCGTTGTCACCAGCCATGCTGATAGCCTTGTCATAGGCAGCCAAAGCCTTGTCAAGCTTCTTGAGGTTCACATAGCAGTCACCCAGCAGCGACTGTGAGGCGGGACCAATCAGGTTGCCAGCAGGGCTGAAATCCTCGAGGTGCTTAACAGCCTTCTCATATTCTCCTTTTTCGTAGAGCAGGATGGCAGCGTTCAGGTGAGCGCGCTCACCAACCTTGTTGCCATAATCGGCAGCCACCTTCTCATAGTCCTTCAAAGCCTTGGCCATCATGGTGGAATCACCCTGACCTTGCATCAGCTCGATATCAGCCTCACCGATTTTCTCCTTGGCCTCCTGCACGTTCTTGTTGTGCAGCCAGATGTAACCGCCAGCAAGCAGAGCAAGCACAGCGATAGCGATAAGAGCCCAGTTGATGTACTTCTTGTTGTCCTCAATGCGTTGTGCCGCCGACGTCAGTGATTCGTTCACCTCTTCGAGGGTCGTGCGGGCACTTTGATTTTGTTTTTTTGCCATTTCTATTGCGTTAATTTTAATGTTTTCGACACTTTAGCGGGTGCAAAAGTAATAGAATATATTAACATGAAAAAGCAAAAAGGCAACATTTTTTGTTTTAGCGGCATTTTTGAGACCTACTTTGGGGTTTTATAAACCACTAAGGGGCAAATTATTTGCATTTTTGCCATTAAAGTTGTACTTTTGCGGTCACGACTATCAGTGCGAACAACATGGAACTCAGATGCCCACAATGCGGAAAGAAGATGGTCATGTCACAGGAGGAGCTTGTGATTCACGACAGTCAGGTCGTGTGCCCCCAGTGCCTGGCCGTGTGCCGTTACATTGACGGCGCCCTCGTCGTGAAGGACGACAGCGACGCCCCCTACCGCCACACGGCGAGCGTTGACGTCGCCAGCAGCAAGCAAGAAAGTACCAAATTCTGCCACAGCTGCGGCAAGAAACTGCCCAGCGGCATCAAGTTTTGTCCTTATTGCGGGGCCGACTTGAGCGCTCCGTTCTCGCAGCCCAAAACGGCCGACATCAAGCCTGAGCCCTCGCGTGCGCAGACTGCCGCTCAAGAGAAAAAGCCTGCCGCCAAGGCCGAGCGCACCCCACAGCCCGAGCAGCGGCAACAGTCACAAAATCAAGTCGAGGACAAGTTGCGCACCATCTCACGCCGCTACAACAACAGCATGCGCCCCCAGCTGCACCAAAATGGCACCATGCCAAGCCGCACATTCAAAATCGTGGCCTACTGTGTCATCCTCGTCCTGCTCATCGTGCTGGTGTGCTTCATCGTCGCCGGACTCAACATCGAGCCCGCAATATAATCCATCAAATAACTATCAGCCACTAGACATGTAGAGACGCAAGATTTTGCGTCTCTACAAGACAATTCACTGATTATTAGTTGTCTAGGACAATTAACACAATCAGGTCCGCCAACGGGTATGTTTGGCGGACCTGACTGTTGTTATGCGCGAATGTAACCGCTATCAGTTGGCGGCCATGAAGTCCTCGACATCCTTGGGATGGTAGGGGATGCGCTTCTCACCCAGGAAGCGGCAGCCGTCGGCGGTGATGAGGATGTCGTCCTCGATGCGGATGCCACCAAAGTCCTTGTAGGTCTCCAGCTTGTCGAAGTTCAGGAATTCAGCGCAGTGGCCGCTGGCGCGCCAGTCGTCGATAAGGGCGGGGATGAAGTAGATACCCGGCTCGTCGGTCACAACGAATCCTTCCTGCAGGCGACGTCCCATGCGCAGGGCGTTGGTGCCGAACTGATCCAAACGGGGGCGTGTCTCCTCGTCAAATCCCACGTAGATCTGTCCCAGGCCTTCCATGTCGTGCACGTCCATACCCATCATGTGACCCAAGCCGTGAGGCAGGAACATGGCGTGGGCACCGGCAGCAACGGCCTCGTCCACGTCACCCTTCATCAGGCCCAGTTCCTTGAGGCGCTCGGTCATCAGGCGGCAAACGGCCATGTGCACGTCAAAGTACTTCATGCCGGGCTTGGAGATGCCCAGGGCTAGGTCGTGGCATTCCTCAACGATGCGGTAAATCTCCAACTGACGCTGGTCATACTTGCCCGTCACGGGCATCGTGCGAGTGTTGTCGCTGCAGTAGAACTCCATGGTCTCGGCACCGCAGTCACACAGGGCGAGGCGGCCGGCCTCGAGCGGAGCCATCGACGGATTGCCGTGCATGATCTCGCCATGCTGCGAGAAGATGGTGGCAAAGCTCACCTTTGCGCCATAGCTCTCGGCGATGCCGTCAATCTGGCCGCCAATGTATTTCTCGGTCACGCCCGGCTTGATCAAGCGCATGGCGGTAGTGTGCATCAGGTAGCCCACCTCGGCGGCGCGCTCCAGTTCGACGATCTCCTCGGCCGTCTTCACCGAGCGCATGTTGATCACCGCCATGCGCAGGTCGTGGCTCACGGACTCGGCCTGTTTGTCGGGGTGGATGCCCAGCAGGTCCATGATCTGGATCTTGGTGTCGTGGCGGTAAGGCGGCAGGAAGTGGATGCGGCGGCCCTTGGCCTTGGCTTCGTCACAGATGACCTGTAACTGCTTCATGGGAGCCGAGTTGGCCACGCCCACCTGAGCAGCCATGTCGGCCACGCTGTCCACCGAACCATACCACACGATGTCCTCGATGTCGATGTCATCGCCCACCAGTATTTCCTTATTGTTGTCGATGTCGATCACGCCCACCAGACCGTCGCGCTGCTGACCGAAGTAGTACAGGAACGTCGAGTCCTGGCGGAAGGGATAGTAAGCATTATTGGGATAATTACACGGCGACTCGTTGTTGCCAAACAGCAGAACCACGCCGTCGCCCACGAGCTTCTTCAACTCGTTGCGTCTCTCGATGTAAGTCTCTTTCTTAAACATAATGATATCGTATTTAGTTTCCGGTTTATCTCTTGATTATCTCCTATCCTAAAGCCTACTCCATCGGTATCGCCTTGATGGTGCCCAGCTTGCGCACGGTCACCTTGCTGGGATTGCCCTTGTAATAGACCTTGCCCGTGCCGCTGCCGCTCACCTTGAGCAAGCCGCCGTCGACGTTGCAGCCCAGCCTGCCGGTGCCCATGATGCGGCACGTCACGTTGGTTGCGGTCACATTGTCGGCCTGGATTTCGCCCGTTCCCACAAGGCGCAAATGCAGATCGTCACAGGAACCGTCGGCAATGATTTTGCCCTTGCCGCTCAGGATCTGCAGCTCGAGCTTCGATGCCCTCAGTCCCCTGGCGATGACCTTGCCGTTATCGATGAGAATCACCTTGAACTCCTTCATCGGGGGCAAGCCATAAAGCCGCAGGGTGCTGTCTCCGGCATTCTCGGCATTCTCGAGCGACGATGAATAGACCGTGATGGTGGGCAGGTGTCCCGTGCGCTCATACTCGTCAACCACCTGGATGCTCAACTGTCCCTTGCTGGACAGGGAGAACATGATGTGGTCGGCGATATCCTGGTTGCACGTGAGCACCGCCAGGCCCGCCGAGTCGGCATTGCAACGGTAGTTCACGTTGATGTTATCGATCAGCGCCAATCGTGAGAAATTTCCCACTTTCACCTCATGACGCGTGACTTGGGCCATGCCTGCCAGCGCCACGAGGGCCATCAGCACGATACTAATCAATCCTCGCTTCATTTTCCTCTAGGTTTTGGTTGTCTAAGTTCGGTAATATGTCGTTCTCGATATGGTCGAGAATGGTATCGAGTTCCTGACGCGTGTTTGCCTGCAGCATGGCGATGCGTAGCGGCCTGAAGTTGCGGATGCCCTTGAACAGCGGCGTGGCAGCCAGGTGACGGCGGATGTGCAGGATGCCGCGGTACTCGTCGATGCGGTCGATGCTCTCGTCGATCTGGCGGCGTATCAGCGCCATCTTCTCGGTGTTGCTGATGACGGGCACCTCGCCCGTGAGCAGATACTGCTTCATCTCCCTGAAGATCCACGGTGCGCCAATGCTGGCACGGCCCACCATCACGCCGTCAACGCCGTAGCGGTCAAAGCACTCCTTGAGGCGCTGCGGGGTGGTCACGTCGCCGTTGCCGATGATGGGAATCTTCATGCGCGGGTTGTTCTTCACCTCGCCGATGAGCGTCCAGTCGGCCTCGCCGCTGTAGATCTGTGAACGCGTGCGCCCATGGATGGTGAGGGCCGCGATGCCGCAGTCCTGCAGCTGCTCGGCGAGCTCGACGATGATCTTGTTGTCATGGTCCCAGCCCAGACGGGTCTTTACCGTCACGGGCAGGTCAACGGCCTTGACGATGGCACTGGTAATCTCGAGCATCAGCGGTATGTTGCGCAGCATGCCGGCTCCCGAGCCCTTGCCCGCGATCTTCTTGACGGGACAGCCCCAATTGATGTCGATGAAATCGGGCTTGGCGGTGGCGGCGATGCGGGCCGCCTCGACCATGGCATCCTTGTAGCGACCATAGATCTGAATGGCGGCAGGACGCTCGCCGGGGGCAATCGCCATCTTCTGGAACGAGCGTTCGATGCTGCGTATCAGCGCATCGGCACTGACAAACTCGGTATAGACCATGTCGGCCCCCTGCTCACGGCAGATGAGCCTGAACGACTGGTCAGTCACATCCTCCATGGGTGCCAGCATCACAGGGCGTTCGCCCAAGTCTATATTCCCGATTTTCATCGTGCTTTTGTTCCTCAAGATTTGTTTTAACACTGCGAAATTACGACATTTTGCCCAATCAGCCAAAATAATCTATCCCCTTCAGTTTTTTTAAGGTTACAAATCAACGAATTCAGCGACACTGATGAGGGTGTAAAAAAAGCTGCCGCATGTTACCATGCGGCAGCCGGAAATAATTGAATAGTTGGTTATGAACCGATAGTGAGCTTGATGGTGGAGACGTTGCTGCCGCTGCGGCCCTGCACGATGTAGATGCCGCGTGACAGATGGGAAAGGCCTATGCTTTCCTTGCCGCTGGCGATTACCTGACCCTGGAGGTTATAAACGGTAATCAGGCCGGGATAGCTCACCTGCTTGCCGTTGATCTGGATAACAGGTGCAACGTCGGTAAGGCACTCGATAACGGTGGCCTGGTCCTCGGTCACGCCGGCGCCGGTGATGGTGAAGAAGTAGTCACGGTCGGCCACGATGTCGTAGTCGGGCAGCTGCACGCCGTTGTTCCAGTTGTTGAAGATCAGGTGGTAGTTGCCGCTATTGGCATCGAGCAGGAACACCTTGTAATTGATGCCGTTGACGATGGAATCGCCCACGCTGGCCTCGCCAGGCCAGGCACCGAAGAGTTCGCTGTCACCCCAAGCATACAGGCCCAGGGCATCCCAACCGGTCTGGTCGTTGACAAAGATGTAGTGCTGGCTCTCGGGAATCTTGGGCAGCTCGCCGCTGATGGCGAAGTCGTCGATACCCAGTGCCATGGCACCCTGTGCGGCATCACCGCTGGCCACGCTGATGTTCCAGGCCAGATACAGGTCGCAGCCGCGCGAGAGCTTGGTGGGGAGCACGCCGCTCACGGGAGCCACATCGCCAGGCACGATCTCGTAGCCGATGGTCTCGGCATCGGGGGCGAAATAGGTGTAGAAACCGTTGCCGGCACTGGTCCAGTTGCGGCCGTCGATGCTGTAATACAACTGCACGGCAAAGCCGGCGCTGTTGTTACCCTTGCGGTACTTCTCGACGTTGTAGTTGACATTGACGTTCTCGATGTCCTTCTTGCCCGTGTTCAGCAGGTGGGCATACACGTTGACGCAGCGCGTGCCACCAGCCACACCGGTCGATATGCCACCCAGGGCACGGTCGTCACCGGCATTGTCGCCAAAGTTCCACGTGCCGTTCTTGGCATTGCTGGGCAGGCTCACGCCGCCGCTGTACATTGTCTGGTCATCGGCCTGGTCGTAGCGGCCCACGGTGCGCGGGGCGGTCAGGATGCGGTCGATGCGCCAGGCCTCGGGCAACGTGGCGGTGGCGTCCTCGCCCATCACGTCAAAGCTCTCGCTGGCGTTCAGGACGCTCTCGTTCAGTTCGATGGCGGGATAGGTCACCACCTCGGTCAGGGCAGTAGCCACCTTGACGGTAGCGTTCTGGGTGAAGTCACCAGTAGTGGCGGTCACGGTATACTCGCCGTTGGTACCGTTGCTGGTGAATACCAGGTTGGCGTCAATGTCGCCGCCGTCGCTCAGGGTCATCTCCACGGGAGTGGGAGCGTCGATTTCCATGCCGAACTGGTCGCGCACGGTCACCTTGTAATGTACCTGGCCGGCAGTGTGGTCCACATAGTTGGTGAAGCCGTTCAGGGCACGGCTGGCATAGCCTCGCATGGCGGCCGCATCGTCGCTGCTCAGGCCGCTGGGTGCCCAGGTGATTTCCATCGGGTCAACGCCGTAGATGAGGCCGTATTCCATCGCGGCAGCCATATAGGTGGCCTTGAGGGTCGGATGGCGGTCGTCGAGGAACCACGTCAGGGTGCCTGCGCTGCCCTCCAGGTCATACACTTCCTGGTAGGCCACGCCCACGGGGCACAGCGTCACGCCCAGGTCAAGGGCTACATCCTGGTAGTTCTTGACAAAGGTAGAGTTGAAGGCGGTGTAATTCTCCCAGTCGCCGCTATAGGCCCAGTTCACGGGCACGATGATGATGGCGTTGGGGTTGGGGCAGTATTCGCGGATGTAGTCCACCCAGCGCTTCACGTTGGCACGGAAGGTCTCGATGTCGGTGCGGGGCAGCGAACTCTGCTCCTGCAGGATGATGTGGCTCCAGGCCTCGCTGCGCACGAGCATCTTGGCACCGGGGTTACCGTCCTCGGCCACGCCGTCACCCTCGTCCCAATGGGTCTTGAGCGACTTGCCCAGCAGGGTGTGCTTGGTCCAGTTGGCATCCTTGCCCATGGCCTGGGCGATGCCGTTGAACACGGCATCCTGGTCATTATAATAGATGAGGCTGTTGTTCAGCGAGAGCACCTTGACCTGCTCGGGCAACTCGGGCACGAGCACGACATTGGCGGGCTGCAGCGTCATCGTGGAGGGCGTCGAGGCGGCAATCACGAGGCTGTACTCGCCCGTCTCGAGGTTGAAGGTCACGTCATAGGTACCCGGAGCGGTCGACACCTTGCCCGTGGCGCCCTTGACGAGCGTGCCGCTGGTGTTGTCGCCGGTGAGGTCACTCTCGGCACCCCACACGCCGCCCATACCCAGGCGCTGATAGATGCGCCAGTGGCTGTAGCCGTCGCCCACGGCAGGCATGGTCACCTGGCCCTGGAAGGTCTTGCCCTCGACGAGTTTCAGCTCGCCCGAGGCGTCCATGTAGTTCCAGCCGTTGTTGTCACCGATGACATAGACCGAAGTCAGGCCCGTGTCATCGTCATCGCTCTCGAGCAGCAGGGTGGCGGCACCGTCAACGATGTTGAGGACGATGCGCTTGCACACGTAGGTGTTGCCGCCGCACGAGATGTTGTCGTTGGTACCCAGCACGAGATTGTAGGGTACGTCCAGCTGCACGCTGGTGCCGTTGCTGCCGTAGTTGCAGGCGCTGGTCCAGCCCGAGTCGGCGACCTTGAACTGGCCGTTCAGGGTCTTGTCATACAGCACATAGGTGCCGTTGCCCTCATCACTGAATTCCCAGTCACTCACGGCGCCCCAGCTGTTCACCTCGCCGCGCAGGTAGATGCCCGAGGCCACAAACGGAGGACGCGTCGGGTCAACATAGCCGGTATAGTTCTGAGGATCGGTGATTTCGGTTACTTCCTCCTTGGTCAGGCACAGGTAGTGGTCACCATCGGCCGTAATGGTGCTGTTCACGGCATTGCCGTTGTTGTCGGTAAACACGAGCGCATGCTCGGCGCCGTCCATGGCCATGGACCACACCTTGTAGGAAACACCGTTGACCACAGCACTGCCGCTGGCGGGCTGTGCCTCGGCACCGTCAACGCCCATCAGCAGGCTGCTCCACTTGGTCACATCCTCAACGTAGATGTAGCAGGACTGGTCCTGCGAGGCAAACGTGGCGTCGATAACGACGTTGTCGATGGCCAGACCCATCGCCTTATTGGGGCTGCTGCCACTGGCCACACTGATGTTCCAGGCCAGATACAGGTCGCTGCCGGCAGCAACGTCCACCATGAGCTGCTTGCCATTGACGGCAGTGGTGCTGATGGGGACCACCTCGGCACCGATCGTGGCGGCGTCAGGGGCAAAATAGGTGTAGAAGTCATCGCCTGCGCTGCTCCAGTTGACACCATCGGTTGAGACGTAGAGCTGCACGGCAAAGCCGGCGGCATTATCGCCGTCGCGGTACTTCTCGATGTCATAGTTCAGCGCCAGCTTGGTGATGGCCTCGTCGCCGGCATTGTGCAGGCAGGTCATCACGCTGATGCAGCGGGTGCCACCATCGACCGTGGTCGACAAGCCGCCCACCGAGCAATCGCTGGGCACACTGCTGGAAGCGAAGTTCCAGGTGCCATTCTTGGCATTGCTGGCCAGGCTGGTGCCGCCAGTGTACATGACAGCAGTCGCAGCATTGGCATAGCTGCCCACGGTGCGGGGCGCGTTCATCTGGCGCTCCACACGCCATCCCTGCGGCATGTCGAGCGTTGCTGCCTGGGCATCGCTGTCCCACATGCCGTCAAAATTCTGGGTCACCTGGGTGGCGTCAGCAGTGATCTGCAATGCCTCCTGGGCCCACAGATTGCCGCTCCATGCGCCAGCCAGCAGCATGACAACGGCAAGATTGATTAAAGTTGAAAATTTCTTCATATTGAGACAATATTAAAAAAGGTGATTTGTTGCAAAGTTATGGCATTAGCCCGACACCCAAAACACCATCCAATAAAAATCAAAGTTATTTAAAATTCTATATAGCTGTTTTACAGAATATTACATCGTTTCGTCTATGCAATATATCTAAATTCATTTCCATGTGCCTCATCACACCCTTCCACGGCCCAAGAAACACAAAAATCCCCGATTTCATCGAGGAAATCAGGGATTATGATGCTGGCTTGATGGATGATACCACTCAAGCCATGGCCTTGACGGGGGCCTTGATTAGTTCTTCTTGGCCTTCTCCTTGCAGTCGGGGCACTGCTGGTCGGCAGGCTTGTCGCACTTCTGGCCGTCCTTGTGGTCCTTGCACTCCTGGTGCATCTTCTTCATAGCGGCCTTATCACACTGCTTGGCGGCACCTTCTTTGCACTCGTGCTTCATGCCTTCAGCCTTCTTGCAGTCCTTCATGGCAGCCTTGTCACACTGCTTGGCAGCACCTTCCTTGCACTCGTGCTTCATGCCCTCAGCCTTCTTGCAGTCCTTCATGGCAGCCTTGTCACACTGCTTGGCAGCACCTTCCTTGCACTCATGCTTCATGCCCTCAGCCTTCTTGCAGTCCTTCATGGCAGCCTTGTCACACTGCTTGGCAGCACCTTCCTTGCACTCATGCTTCATGCCCTTGGCCTCCTTGCACTCGTGCTTCATGGCAGCCTTGTCACACTGCTTGGCAGCCTTCTCCTTGCAATCCGGGCACTGCTGGTCGGCGGGCTTGTCACACTTCTGACCGTCCTTGTGGTCCTTGCAGCATTCCTTCTTTACCTGAGGAGCAGAAACATTAGCAGTCTGAGCCATCGATGCGCTTGCGGCAAATGCCACCAGAGCGAGTGATAATAAGAATTTCTTCATTTTTGTCTTCGTTTTAGATAAATTATTGTTGTTTATAGGTTTTGCGCGCCAAAATTAGCAATAAAAACCGAATTCTTGACCAAGTGGGGTGCAAAAAGTCGGCTTTATAGCCCGAAGGCCGCCAAAATTAGCCAAATATAAGACGTTTTAAACTTTTTTTGGTTTAATATGGCCCAAAATTTGAATGTTGGGGGTAAAACGTGTACATTTGCAGCCACTTACTAACAATCTATAATTACAGAAGAATATTATCATGTCAACCTATACTGTTACGGACCCCCGCAAGGTCACAACCAAACGCATCGCCGACATGCGCCTGGCAGGCGAGAAAATCGCGATGATCACCGCCTATGACTACACGATGGCCACCCTGGTGGACCAAGCCGGCATCGACATCATCCTGGTGGGCGACAGTGCCAGCAACGTCATGCAGGGCAACGCCACCACCATCCCCATCACCATCGACGACATGATCGTGTACGGCCGCACCGTGGTGCGCGCCGCCAAGCGTGCAATGGTCATCGTGGACATGCCCTTCGGCACCTATCAGGGCGACCCTATCGAGGCACAGCGCAATGCCGTGCGCATCATGCAGGAAACGGGCGCCGACGGCGTGAAGCTGGAGGGAGGACGTGAGATGCGTGCCGCCATCGAGATGATCCTGCGCGCCGGCATCCCCGTGATGGGTCACCTGGGATTGACGCCGCAGTCCATCAACAAGTTTGGCACCTATGCCACACGTGCCGAGGGTGAGGCCGAAGCCACACGCCTGCTGGCCGACGCCAAGGTGCTGGCCGAGATAGGCTGCTTTGGTATCGTGCTGGAGAAGATTCCCGCCACGCTGGCAGCCAAGGTCACCCAGAGCATCAATGTGCCCACCATCGGCATTGGCGGTGGCGGAGCCTGCAGCGGCCAGGTGCTCGTGCTGCACGACATGCTGGGTCTGAACCGCGAGTTCAAGCCCAAGTTCCTGCGCGTGTATAACAACCTGGGCGAGCAGATTATCGACAGCGTTGGCAACTACATCACCGACGTCAAGAGCGGTGACTTCCCCAACGAGAACGAGCAGTATTGATGCTCGCGTTGCTTGCAGTTTAGAGTTTAGAGGAGGTTTACTGTGCCGTGGCTTTGTCACGGCTTTTTTTGTGCAGTGTGCTACGGAAGAAGTGCACCGTCAAGGGAATGGCGAGCAGGAAGGCCAGCACGTCGCACACGGCCTGGCAGATCTCGACACCGAACAGCCCCATCACGCGAGGCAGAATCAGAATCAACGGAATGAAGAAAATGCCGTTGCGGGCGGCGGCAAGGATGTTGGCCGACAGGCTCTGGCCGGTGGTCTGCAGCGTCATGTTGCACACGGTGACCACAGCCGCCATGGGCAAGGCCACGAGTTGCCAGCGCAGGGCCACGGCGCCCACGGCAACCACCTCGGGGTCATCACGCAGCAGGTCCACCAACTCCTCGGCAAACACAAAGGCAGGGCCGCACATCACCAGCAATACCGCCATATCGAGGAGGATGGTGAAGTAGAAACCCCTGCGCAGGCGCTTGTACAGGCCTGCTCCATAGTTGAAACCGCAGAAGGGCTGATACCCCTGCCCCACCCCGATGATGATGGCAAAGATGATGAACGCCAGCCTGGACACAATCGACATGCCGGCTATCGCGGCGTCGCCATACACGCCCGCCGCCACGTTCAGCATCAGCGTGGCGATGCTGGCCAGAGCCTGGCGCGTGAGCGACGGCGTGCCGCCCTTGAGGATTTCCTGCTGGAAATGCCATTTCATCGAGGCTTGCGACAACTGGATGGGGATGTTCTCGCCACGACGTGACATCACCCACAACACGATGAAACCGAACAACTGGCTCAACACCGTGCCGATGGCGGTGCCCAAGATGCCCAGCCCGAAGGTGAACATGAACAACGGCACCAGCAGCACGTTGAGTACAGCGCCCGAAATCATGCCGTACATCGCCTGGGTGGCATTGCCCTGGAAACGCATCTGGTTATTGATAACCATCGAGGCCGTCATCAGCGGAGCACCCAGCAGGATCACGCCCATGAATTGCTCGGTATAAGGCAGGATGGTGGGTGTCGAGCCCAGCGCGATGGACAGCGGTGTCAGGAAAATCAAGCCCAACACGGTGATGATCAGACCCCACACGACGCTGCCCACAAACGACGTCGCCGCCATTTGGCGCGCCTCGTCCAGCCGACGAGCCCCCAGGTGGCGCGACATGTAAGTGCCAGAGCCTTGTCCGAACAAGAAACCGATGGACTGGATAATCGCCATCACGGGGAACACTACGCCCACGGCCGCTGTGGCCTGGGTATTGAGCAGACCCACGTAATAGGTGTCCACCACGTTGTAGATACTCGTGACAAGCATACTGATAATGGTAGGCACTGCCATCGCCGGAATCACGCGACGGATGGGCGCCGTTGTCAGGAAAGTATAGTTGTCTTGCTTGCGCATCGAGCCTTTTTTCAATTTTGAGGGTGCAAAGGTACAAAAAAACTTGCCTTAATCGCTGATTTGAAGCCAAGAAAGACAATATTTAATATTAAAAACAATAGTTCAAGTAGTTTATAAAAAACAAGAAATACAAGATATACAAATATTTAAATCCACAAGTTATACACGAATATCCATCAATTAAATAAATTGTATTTATTGTACTTCTTGTTTTCCTTTTTTATTGTTGTTCGCGTTGCAGGAGCCACTTGATGCCCTTGGCAACACGCAGGGGAGGATTCTTGAAGTGATTGCCGGGGTTGAGTTCAAACTTGGAGTGAATGCCACGCGAGGCCATCAGGTCGGCCATGGCCCGAGTGCGCTCGCCCACGGTTTGCAGCACGGCATTGCGCGAGGTGCTTTCCTTGTCGCCCACCGAGAAATAGGCTCCCGCCAACTCGCCTGCCAGTTCATGCTCGCGGGCATATTCCAACCAACCGGGATACCACATCGATCCCGAGGCCGACAGGATGCGCGAGAACAAGTCCGTCTGAAAGGCGGTCCACACGGCGAACAGGCCCGCCATCGAGTAACCCGCCAGCAGGCGCCATGATGGCGGTGCGTCAAGCAGACGTTCGACCTGCGACACCACTTCGCCCGTGAACATGGTGAGCCAGCCGCGAGCCTCACCCGTGAACTTGTCGTCCTTGGAAACGACCGTCTCAATGGGCCACGGCGACAATTCCTGATTCCAGTGCAGCCCGCTGATGGTCACTAGGTTGAATCCACTGCAATCCACCTGGCGGCAGGCCTCCAGCAGCAACTGTCCATTCTCATGATAATCAATCGAATAGACCAGCGGTGCCGGCCCCTCTACCAACTGATACAGGCACACCCGTCGGTGACCAAATTGCAACTCCTGTATTTCCATAGTGGCAAAATTACAAAATAATCGCTACCTTTGCCGTAAAGAACAATTATTTTCGCGCTATGACTACAGACATAAAGCAACTACCCTGGTGGCAATGGATTTTGTTGTTCATTGGTGCGATTATCATGTCCTTCATCGGGTACGCGGCACTCGTCGGGGGGTCTGAATTGTCGCAAATGATGGGTTATCCCGGACTGACTATTGTGTGCGCAGCCATCGTTCTGGGCATGTATGCCTTATTGGTCAAACTCCTAGAGCAGCGATGGCCCACCAACCTGCCGCTGCGCAAAGCCATTCCGCACTCCCTGTTAGGCCTGCTTGTGGGATTCCTCTTCATGGTATTGGTCGTGAGCACCATTGTGGCATCGGGCTGCGCTGTCATTGCTTGGAAAGGATTCTCGGGCGCAGAACAATTCAATATGCTCATGCTCTTCCTTGCCGTGGCCGTGGGTGAGGAAATCATCTGCCGTGGCATCATTTTCCGCCTTATCGACGAGCGGTGGAACACGTGGGTGGCGCTGCTGGTATCGGCCCTCCTGTTTGGCTGGATGCACATCAGCAACGATAACGCCACCTGGTGGTCGTCGATGGCCATCTCCATCGAGGCCGGCCTGCTACTCGCAGCCGCCTACAAGTGGTCGGGCACGCTGTGGGTACCCATCGGCATCCATTGGGCATGGAACTACGTGCAGGGTAATGTCTTCGGATGTGCTGTCTCGGGCAGCAAAGCCGGCACAACCATCCTCGCCACCACCGTCAACGGCCCCGACATCATCACGGGCGGCGCCTTCGGCCCCGAAGCCTCGATCATCACCGTCATCCTGGGCACCTTTTTCACCCTCGTCTTCCTCGCCAACCGCTACCGCCGCACCACCCCGCGGCACTGATGAGATTGACGCAAATCAGCCTTCTTGCCCTTCAAACCGCCAAATTCAACTAAAATTTTCGGTTATAACCGCTAAATTTAGCTAAAATTTTCGGTTATCTATTTCACGAATTCCCAGAAGTTGTCAGGGGTAATCACGGTAAACCCCGATGGTGCATAGGTTTCTATGAATTGCTGTGGTGCTCGGGATTTAGCACGAGGATTCCATTTGAACTCAAACGCCCGGATCATGCCATCTTCTTCCTCGATGAGGTCAATTTCTTTCTGGTCATGGGTGCGCCAGAAAAACAGTTGAGCAAAACTATCATTATACATATTGCGCTTGACTCGTTCGCTCACCATCAGATTCTCCCACAACGCTCCCATATCAGATCTCAATTCGGGTGGTGCATAATTAGATATCACGGCATTGCGCACGCCATTGTCATAGAAATAGACTTTCTTGCCTTTTCTTATTTCATTGCGCAGATTGCGGCTGAAAGAGTCCAGGCGGAAAACAACAAAACACTTCTCCAATAATCCGATATAAGACTCGACCGTCTCCTTGTCAACACCCAAAAGCCTGCTCAATTCATTGTAAGATACCTCACTGCCCAGCTGCAGAGCAAGGGCTCGCACTAATTTCTGGAGCACTTCGGGCTTCTTGATTCCTTGATAGGACAGGATATCCTTATACAGATAGTCATTGGCTAGTGATGCTAATGTTCGTTTAGCACTTGCTGAATTGGTAACTACTCCTGGATAACAGCCATAGACCAGACGCTGCTGCAACATGCGGGATTCCTCTCGTTCGCTTGTTTCATTAGCCAATTCGGCTAGCGATAAAGGATACAGCCTATACTCTATCGTTCGGCCCGTTGCAGGTTCATGAATACCATTTGCCAATTCCAAAGATGATGATCCTGTCACAATAACTTGAGTCGATAACTTTAGGTCGGCAATTTTCTTGATGGTAAGACCTATATTTCTCACACGTTGAGCCTCATCAATGAAAACATACTGGTAAGGAGACAACAAATCCCTTAATTCTGTCGAACTTTTGTCCTCAATCATCAAGACATCATCCTGATCGTCGCAATTGAGCAACAGGTTATGATCAGTGTCGCTGCCCAAAGCCTTCATCAACGTCGTTTTACCCACTTGACGCGCCCCGAGTAACACAATCACTTTACCCTGACCAAAGTCATTTTTCAAGCTGGATTCAATCTGCCTCTGTATCATACACTAAACGTTTTTTCTTTCGCAGCAAAAGTACAAAGAGTTTCTTAAACCGCCAAAATTAAATAAATTTTTCGGTTATAACCGCTAAATTTAGCCCAATTTTTCGGTTTCATGTGTCACACCACTTGATATTTTTATGTTTTTTTCGTGCCGCAAAAGTTCGCTTTATGGTATTTGAAAAAAATACTTTACTTTTGTTTAAAAACAGGGTGGTTGTGCGTTATAGTAGTGTAACACCAGAACAGACAACGAGGATCTGATGACGATAGACGCATTTGAGAACAAGGCAACAAGGCTTAGGCAATTGGCGCTGCAGGCGGCCGCCGCAACGGGCGCCGATAGCGACACAGCCCAGGACATCGCCCAAGAGACGATGCTGCGCTTGTGGCAAATGCGTGACGATCCCCGCCTCTACAATCCCGAGGGCTATGCCACGGTGATTGCACGCCACCTGGCCCTGAGCCACCAGCGCCACAAGCCGCCGCTCCCGCTCGACGAGCGGCAGGCCTCCACCCAGACCAGCCCCTCGCCGCTCGAGATAATCGTGCAACGCGAGGACGAGCAATGGCTGCAAGAGCGAATCCGCAACCTGCCGCCCACCCAACATGCGGTGCTGCACATGCGACAAGTGGAACACCGCACCAGCGTCCAGATTGCCAAGATACTGGGCATCAAGGAAACAAGCGTGAACACGCTGCTGGCAAGGGCACGACGGCAACTGCTTGAAGAAATACGTCAATATAGAAATCAAGGACAATGAAACGGTATTCACAACATCAAATCAAAGCGCTGCTCGACAAATTCATGGACGGGCAGACCACCGTGGAGGAAGAGGCCCTGCTGGCCGAATACTTCCGCAGCAGCGACGTGCCCGCCGAGTGGGAGGACTACCGCCTCATGTTCTCTTACTTTGATCGCGGCATGGAAGGCGACCTCGTGCCCGTGGAGCAACAACGCCCGACGTTGACACGGCTCATGGGCCGCCGCTGGTGGGGCATCGCAGCGGCAGCCTGCATCACCGCCGCCATCGTGGCAACGGCTGTGCTGCACCAGCCGACGACCACCACGACTGTGCCCGAAACGCCGCCTGTCGCTTCTAATGAGACCCCGCCTATCGAGGAGACGCAAGATTTTGCGTCTCTACAAACGACACCCGAGCAGCCTGTAGAGACGCAAAATCTTGCGTCTCGTGCCGCGAAGCGCAAAAGCGCTCACAAAGACCAACGTCGCCTGCAGGCCGAAAATGCCAAACTCGCTCGCGAGAACGAGCGATTGCAACGCGAACTGGCCGACTTGAAGCGCCGCGCCTTCATCATCGACCTCGAGGCCAACGGTTTCAGGGCCGTGCAGGACGAGGACGGCAGCATCGTGCTCATCGACCTCGAGCAAGAGATCGAGAACGAATTGAACAATCATCTGAACAACCAACCCACCACCAATATCCCTGCATTATGAAAACTCAAAACAGCATCATCGCAACGATTACTATCGTCACGATAGCCATCATGGCATTGCTCACCTCATTCACGGCCAGCGCCAACGTCTATGAGGACCGCCTAAAGGAAGCTTTCGACGATATCATCAGCGCCGTTTCCTTCCCGTTCAGCGACAAGGAACCCCAGCAGATGCACAACATCTATTCCAACCCCGAGACTGGAATCAAGGAAGGTCAACTTGATGTATATAAGTTCACCATCGACCGCGAAAGCATCGGCTTGATCAACAACGCCAAAAAGGTCTATGAGGAAGTCAATGGCAACAGCAACGCCGATGTTTACACCCTGTGGATTAACGACAACGGCGAGTGGAACACCCAGGGCTACCGCATCTATTACAACCCCGACGAGACCATTGTCGTGGGTATGGCCTGTGACCACTGCTACACCGTGGCCTTTGTAGCCCCTGACAACAAGCAGCACCGCAAGACCTACACCCTGGAGTGGAGCACTCCCGACGACGATAGCGACAGCATCAGCGGACGCATCATCACCACCTATGCCCCCATCAAAGTCAAGTCGGTGAGCAATGGCTCCAAGCAGAGCACAGTAGTCATCAACACCGACAACCTGGACAAACTGATGGAGCAAATGCAGATCGAGGGTATGGAAAAATACCAAAAGGAATTGGAAATGGTTCAAAAGAAATTGGAGAAAACTCAGGCCAGGTTGGAAAAGGAGTTGTCCAAATATCAGAACAAATCAAGCTCATTCAGTAGCTCAAGTTCAAGCTCTAATTCCGGCCAATTAGTGAAGGGCCGGGTCATCAACCCCAATGGCGAGCCGCTGATTGGTGCCATGGTACAGCCCATTGGCGGAGGAAACGGCACAGCCACTGATTACAATGGTGAGTTCTCGCTGAGTCTTCCCGACCATGTGAAAACCCTCAAGGTTTCGTATTTTGGTTATAAAACCCAGGAACTTCCCGTACAGCCTAACATGGTTATCACAATGGAAGAAGAACTGCCTAACGACAACTTATCTGACCTTTTCTTGCGAAGAACTGTTCCCAAAGAGAACTCCCTCACTGAGAAATCCCCCACGCCCAGCACCCCCAACTCCAAGGACTGGATGAAGAAGCTGCTCTTCTATGTCGAGAAGGTGCAACAGCCGGGAGACCGCTACCTCTACTTGTCTAAACTCTACGAATTGTGCAAGGATACTGAGGGACTCGACCAGATGGACCTGAAAATCGCGGCAAAACAGCTTGAATCGGTCTATAAGCAACTCAAAGATAAGAAAAAACTCAAGGAAAACGAACTCATTTTCCTCGAGAGCATGGTCGATCTGCTCCATAACAAAATCAAGAACTAACCGCCATTAATCATATCAACATTTAACCCCTTGTTTCATGTGAAACATCGCATGAGACAGCCATCACTACATCCTATTATGAAACACTTTATAGTGACTATTTTACTGATTTTCAGCGCTCTGTACACTCATGCCGATATCATCAGCGGGCGCGTCATCGACACCGACACCCGGGAGACCTTGCCTGGTGCAACGGTTCAGTACATGA
Organism: uncultured Prevotellaceae bacterium; assembly: GCA_900318535.1. Classification (GTDB taxonomy): domain Bacteria; phylum Bacteroidota; class Bacteroidia; order Bacteroidales; family Muribaculaceae; genus Sodaliphilus. The sequence goes on along the minus strand of ONKU01000008.1, from coordinate 121,512 downwards.
AGCAAATCAATGAAACCAGCTATTCAGGCAGCACCGTGATCGCCGACTCGCTTGGCCGATTCTCGTTCTTTACCGACGGACGCGTCGAGTTGACGGTGTCCATGCTGGGCTATTACAACAAGAAGAAAAACGTCATGGCGCTGTCCGACAGCCGCAAGGATACCCTCGACATCGGAGCTATCGAGCTGAAGATGTCCTCACAGATGTTGCAGATGGTCGAAGTCACGGGACATGCAAAGCGCTTCACCATGCACGGCGACACCATCGTGTTCTACCCGTCGGCCTTTAGGCTGCAAGAGGGTGCCCGCCTCGACGAACTCATCAAGCAACTACCTGGTGTTGAGGTAGATGCCAACGGAAAACTCTGGTGGAACGGCAAGCCCATCCGCCTGACGATGGACGGCGAGAGCCTCTTTGGCGGTGATGACCTGGTGAGCCAACTGCCTGCCGAGGCCGTGCAGAACATCAAGGCCTATAACAAGGCGTCTGAACTCAAAGAACATACCGGCAATGACGACGGCAGCGAGGACATGGTGCTGGACTTGACCATCAAGCCGGGATTCCTCGACCGCTGGTATGGCGACGCCATGGCGGGCTACAGGACCCGCGACCACTATGAGGCCGAGGTGACGATGAACCGCCTGTCCAAGTCGGATCCCGTCATGGTGTTCGGCGACGCCAATAATTTGGCCAAACGGCATAGACGATACAAGGGCCAATATACGCTAAGTTCGGGCAACGGCTATGGCCAAGAGCAAGGCATCTCGGGCGGATATCAGCACAACTGGAGCCGCGAGCAGGACAATAAAGAGTTGAAAAGCTACTACAGCATCAGTGGAGGACTGGCGCATGACGACATGTGGAAAAATTCAGGACGCGAAACCGAGAATTACTTCCCTGGTGAGGCACAGAGTTATAACAAGACCACGGGCTTTGACCGCAGCCACTCGTTGAACCCGACAATCCTGGGCATGATGAGATGGAGACCCGACACGACCAACACGTTTTTCCTGTGGGCGCAACTCGAATACGACAACAACCGCTCCATCAATCGACGCGAGACAGAGCAGTCGGTCGATTCAGGCAACGGATACATTCCCATGGTCAATCAACACGTCAATACGCTCAACCGCGGACACGAAACCAAACTTATCGCTACAGGTGACTGGACGCATTTTTTCAAAAACGGCTCCCTCAAAATTGCCGGAAGGCTGAACTATAGCGACAGCAAAAGCAAGCAGTGGACAGACCGCGCCATCACCGACTATCAGAGCGACTTCTCATCGACACTCAGCCAGTATGCCATCGAGCCGTCATCCAAGTTCGGACTGAACGGCAGCATGACCTACCAGCACTGGCTCACCAAGCAGTGGATGCTCACTACGGACTATCGATTGGACTATAGCAACATTCGGATAGATCGTGAATTTATCACCAACGGCATGGCGGATGCCGCCAACTCGTTCAACAACCGCTACCACAATACGGGCCATACCGTCACCACCGGCTCCACAATCAACATCGGCCAGGTACAGCTGCTGCCGAGCGCGGCCTTGAATTGGAACCGAGAGCATCAGGACTACCGCCGGGCCATGCTTGACACGACAGCTGTCAGGAACAGTTTCAAGATTGAGCCATCATTCAAATTCTCATGGAAAATGAACAGCGGCATGAACCTGGAGTTGAATTACAGTTACAAGACCATGCGTCCCGAACTGCTCCAGACCATCGGCTACCGTGACTTGAGCGACCCCTTGTTCATCACCGAGGGCAATCCAGGCCTGAAAGACAGCCACACCAACGAATTCCAGATGAGTTATAAGGCCGTGATACCCAGCCGCCAGCTGTCCATCGGCTTCAACGCCAAGTACAGCACGTCAGATTACAGCAACATCACAGCGCTCAGTTATGACCCGGCGACAAACGTCTATACCAGCCGTCCAGAATCGGTACCCGGCAGCCGCATGTGGGAAGTGAACCTCAACTATGACCATGGCTTGGGCAACTACTTCCGCCTGCAGAACGACCTCAAAGTCATGGGCGGACTATATTACGGCTACTTGACCATGCTGCCCACCCACGAGGAGCGCATCCTGAACCGCCAGACTAGCGTCCACCCCAAGGACAAACTGACCGTGTCGTTTGACCACAACTGGATCAAAGCCTCTATTTTTGCCGAACTCAACGCCGACCGGTTGCGGTTCTCGCAGTCGCCAATCCAGAACACCACACTGTGGAACAATAATTACGGCATGGAGTTTGAGGCCAACTACCGCAACTTTGTGTTTGAGACATCCCTCACCGAGGCCATGCGGCGCGGCTATGCCTCTAGCGGCATGAACCGTAACCGCCTGCTCTGGGACGCTTCCATCACTTGGAAAATCCTGAAGAACAAGGGCAACGTCAGGCTCTTTGCCGATGACATCCTCAACCAGGATGACTGGCGCTGGAGCAGCCAGACCGCCTATCAGCAGACCAACGAGTGGCAGGACACACTGCACCACTACATCGGCATCTCGTTCACCTACCACCTCGACGCCAAGAAGAAAGAAAATTAACCAAATTATGAATAAGACAAAACTGTACAGGAAATTTATTTTCCTGCTGGCAATGCTGTCAGTAGCAACATTTGTGGTGGCACAGACGGGCAGGGATTATTGGTTAGCTGCTGACAAAGCTTTGGCGGCTGGTGATACTGACAGCACATTCTACTATTTCAATCTGTTCAGAGAGAAATTCGGAAGGCAATATGCATTTGCTTACACAACTTTCTTAACAGAAGAAGACTACAGAACACTTCACAACGATGCAAGATGGACGGCCTTTATGGACTCGATGTGTACCTACAAGCATGAGGCAGAGGACAAGAGGGAAATTACTTATCCGAGGAAAACGGTCGTGGAGGATACCAATGCCCCAATCGTCAAGCGATACGACATTCTGCTTGACATTGACGTGGAGAAAAAGACGCTCGCCGTGACAGCGACGGCACAAATTGATTTCAAAGGCAGGGAGAGCATTGATTTCACGCTCTGGAAATATTCAACCATCAATCACGTCACCTGCAAAAAGGAACTGACATACTCATTTGACACAAAGGCAAAATCGTCTAACACCTACATTCGCCAGGGAGCGCCGCTTCGCCTTACCGCGCCAAAGAAGAAGGGTATTTGCAGTATCACATTTGACTATACCTGTAATCTCGACAGCCTAGACACTTGGATGAGTTCGATGGAAAAGGACTGGGTGCAATTGGGCTATTACATGGCATGGTTCCCCATTAACAGCAATAGCCGTGACTTCACGGCAAGCGTCTCCGTTTCCATCAACAAAGGCTACAAGGTCAGCGGTTCAGGCATTGTGGAGCGTAAGGGTGATAAGTGGGAAATGTCGCAGCCGTGGGAGAGTTTCGACCTCCAGATTGTGGCCTCACCAAAACTTAAATCTAAGAAGATGACCAGTGATGGGCGTACATTCGAAGTAGTCTATACCGACTTTGCCGATGCAGATGCCGACTCTGCGCTGGTCGCATGCAGTGAGGCTCTGCAATTCTATACCCGCTTGTTCAAAACCAATCCCAGCAATGATTATATGAAATTCCTTGTTGTGCCACGTCGTGGTGGTGGCATCAGCCGCAAAAATTTCATTGCCTTCGCGACGAAACGCTTCAATGAGCACTTCAAAACCGCTATTGGCCATGAAATGGGTCATTTCTGGTGGAACAAAGCACCGACGTTTAGTTGGGAAGATTGGCTCAACGAAGGTTTTGCTGAGTTTAGCATGCTGTGGTATGTCAAGTGCCATTTCGACAAGCATGTTTTCGACTGTTATCTGGAAGCCTGCCGCGAAAATGCCCGCCATGCTTGTCCCATCTACGAGGTTGACCGTGACGCTCGGTGCCTTGCTTCTGTATGATTTAGAGCAGGACGTCGGCGAAACGCGTTTCTTTGAGTTCATGCAGGAAGTAGCTGAATGTGAAATATCCTCTACTGCCACCCTTTTGCAGTATGCAGAAATAATATTTGGGAAAGAAACACGCGAATGGATTGAGAACAGGATTAAGTCATGAGCAAAACAATTATTGATGTTGCTAAAACCAAAATCATGGGCAATCAGTTATTGCCCGTTAGCAGGCAAAAATCAAAGCAATAGAATTAAGCTATTGATCAATCTGTTTAACTACAATAAACCTGCTTTTTGCGGTTATCGTCGCGGTCTAATAGTTCTTCTCGCGATGATAGCCGCACTTTGTGACCAATCAACCACATCGACTTACCGAGATGCTCGCCAAAAGCAGCTATATTAACCATGTGATTTCTATTTCAAGTGAGACTTCTATTGAACAAAAAGATTTATCTTTGCGATATGGAAGATAACAAGAGCATCACTGGATCACATAATCGTCAAATATTGCCCGTTCAGTTCGTTGACGAGATCAAGCAGATAGTGGAGCACGGTCTGCGTGAAGCGTACGACGGAGCTAATTCCATTCTAGTAAAAACTTACTGGAACGTGGGTAGGCGTATTGTTGAAGAAGAACAGAGTGGAAAGGAACGTGCCGAGTATGGCATTCACCTTATTGATTTGCTATCACATGAATTGTCATTGATCTATCCTAAGGGTTATTCCCCAAGAAACTTGCGTGATTATCGTCTTTTTTATCTGAGTTTCAAAGATTTAGAGATTTGGCACTCGCGAGTGCCAAATCTAACGTGGACCCACTACCGCACTCTGCTTTCAGTGACCAGCGATGATGCGAGATACTGGTATGTCCATGAAGCATCAAAACAATCATGGAGTGTCCGTACACTGGCTCGCAATGTGGGGTCACAATACTACTATCGCCTCTTGCAATCTCCAAAGAAAGAGGAAGTTGTAGCAGAAATGTTGCAATTGACAGGACCGCTCAAAGACGAACCGAAAAGTTTCCTAAAAGACCCGGTTGTTGCAGAGTTTCTGCAGTTACCGTCTAATGCGACTTTTACTGAATCTGATCTTGAACAAGCCATCATCAAACATTTAAAAGCGTTCTTGCTTGAAATGGGGCGTGGCTTCGCTTTCATGGCAGAGCAATATCATATCAGCACCGACGCCGGCGACTTCTTTGTTGACCTGGTGTTCTATAATGTAGTGCTGAAATGCTATGTCCTCATTGATTTGAAAACCAAGAAAGTCACACACCAGGACGTCGGGCAGATGGACATGTATGTGCGTATGTTTGACGACTTAAAACGTACCGACGGTGATAATCCAACAATCGGTCTGTTACTTTGTTCTGAAACTAGTAAAGATATTGCGCAATATTCTGTTCTTCATGACAGCAAACAACTGTTTGCAAGCAAATATCTTACTTATCTGCCCAAAAAGGAGGAACTTGACCGAGAGATTGAACGTCAGAAAGAAATATTCTATTTGCAGCATAGTAAGGATAGAGAGAATAACTAGACTATTAACATAATCAAAAAAGGAAATGAAACAGATGAAGCAATGGTTGATGGTTGCCGCTGTGGTTGCACTGTGCGGCATGATGACGGGCTGCAAGGGCAATGCCCAGCGCCCTGTGAATGGAACGTTTGAGGGTCTCATCGGTAAAGGTACGCCCCCCGAGGCTGTGCTGGATGCCACCAAGAAGTTGGCGGTGACCGACGAACGCCTGGAAACGGTGATGGAAGACAAGGCTAGCGGCGTGGCTGTGTATAGCCTGATGAATTGCTCGGACGAGGTGTCCTGCGAGGGTTACGGCATGCTCATTGCCAAGGGCGATGTGCCCACCGCTATGCCCCAGATCAGGCACGGCCGCATGCCACGGGCACGTTACGACGCCACCACGGGCGACTTGTGGATCGTGGGCAGCGACATCGAGGGAACGGGCATCAATGTTGAGCGCCCCTATCTGCTGCGCTTTGACGCTGACGGCCATGCCGAAATCGCTGGCGAGATTGACCCCTACGAAATCCAGCAGGCCCTGTGTAAGGCGTTGACCTACAGCATCGACGGACAGGAAATCACCTTCTATGCCGAGGGCAAGGAACTGATCAAGGCCACCAACACGATGGTGGACATGGGCGGCTTTATGGACGACGCCATCTACATCGGCGAGCAGATTGCCTACGGCATCGAAGGCCCGCTGACAGTACATGTCACCCCTGGCGTGAACTTTGTGGTCGGCAAGGTGCTCCACTACGACGACATGCCCACCATCAGCGCCACTGTCATCCGCACCGACGACGGCAACTTCAAGCTGAGCGACTTCAAAGCCGAACGCTGACAACAATCCCAAAAGGAAAACAATAAGTACAATAAATACAAATAATTGACAATCAGTTATTTTGTGTTTATTGTATTTATTGTTGTTTTTTAGATTTAAATACTTGGTTTTTTTATTTGCAAATATCAAACTATTGACACTATCTTTGCGAACTGTAGCTTTAATCATCATTTAATCAACACCATCAATTTTTTCAAGCCATGTCTAAAAACTATTTACAACTCATCATGCTTTTGATGGCTGTGCTCCTGTTGAGCGCTCCCGCCTGGAGTGCCCCGCGCGACAAGCAAGCCATGCTGCAATCGGCCAGACAAGCCCTAATGACCCTGCCCGGCAACGGTCATCGCTTTAATGCATCCTCGCCCTTGGTCGAGACCCGGACGACCAGCGCCTACAGCCTCTACCAAACCCGTCAAGGTGCCTTTGCCCTGATTGCGGCCGACGACCGCCTGCCGGCAGTCCTGGCAGTGGGTGACGGCCAGGTATCACGTACCACCACACAGGCCAATCCAGGCTTTGAGTGGTTCTGTAACAGCATCGAACAGGTGTCGCGCATCCTCACCAGCGGAGGCAAGGCCTTCACGACCACCCTGCCCGACCCCGACAGGTATCCCGCCAAAGTGGACGCCTTGATTGCGTCGCAATGGGGGCAGGATGCGCCCTACAGCTACTGGTGCCCCACGGGCTATGGCGAGATCTGTGACGACTACACGCCCGATGTGGTCCATTGCTGTGTGGGATGTGTGGCTACCGCCCTGGCCCAACTGACCCGCTATTACCGCTTTCCCGACCATGCCTCGGGCACGGCCGATTTCATGATTGGCGACAAGAATGCCAGCGCCACCTTTGACGCCACCTTTGACTGGGACAACATGCTTGACACCTACCCCGAGGGTCAGTACACCGAGGCCCAGGGACGCGCAGTGGCTCTGCTGTCCTACGTCTGCGGACTGATTAGCGGAATGGACTACGCTACCAACGAGTCTGGCTCAAGCAACCATTCGGGCCTGGCAGGTGCACAAAACTACTTTGGCTACAGCAAGGACGCTTCCATAGTCGTGCGCAGCGACTACAGCGAGCCCGAATGGATGGATATGGTGTATAACGAGTTGAGTCATGGCCGCCCCTTGTACTATCAGGGTGTGTATGTGAAATTCGACCCGACGGTGGGTCTGATGGCAGCCGGCCACTCATTCCTCATCGACGGATACAACGAGGAAGGAATGGTCCACGTCAACTGGGGATGGTATGGCAACTACGATGGCTACTTCGACATCGCCTTGCTCGACGTGCGAGGCCTGCAATTCAACTCCTATCAGGACATGGCTATCAATTTCGTGCCCGATCCCAGTCAGGTGGACCTCACAGGGGACGTCAACAATGACGGCAAGGTCAACATCGAGGACGTGACTGACCTCATTGACTATCTGCTGAACAGCAGTTCGACGCAGATCAACACAGCCAATGCCGACGTTGACGGCAACGGCGCCATCAACATCACCGACGTCACGGAACTCATCGACCACCTGCTACAGAACAACAAATAATAAACAAGCCATCCGGATTGTGTGTTTATAAAGACATGTAGAGACGCCATCTAAGAGCCTGCCCTTGAGACGCAAGATTTTGCGTCTCTACTTTTTCTTGTTTTATCTAAAAAACAACTGAATACCCTGAAATAGCTGATAATCAAGCTACTCAGGGTATTCAGTTGTTTGAGTTCAATGGGGCGGGTTATTTCCCTCCCATGGCAGTCTTTTCGGGGTTGAGCTCGCCCAAAGGCAAGCCGCTGGTTACCGACGAACTGCGGCGCATGATGTCCTCCATGCTGTCGATGACGTTGACGATGAAGTCGCCCAACTTCTCGGCCTCGCAAACGATGTCCATGTAGAAGATACCGGCCTTGTAGGGGTATTTCTTCTGGTTGACGTTCTCGATGTTCTCGGTGCGGCAGGCGTTGCGGAAATTGTTGATCTCGCGCTCCTTGTTGTAGCTGCGCATCAGATCCTCGGCCGTCACGTTGTCGATATCGCTAAGCACGGCATACATGTTGGTCATGGCCTCGCTCACCAGCTTGAGCATCTCGTCGATGTTGGCATAGTTGTACTCGTTGAAGTGAGCGTCGGCCTCCTCCTTGCGCACGAGGGCCTTGGCGATGTTGTTGCAGCTGTCACCGATGCTCTCGAGCTCGCTGATGATGCTCAGCAGGCTGGCCACGCGGGCCTTGGCTTGGCTGCTCAAGCGGCCGTCCAGCACCTTGTTCAGGTAACTGCCGATCTCAAACTCCATGCGGTCGGTGATGTCCTCATACTTCTGGATGCGCGACAGGATTTTGTTGAACTCGGGCGTACCGGTCTTGGTATGTACCAGTTCCTTGACCATGCCCAGCATACGCTCGACACGTCCGGCAAACACGACAATCTCGCGCTGAGCCTGGTCGATGTTCAACTCGCTGGCGCTCATGAGACCGCCCTGGATATACTTGAGCTGGAACTCCTCGTCCTCTTTCTTCTTGCTCTTGATGAGCACATTGAGCAACTTCACATACAACTTGGTGAACCAAATCATAATCAGCAGGTTGCAGATCTTGAAGATGGTGTGGAACATGGTCATGCCGATGGACATGGCCACCTGTTCTTGCATCAGCGCATTGCTCTCGACGCTGGCACCCGCTTTCACGCTGTTGTACAGTGCCAGGGGATCGCCCAGGTGGAACAAATCCTTCACTACCCAGGTCACCATCGACACAAAGGGCTGGAAGATAATCAGCACCCACACGGCGCCAAACAGGTTGAACAGGGCGTGGCCCAGCGCAGCCTTTTTGGCCTCGGCATTACCACCCAACGACGCCAGCAGCGGCGTGATCGAGGTACCGATGCTGGCACCCAGCACCATGGCACAGGCGATGTCAAACGAGATCCACCCCTTGGCAGCCATGATCAGCACGATGGCAAACGTGGCAGCACTCGACTGGATCACCATTGTCACTATCCAGCCCACGAGGGTAAAGAACAGGATGGACAGGAAACCCATCGACGTGTACTGCTGCAACGAGGCGAATATCTCGGGCGACTTGGACAGGTCAGGCACATTGGCGCTGATGGCGTCCAGACCCATGAACAGGAAGGCGAAACCGATGAGCAACTCGCCGATGTTCTTGTAGTTGTTACGCTTGATGAAGAGCATGGGCACGGCAAAGGCCAGCAACGGCAGCAGGAAGGCCGACATCTTGACCTTGAAGCCGAAGATGGCGATGATCCACTCGGTGAACGTCGTTCCCAGCGCGGCACCAAAGCTTACTGCTAGAGACTGCTCGAGCGGCATCAGACCGGCGTTGACAAAGCTGACGACCATGGAAACCGAGGCCGAGGAGCTCTGAATCAATGCTGTGATGACAATACCCGTGATGATGGCAAGGAAGCGGTTCTTGGTCATCCAGGCCAGGATAGAACGCAAACGGCTACCGGCAGTCTTCTGCAAACCTTCACTCATGATTTTCATACCATAGAGGAAAAGACACACCGAACCTAGCAAGGCCAATAAGTCAACAAAGGAATAATCCATTGAACGTCAAGTGTTAGTAGGTTGATAAAAATTCGGTTACAAAGTTATAACAAAAAATGCAATAAATCGAGCGTACGGACTATGATTTTTAGCACATAGCCCTGATTTCGATTGCATAAAGGGCAATTTATCATCATGATGACCCTGCATGCTGGCCGTGGATGGCCCGATTTTGACTGGATGGAATGAAAAACATCGGCCATCTGCCGCCATAGTTCCCGAAAAATGACTATTTTTGTACTTTCGTCTTGGGTAATGCCTATTATGGCCATTCCCAATCATCTAATAATCAATAAACTATAAATTTATGAAGAAAATCTACTCTTTCCTGCTCATGGCAGCCGTGGCTGTTGGAGCAATGGCCGATGACTTCGTCACCGACGGCACCGGCAACGTGTACACCTTTAACGCCCTGAGCCAGATCGAGGGCACCGGCGTGACCGTGCAGGACGACGGCTCCTACCTGGTGAGTGCCGACTTCACCATCGCCGAGGGCGACGTGCTGCGCCTCGAGAACAATGACGTCATCAAGATGGCCGATGGTGTGAGAATCACCCTCGATGGCGATGCCGACTTCGCTCCCGCCGACACGGCAGTCGTTACCCGCGACGCCGAGGACAGTAAGCCCAAGGGCTTCTGGATGATGGGCGAGAACGGCAATGCCAACCTGAAGAACGTGACCTTTGAGTATGTGGGCGTTGTCTTTGGCGGCCTGAACAGCAGCCTGCATGCCGACAACTGCACCTTCACCCTGCACAACGGCAAGTCGTCCAGCTCGGGCGCCCTGTCGTTCAACGCCTCGTGCGGCGGCAACATCGTCGAGAACTGCTACTTTATCGAGAACACCCTCAATGCCATCGGCAACGGTGCCAGCAACCCCGTTGGCATCATCATCCGCGACTGCCTGTTCTGGCACAACACCACCGACAACCGCAACAAGCCCCAGATCAACCTCACCTGCGCCGGCGACTATGACGTTTACATCACCGGCAACCAGGTCATCGGCGGCCAGTTCACCATGTCGGGCGGCATCGGCGTGAGCAACATGATGGGCATGGGCCACACCGGTAAGGTCTATATCGAGGACAACTACATCACTGAGAACCGCTATGGCATCACCACCATCGGCTCGATGGACGCCATCATCAAGAACAACGTGATGATTGACAACTGCTACGAGACCAACCCCAACAACGGCGGCAGCTGCGTCAGCATCTACGACAGCAGCAGTAGCAGCAACATCTACATGGAGGGCAACTGGATGGAAGGCGGCCTGTGGGGCATCACTGTGCCCACCGGCGCTCCCAACATCAACCTGGGCAAGGTCGAGGACCCCGAAGCCGAGGACTACAACCCCGGTAGCAACACCTTCGTGAACAACGGCAACAGCGGTGTGCTCTATGACCTGTTCAACAACGGCACCGCCACCATCTGGGCACAAGGCAACACCTGGAACGTGGCTGAGCAGACCGAGGAGAACATCGAGGAGGTCATCTACCACCAGGTCGATGATCCCAGCAAGGGTCTGGTCATCTTCATGCCCGCTCATCAGGAAGGTCCCTCCAGCGTTGAAGAGATTGAGGCCGCCCAGCAGGCCGACGGTCTGTACTACAACCTGATGGGCCAGCCCGTCAGCGCTCCCGCCGCCGGCATCTACATCCACAACGGCAAGAAGATCCTCGTGAAGTAATTCAACAAGAAATACAAGAACATGTAGAGACGCAAAATTTTGCGTCTCTTTTTTGTTGGGCGCCGCTGACAAGCCTGCCCTTGAGACGCAAAATTTTGCGTCTCTACTTATTCAACACGTTGATTGATGATTTGTATTTCTTGTATTTCTTGTTTTCTAAATCCAACGATATAGAAGGTTGTTTTTTGAAAAATTGGACTGGCATTTGCCTTGTTCCATAGAAATCTATTATCTTTGCCTTTGGAAAAGGTGCACCGCGTGTGCCGTTTCCGCGACATCGTGGATAAAAATTAGCGTTGGCTATTATTCAAACGTTCAGAAACTTGCAGGTGAAAGAACAGTATTTGAGAATAATGGTGACGCTCACTTCGTGTGGGCGTTTACCTGTCTCAAATACTAGGTTTCCTGCAAGTACCTTGAACGTTGGACGGGGATTCGTCCACCTTCTGTGTCTATTAAGGTGCTTGCAGGAACGCTTTGTTTATTGGCCCAGCGCATTAATAACGACTTATTAATGCATCATGGCAAACGAGAGTTTATCTAAGGCCAAAGAGGCTAAAAATGACGAGTTCTATACTCAGTACCATGACATCGAGAAGGAAATCTCGGCCTACTTGGAGTACAACCCCGACGTGTTTCGGGGTAAGACCGTTTTGCTGCCCTGTGACGACCCCGAGTGGAGCAATTTCACTAAATATTTTGCCCAAAACTTCGAAAAATTCGGCCTCAAGCGGCTGATTTCCACCAGTTATGCCCCCGAGAGCAAGCGATACAAATTTGGCTACCAACCTTCGCTGTTCGAGACCGAGGCGCCGCATTTCGATGCCGACAAGAGCAAAACCCACGGCAAAATCTTCGTTTTGGACCATGACGTGACTGGTGACGGAAAAATCAATGTCGAGGACCTGCAATGGCAATACTTGGAGGGTGACGGCGACTTCCGCAGTGCCGAAATCTGCAAACTACGCGACCAAGCCGACTTTATCATCACCAACCCACCGTTCTCACTCTTCCGCGAATTCCTCGCCTGGATTGTCGAGGCAGACAAGCAATTCGTTATCATCGGCAACAAGAATTGTATCACATATAAAGAAGTTTTCCCATTGATAAAGGATAACAAATTGTGGTCTGGGAGAACAGAATGGTCGGGAGGAATGTGGTTTGAAACTAAAAATAATGAAGATGTAGATAAGGTTATCGATGGAATGAATATGAAAAACGTTCCTTCAATCTGGATAACAGATATTGACCATGGTCGCCGCCATCAACCAATACCCTTAATGTCTATGGCTGATAATCTAAAGTTTAGCAAACATAAGGACATCCGAGGGCAAGAAGCATACATCCATTATGAGAATTATGATGCTATCGAGGTACCATTCACCGACTCCATTCCTAGTGATTATGATGGCATTATGGGTGTGCCTGTTTCATTCCTCGATAAATATTGTCCAGAGCAATTTGAGATTGTCGGAATGTGTGAAAATGAAGATCTCTACAAACTGAAAACAAAGATATATAGTAGCGAAGAGTGCAAACAGGCATATATAGATAAATTTGGAAAGAAAGGTACTTATGACTTAAATGCCAGTGGAGTTATAATACGCAATGGATTAAGAGAAAAGGTATATCAAAGAATTTTAATCCGCAAAAAGCAATAAGACGATGGAAACGATATTAAGGACTGATATTACCGTTCGTGACATCTGCGAGGGATTTGTATATAACGAGTTGGAGGGCAAGGGTTTGTTTGGCCTAAATGGCAAGTTGACCATCCAGCCCGAGTATCAGCGCAACTACATCTATGCCGACGGCAAAAAGGATGTCGCTGTTATCGACTCGGTGCTGAAAGGCTATCCCTTAGGCATCATCTACTTCATTCAAGTGGATGACCGCTATGAGGTGCTGGACGGACAGCAACGCATCACCAGCCTGGGACGCTTTGTGACGCACAAACTCGCCATCAAGGACAAGAACGGCATGCAGCAGTACATTGATGGTTTGAACGCTGAGGATCGCGACAAGGTACTGAATACGCCTTTGCTCATCTACATCTGCAAGGGCACCGAGGGCGAAATCAAGGAATGGTTCCAGACCATCAACATCGTGGGTGTGGCGCTGAACAATCAGGAGAAACTCAACGCCATCTATTCAGGGCCATTTGTCACCGAGTTGAAGAAGGAATTCAGCAATTCGACGAATGCTAACATCCAGAAGTGGAGCGCCTACGTCAGCGGATCGGCTAACCGTCAGGACTATCTAGAACGCGCCCTGCAATGGGTGAGCCAGGGAAATGTAGAGGCCTACATGAGCAAGCACCGTCAGGACAACGATATCACTCCTGTCAAGACCTATTTCAATGCGGTGATTGACTGGGTGTCGGGCGTGTTCAAGGACGTGCTGCCCGAGATGCGCGGCCTAGAATGGGGGCGCCTCTACGAGGAGCATCACCACAAGCCCTATAACGTGACGTCTGTGTCGCAACGTGTGCAAGAGCTATATGCCGACCCCTATGTCACCAACCACAAGGGCGTATTTGAGTACATCTTAGGAGGCGAGAAGCAAGCGAGCCTGTTGAACATCCGCGTCTTTGACAAAGCGACCATCAACCGCGTGTATGCCCAACAGACCGAACAGGCCAAGGCTCTGGGAATCAGCAACTGCCCCGACTGCGCCCTGAAAGACGATGCGAACCATACCAAGATCTGGAAACTCAACGAGATGGATGCCGACCACGTCACGGCATGGAGCAAGGGCGGCGCCACCGACGAGAACAACTGCCAGATGTTGTGCCGTCACCACAACCGCTCCAAAGGCAACAAATAGCCTATCACCACAACACAACGACATGTAGAGACGCAAAATTCATCTTGCGTCTCTTTTTTGTTGGGTATCATCAAACACGCCTGCCCTTGAGACGCAAGATTTTGCCTCTCTACTTATTCAACACGTTGATTGATGATTTGTATTTCTTGTATTTCTTGTTTTCTAAATCCAAAGATATTGATGGTTGTTTCTAAAAAACAGTGGGCCGGGGATTGAGTTCCCGGCCCACTTGTTGTTTAGGGTGGCAGGTTATTGATTACCTGACGCTTACCTTGAAGGCTTGCTTGCCCACGGTCACGATGTAGATGCCGGGAGCCATCGACAGGGTGCGGTAGCCATCAGCGATGAAGGCACCGGCCTGACGTCCGTCAACGGTGTAGATGCGCACCTGCTGGCCCTCAAAGCCCTCGATGCTGATACCGCCCTTGACGGCAGCTACCTGCTGACGTGCTTCAATCTCATTGACACTGCTGGGCTTGTCCTCACTGGTGATGCGGATGTTGTCAAGCCAGATGCGCTCGCTCATCACGCTCATGTTGCCACGGAAGCATACCTTGACGAAGTTACCCAACTCGGCACCTGTCAGCGGGAGCTCAACGAGTACCCACTCGCCGTCGCCCTGGGTCACGTCGATCGTCGTCAACTCCTCGTAGGGGTTGTCATCGATGCTCTGCGATACCACGAGGGTAGGCATTACCGAAGCGCTGGAGCTTGCGCCCATGTAAACGTAGAACGAGAGGGTGTACAACTGGTCGGGATCCACCTTCACCTTGGGGGTAACCATGTCGGCCCAGTGGAAATTCTCATAGTAGTTACCGTTGTAGCACAAGGCGAAGCCGTTGTCGCCGTCCTGTGATGTCATCTCGTCGCCATCGGTGAGAACCAGCCAGGATGTGCCATAGGAGGACACGTCACCCTCGGCGAGCCAACCGGTGCTATATACATAACCGTCGGCAAACGACTCGGTGAAGGGAACTTCCTTGAGCTTGCCCAGGATGATATCATCGAGAACAGCCTGGCCAATGCCAGCCGAGGTGGACGGGATCACTGCATAGTAGTGGATTTCCATCTCGTCTGTGGGTTCACGGTCAACGATGAAGGTCGTCTCGGTGGTGGTGCCGATGATGGTCATCTGCTCCTCGGGGGTAGTGCCGTCGGGGAAGAACTCAACGATGGTGTACTCCAACGAACCGTCGATCACGCCACCGTTCACGGCTCCAGCGGGAGCATCCCACGTCAGGACAGCCTTCTGGTTGTCCTCGTTACCGCGAATCCAGAAGTTCTCGACTGCCATGGGCACGTCAACGCCGGCAAAGACGGTGGCCTCGCTCACCTTGCCGCGGCCATACTCGTTCTCGGCCACGATGATGTAGGAGTTGTTGCCGTGTATGGGCTCATTGTCAACCCATTCCAGAGCTTGACCGGGTTGAACATTCTCAAAGGTCATCAAGGGGATGGCCGAACCGCTGCGGTAGATGTACACCTTGAGCGGGCCTTCCAGCGGACGCTGTGCATAGTCCACGCTGGGAGCGTTGAAGGCGAAGTTGACCTTCAACAGGCCGGTCTTGTCGTGCTCGACAACGAGGTTCTCGACACTGTAGGGAGCAAATGCCGATCCCACGAGCGTGATCGAGATGTCGTCGATGCTGGGCGAGATGTAGCTGCTGGCCACATCGGCAACCATGAGGATCGAAGGATAGTACTTGCCGGTCTCGCTGGCAATTACCTCGTTCTGGATGAGCACCTTCTCGCCATAGTTGGTGAAGGGCAGCTGGTCAGGATAGATGGCCTGGGCCGTCGAGTCGGGAGCCATACCGATGCCGGCATAACCTGGGCATACCTGGTTGTAGGAACTATAGGTCCAGTTGAAGGCGTAGGTGTAAACCATGTCCTTCTCGAGCTTGATGGCGGGCATGTAGAGCCAGATCTTCTCGACGGGATGCTGCACGAAGTAGCCGTAGCCGCCCAGAGCCAGATTCTGGTTGTAACTGCTCCAGATCCAGCGGTACTCGTTGGAGCTGTAGACCGACGAGTCGTTGACGGTGATGAAGTCGCGCGTGTCGGCCTCGGTGTCAAACGCGTTGGTATAGGGAGCGGTGTAAACGCCGATAAAGGCCTCGGCACTCACGCGCTTGCCCTCGCCAGCCTCGTTGCTGACGCCCACGGTGTAGGTGTGTACACCCACGCCCTCAACGGTGTTGTCGGTCCAGCTGGCATTGCCGCCGGCTACAACGGGAATCTGAGCAATAGCTTCCTCGGCGCCGTCACGATAGATGTTGGCGGTCAGGTCGCCAGCCAACTCGTTACCGTCGAGCGTGGTGGCGGGTGCAGTGAAGGTAACCTCAGCGATCATTTCGCCAGCCTCATCGGGGGTGATGGTCAGGTTGGTGACCTCGGCGGGAGCCTCGTTTACACCCAACTTGTTCAATGCCATGGCATTAACAAAGATACCGGAAGCATTGTCCTCTCTGTGGGTAAACACATGCACAGCAAAGTAGTATGTGCCGGTCTCCTCGACCTGGAAGTCAACTTCCCAGTCGGTGAGGGTACCGTTCACGTCATAGTCCTCGTCGGTGGCCAGTGCCTGGAAGGTGGTAACGTCAGTGGGATCGGTACCGATCATCAGGCTCACGCGCTCCATGTAGTTGGCAAAGGTGTTGCGCATGTTCATGATCAAGGCATAGGAGATGCCCTGCTCAACAGCGATACCCGGCGAAATCAGGTAGTCGTCGGCAGCATCCTGGTCAGCGCCCATGTTGTAGGGACCCGTGTAGATGCCCCAGTTGCCGTTATAGTCGTTGAAGCTCCAGGTATATTCCGTACCCCAATCGGTGCCGTCGTTATTGGCATTGACAACGGTCCACAGGTCGCGGGTCGATGCATCGCTGAAGTCGTCGTAGTAGGGAGGCATGAAGGCGTTGCCGGTGAGGATGGCGTTGGAAACAGTCTGCTCGCCCTGCTTGCCGTCGGCATTGAACGGGGTGACGATGTAGTAGTAGCGCTCCATCTTGGTGGGCAGGGTCTCGCTGAACTCACAAGCGCTCAGACCCTCGGCCACGAGCACGTTGCCGGGCATGCGCACGACGTTGTAGGTCACGTTCTCGAGGTAACCGCCGTTGACACCGGCTGCGGGAGCATCCCACGTCAGGTGGCTCACGCCGTCCTCGACAGTGAAGGTCACGTTGGTAACGGGCAGCGGGGTGTCATAGCCTGCAAAGGTGTACACGTAGTTGACGGGTGAGCAGCCGCCCTCGTTCTCGAGCAGCACATACACATAGTGGTTGTCGTTGCTCACCTCCTGGTTGAAGGCCTGCTGGCTGCCGGGAGCCACGTTCACATAGTTGGCAATGGGCTCGCCGTCGAGCCAAACGCTCATCACTACATTACCGCTCAAGGGGCTGCCGTTATAGGTAGTGGTGGGAACGGTAAAGGTGATGTTACCGTTGGTCGAGCTGCCGTCAAAGGTGAAGGCCAGGTCGCTGATGGCTGCGGGAGCCATGTCGGGAGCCTCATTGTCCATGAAGAAGACCGTCGAGGCCTGCTCGTTCTGGTTCAATCTCTCGACAAGCGTCACGCTGGCGTCATAGGGGTCGATGGCATAGAGGCCCGAACCCTGCTGAGTCACGGCAAACCACAGGAAGCAACCGCTGCTGGGCTCATAGCCCATACCCTGGACATACATCGTGGGGGTAACGTCGAGGGTGCCCACCGAGCGGGCATCACCCGAGTACTTGTCCAGCGAGTAGAGCTCGCCGTCATTGCCCACGCAGAACATCTCACCATTGGGGGTGAAAGCCATGGCTAACGGCTGGAAATTGTTGGGCCAGGGAGCGATGGTTTCAAACATGCGGGTCTCGGGATTCCACGCGGCCATGTTCAGGCCCGTCAGGTCGCTGTTGTACTGAATCGAGTAAATGATGTCGCTGGTCACGTCATAGGCCATTACCGACGGGATGAAACTGTAATCCACCGACTGATAGACCTGTGACCACAGTTCACCGAAACCGTTCTTGCTCAGGCCGTTGTACTCAACACCGTTGAGCGAGCCGAACAGCTCCATGGGCCTGGCACCAACCAGCTGGTCACGACCCATGGCGCTGGCCATGAAGTCATAGCGCAAGTCGGTGGCAAGAGCCTGGAAACCGGCACCGCCGCCAATTTGATAGGAGTAGATGCCATAGGGCACTGAACCGATGCTGGTGCCAGCCCAGGCATCGGAATTGGTCAGGTTGACGTACATGGTCATTCCCTGGAACTGGTCGGCACTGGGCGCCTTTTTCCTAGATGTGGCCTCACGTTTTGAGAGCATCTTGGCCCTCTGAGGGGTTTGCACGACCTGCTTGATCGACTTGGGCGCCGCCGTGTAGGCCGTGTTCTGCTCGGCGGCCGATGCCATCAAGGTCACCAGCGCGAGCATCGCGAGTAAGGTTAGTCTTCTCATTCTCCAAAAAGTTTTTTAATGGTGATTAATTAGTGCCGCACCAGCATGTGACAAGCACGACATCGGATAATATCTCATCGCAAAAATACAAAAAATGTCACGTGAAACGGTGAGGTGGCCTTCAGCAAAATGTTCAGATTTCGGCAATTTACACAAAAAATGCCCGAAAATGGTACTTTCGGACAGCATTTTGCGCCATTTCATCGGCATTTTTCAGGCATGAGCCTCTTCTCGAGCCATGCGTTGATATTGCGAAGGTGTCAGTCCGGTGATGCGCTTGAACGAGGCCACAAACGTCGATCGGGACTTGAAACCGACGCTCTCGCTGATGGCCTCGATGGTATAGTTGCCATAGTTCTCCAGGTCACTCATGCGCTTGCAGGCTTCCTTGATGCGGTAGGAGTTCAGGAAGTTGTTGAAGTTTTGCTCATAGTACTCGTTGATGACCTGTGACACATATTTATATTTTGAGCCCGAGAGCATCGCCAGCCGTTCCAGCGAGAAATCGGGCGAGAAAATCTCATCGCTGGTGTCCATCACCTGGATGATGCGCGCCAGCAACTGCTCCTTGTCCTCGTCGGTCAGGTGGCTGCTCTTGTACTTGACGTCACCGTCGGCATCGGCGGCCAGAACCTCCTTGTCCTGCAACTGGCGGCGCATGCGGCGTTCCTCCTCTTCGGCCCGCAGCATCTCCACATTCTTTTGATACAGCAACTGGTTGGAGCGGGTAAGCTCGCCGTTCTTGCGGTACACGAGATAGAGCAGCACCAGCAATGCCAGCAGGAAGCCTAGCGACACCATGGTGACATAGCTCATCACCTCACGGTGGCGCTTGATGTCGGTCATTTCCTGCTCCATTCCCTTGAGCTCGTTACGGAATTCCATCTCGTTGACACTGGCCAGCTGCTGGTAGTTGGTCAACGTGTCCTTGAGCATGGTGTAGCGGTCATAGTAATGCTCGCGCAACGCGCGGTCACCCAGCTGCTGGTAGTACTGCGCCAGCATGCCGTACACCTCCAGTTTGCAGTCCTTCATCTCCAGGTCAACGGCGATGCGCTCCGACTGCTTCAACGCGTCGATGGCACTGCGGTAATCGCCCTGCATGGCATGGACCTTGGCCTTCTCCACGTGGGTGAAATAGATCAGGCGGGAATACTGCGTGGTGTCGATGAGCTGCAACTGCTTGTCATACAATGAGATGGCCTTGTCAAATTGCTTTTGCTCTATGCTCTTGAGGGCCTGGAAAAGCAGCTTGTTGTAACGTCGCAGCACCTGTGTCTTGTTGTCCTCGGGCAGCTGCAGGTAATTGCTCCACACGCCGTTGATCTGGTCGAGGCCGCCCTGGGCATAGGCCATCGACAACACGTCGGTGCAGGCCATGTCGGTGTGCTCGTCGTCATGCGTCTTCAGGCCGGTTTCGAGCGCCTTTTGGTAATACTTGAAGGCCGTGGTGCCCAGTTCGTAGTCCTTGCATTCCTCCGAGATGGTCTGGTACATGCAGCCGAAGCCCAGGTAAATATTAGCGTCCTCGATGCCCGCATCGGTGGCGATTTCCAGGGCGCGCGTCAAGCAGTCAAAGCACTTGGGATAGTCGTAAAAGTCATAGAAATAGATCGACCACAGCCTCATGTTGGCATCCTTGCACATGACCTGCTGCTCCCGCGGCAGGGAGGCCTCGTAGCGGTTGGCCACGATAGTGTAGCACATGAGCGCCGTGTCCTTCCTGCCTCCGTCGGCAATGTCCTTGCCAGCCATCTCCATCAGCCTGTCGATGGGCTGGTCGAGCCACTTGCTGTGCTCCCACGACTGGGCAGGGGCATGAACTGCTGCTCCCGTCATCAGGATAATGGCACACACTATGGCTCTAACAGTTTGACTCATTGCACGAATTGAATGGGCTACAAAAATAATAAAAAAATCCAAAAGGCGATGTAAAACGGCAAAAACTAAAAAAGTGACGGCGGGGGTTGCCCGCCATCACTTGGAACATGGTCTTGTTAATGGTATTGGGTTTATGGATTAGCCCAGTCGCTTGAGCTTCACGGTGAAGTGGCGCATCAGGGGAGCTTCCCACTCGATGGCGACACCGCGGGTGATCTCGTTGCGGCGGTCATAGACGTTCTTCAGGGCTGCGGCAATCACGTTCATGTGGTTGTCGGTGTAAACGCGGCGGGCGATGCACAGACGAAGCAGGTCGAGGCCGCCGAAGCGATTCTCGCGGGTCACGGGGTCACGGTCGGCCAGGATGTAGCCGATCTCGCAACCGCGGATGCCTGCCTCGAGGTAGAGCTCGCAGGTCAGGGTCTGAGCGGGGAACTCTTCCTTAGGAACGTTGCACAGCACCTTGTCGGCGTCGATGAACAGGGCATGGCCGCCCACGGGACGCTGATAAGGAATGCCATACTCGTCGAGCTTCTTGGCCAGATACTGAACCTGGTGGATGCGGGTCTCAAGCATGTCAAACTCGGTATTCTCGTCCAGACCGACAGCCAGAGCGTTCAGGTCACGGCCGTTCATACCACCGTAGGTGATGAAGCCCTCGAAGGGGATGCAGAACAGCTTAGCGCCCTCGTACCACTCCTCGCGGTTGGTAGCGATGAAACCGCCCATGTTCACAACACCGTCCTTCTTGGCCGACATGGTCATGGCGTCAACGTAGGAGTACATCTCGCGGGCAATCTCCTTGATGGTCTTGTCGGCGTAGCCCTCCTCACGGGTCTTGATAAAGTAGGAGTTCTCGGCAAAGCGGGCGCTGTCCATCACTACGGGCACGCCATACTTGTGGCACAGCTCGCAGGTGTCCTTGATGTTCTGCATCGACACGGGCTGGCCGCCAACGGTGTTGTTGGTCACGGTCAGTACCATGAAGGGAACATTACCCTCGTTCTCCTTGAGCACCTTCTCCAGCTTTTCGAGCGAAACGTTGCCCTTGAAGGGGAGCTCGAGCTGAGTGTCCTTGGCCTCGTCGATGGTGACGTCGATAGCCTTGGCCTTGCGGGCCTCGATGTGACCCTTGGTGGTGTCGAAGTGGGCGTTACCGGGAATGACGTTGCCTTCCTTCACCAGATAAGAGAACAGCACGTTCTCGGCAGCACGGCCCTGGTGGGTGGGGATGACATACTTGAAGCCGAAGATGCGTTGTACTACGCTCTCGAACTTGTAGAATGAGGTGGCACCGGCGTAACTCTCGTCACCCAGCATCATCTCGGCCCACTGGTGGTCGCTCATCGCGCCGGTACCGGAGTCGGTCAGGCAGTCGATGTAAACCTGCTCAGCCTTGAGCATGAACACGTTGTTGTGGGCTTCTTTGAGCCACTGCTCGCGCTCGGCACGGGTGCTCTTGCGCAGGGGCTCGATCATCTTGATTTTCCAAGATTCAGCAAATGGTAATTCCATTGATATTCAAATATTTAGATTAAACTTTATTTACGCTTTCCAGTCAAAAATGACCCCTCGAAAAAGGTAATTATATTCAATTTTTATGCAAAGTTACGGCAAGTTGCCGAACTGGCAAAAAATCGGCCGCTTTTTTTGCCCCGTTGTTATTTTTTAACACTTTTCCAGTCCCAGGGGCCACCGTTCACTGCTCCGGCCCCTGCCCTGCCCTGGCGGTGACGTCACAACGCCCGTTCAGGACCCCCAAAAGCCCCTTTATCCCGCTGAAGTTGGTGGTTTGCTGTTTTTGGCCTAAATTTGCGGGATATAACTTTTTTACGAGAACCAGACATGAATAAGAATCTCTTTATCTTGATGTTTTGCCTGTGCATGGGACTTATCGCACAGGCCGTGCCCGCCAAACCGGGCTGGCACACCGTGACCCAGAGCGACGGCTCCACCTTGCAGGTGCAGGCCGCAGGTAACGCTTTCAACAACGCCCTGCTGACCCGAGACGGGCTGACGGTAGCCCGCGGCAGCGACGGTGACTTTTATTATATCTCGGCTGTGACAGGCCTGACCACGGTGCGCGCCCACGAGGTGGACCAGCGCAGCGGCAGCGAAAACGCCTTCATCAACGTGCAGCGCGGCAGCCTGACCATGACGTACAAGCCCTACAAGATGCCGCGCGAGAAGGGCAAGTTGGGCGTGGGCGGCAGCAATGCCGAAGCCGGCGTTCCGGCCCTTGGGCAGCGCCGCATCCCCATCATCCTGGTGGAGTTCAAGGACAAGAAGTTCAACAACACACGTCAAGACATCATCGACGCCATGCTCACGGGCAACGAGAGCGTGGGTCAGTACTTCAGGGACCAGTCCAATGGCATGTATGAGCCTGAATTTGAAGTGTTTGGTATTTATTCCTTGTCACAGAACCGCGAGTACTACGGCGGTCATCAGGGCGACGACAATGACAAGGGGCTGGGATGGCTCGTGACCGAGGCCTGCCAGCTGGCGACAGCTGACGGCGTGGCATTCTCGCCCTATGACACCAACAACGACGACTACTGCGATGTGGTCATCGTCATCTATGCCGGCGTGGGCGAGGCCCAGGCTTCGTGGAACCACCCCGAGGCCGTTTGGCCCTGCAACTGGAGCCTGTCGGCGGCATACTATTACGGCTCGGGTGGCAACGGTGCCTTCCGTCCCAGCAGCGGCGACCCCATTGTGGATAACTTTGCCGTGTTCAACGAGTTGTATGGCAGCAACGATAACGGTACCACCATCGACGGCATCGGCACGTTTACCCACGAGTTCGGCCACTGCCTGGGACTGCCCGACTTCTACGACACGGGCGACGGCGACCACTACGGCCTGGGCGACTGGGACATCATGTGCATGGGCTGCTACAACAACGACGGCTTCACGCCGCCGGGCTACTCGGCCTACGAGAAGAATTTCATGGGCTGGATTGAGCTGATCACCCCCAATCCCGGCACCTATTACACCCTGCCCGTGTGGAACCAGAAGAACGCCTCGACCGACAAAGCCCTGTGCATCACGAGCGACCTGAACAGCAACGAGTTCTTCATTCTCGAGAACCGCAAGAAACAGGGTTGGGACCGCTATGCGCCAGGCGAAGGCATCATGATTACCCATGTTACCTATAATGCCGACCGCTGGTGGGGCGATTCACCCAATAATGAGGACATCCAGCTGATGACCCTGATGAACGCCGATAACTCTTGGTCCTACTATGACGAGGCCACCGACCTGTGGCCCCAGAACGGCAAGACCGAGTTCACCGACACATCCACGCCCGCCGCAAAGCTCAACATGAACTCCCGCGGCGCTATCACTGGGCGTGCAGGCTACCTGGGCAAACCCGTGACCGACATGGTCATCAATCAGGACGGCACTGCCAGCTTCTGGTACATGAAAGGCTCGGTCACCATGCCCACCATCACCGTGACGGCCGATGCCATCGACTGTGGTGACGTGATGATGACCGCCAGTGGAGATAAAACCATCAAGGTATTCGGCCAGGCATTGACGGGCAGCATAACGGTTACCCTCGACGACCCGAGCGGCGTGTTCAGCGTGAACACGGCTGTCATCACCAGTGCCGATGCCTCGACCGGCAAGGAAGTGACCGTGACGTTCACTCCCGTCGCCATCCAGGACTACAGCGCCACGCTGACGTTGAGCAGCCCCGGTGCCCAGGATGTGGTGATTCCCGTTACCGGGCACGGCCTGATCGAGGGTTATGCCCCAGTGATGCTGTCGGCCGACGAAGCCTATATCAACCTGACCAGCTTCCGTGCCGACTGGACCGACATCACTCCCGCCCAGAACGTGGCCAGCTACACCCTGGAGGTGAGCCCCAAACCTGTGGTTGACCTGCTGGAAACAGCCGACTTCAGCAATGTGCCCGACGTGCTGACCGAGGACGGCCAGGCCCTGGACGACATCAGCGGCAACTATGGTGACTACCTGCCCGCGGGATGGTCGGCGACCTCTTATCTGGGCGCCTATGGCGGTGCGCTGCTTGTCGCCTATGAGGGCACCATCTCGACTCCGGCCTATAACTTGACGGGATACGACAAGATGACCGTAGTCATCAGGGCAGCATCCTATTACTACGACAACTCGACAATCAGCGTATCAACCAGCATCGATTCCCAAGAACTGACCCTCAACCAGTCTTGGACCGAATATACCATCGTGCTGGACTGCGCCAACTGGGATAAGGCCACCATCCAGTCGCTGACCGACTACAGCAGCATCCGTCAAGTCACCGTCTATGCCGGCGACCTGACGGCGCTCTCCTACAAGGCCACCGAGACCGGCGACGCTACCTACCGCCTGATCACCGGCATCACCGACAAGTTCTACACCGTGCGCAACCTCGAGGCCGAGGGCTCCTTTATATATAAGGTAAAGAGCGTCTTTGCCGACGGCACCGAGAGCCCCTGGAGCAACGTCCAGCAGGTGACCCTGACCGGAAGTGGGCACGATTACGCGACGGGCGACGTGAACCATGACGGCAAGGTGACCATCACCGATGTCACCGACCTGATCGACTACCTGCTGAACAGCGCCAGCGAGTGCTGCGTCATCTGTGCCGACGTGGACGGCGACGGCAAAGTGAGCATCACCGACGTTACCGAATTGATCGACAAACTGCTCACCGGCAACTGATCCAGGTAACCGACCGACCAATTCAACACTAGAGGCTTTGCCGTAATTCATTGCCGGAAGATAACCGCCCAGCGGGCGGGAAATTTCTCAAATTATAATAAAAGATTTGGTTAATTTCCCGTGCGTAGCACGGTCAACATACCGAGCCATCATTACGGCAAGGCCTCTTGGTTTATATGCTGCGGATGGGAGGTGAACAGCAGGGTTAAGGCGCAGTTATTTGGTAAATTGGATTTATATGTCTAATTTTGCGCCCAGTTTAACTGCTTAACTATTCTATTATTCATTGTTTTGTAGCATCTTCAACCGATCTACAGAATAATCAATTTAAACACTAACCCCATCAAACCAGTTTCGATGAGAAAGCACATTATTATTATGTTTACGATGCTGTGCTACACAGCATTGGCTCTTGCCGTACCCGCCAAGCCAGGCTGGCACACCATGCCCCAAAGCGATGGCACCACCTTGAAGATTCAGGCCGTGGGCAATGCTTTTAACAATGCCCTTCTCACCACCGACGGCTTGGCTGTCGAACGCGGCGCTGACGGCGACTTCTACTACATCTCGTCGCTGACGGGACTCACGGCCATGCGTGCCCACAATCCCGAGCAACGCACGGCTACCGAGAAAGCTTTTGTAGCCGCCCAACGCAGCCACCTGGGCATGACACACAAATCCTACAAGATGCCCAATGCCAAGGGCAAGCTGGGTGCCACGGGCAGCAATGCCACCGCCGATGTGCCCGCCCTGGGCGAACGCCGCATTCCCATCATCCTGGTGGAGTTTCAGGACAAGAAATTCAATCACACCCCCGATCAGATCATCGAATCGATGCTCACGGGTCACGAGAGCGTGGGCCAGTACTTCCACGACCAGTCCAACGGCATGTACAAGCCCGTGTTTGACGTGTATGGCATCTATAGCCTGTCCCAGGACCGCGAGTACTACGGCGGCCGCACCTCCAGCACCAAGGACAAGGGCATCGGCTGGCTGGTGACCGAGGCCTGCCAGCTGGCAGCTGCCGACGGTGTGTCGTTCCAGCCCTACGACACCAACAATGACTACTACTGCGACGTGGTCATCGTCATCTTTGCCGGTGTGGGCGAGGCCCAGGCATCGGGTTACCACCCCGAGGCCATCTGGCCCTGCAACTGGACGCTGGATGCCGCCAAGTACTACTCTCGCGGCGGCAATGGCGCCTTCAGTCCCAATGTTGGCGACCCTTACGTCAACCACTTTGCCGTGTTCAACGAGTTGCACGGCAGCAACGATAACGGCAAGTCCATCGACGGCATCGGCACCTTCGTCCACGAGTTTGGCCATTGTCTGGGACTTCCCGACCTCTACGACACGGGCAACAACGACAACTACGGCATGGGCAACTGGGACGTCATGTGCCTAGGCTGCTATGCCAACGACAGCTACTCGCCCGTGGGTTACTCGGCCTATGAAAAGGTGTTCATGGGATGGGTCAATTATATCACTCCCGAGCCCAATACCTATTATACCCTGCCCGCATGGAACCAGAAGACAAGGGAGTCTGACAAGGCCGTGTGCATCGTGAGCGATGTGAACAAGAACGAGTATTTCATCTTTGAGAACAGGCAGCGCACCGGTTGGGACAGATCTCTGCCTGGCACTGGCATCCTGGTGACCCACATCACCTACAGCCCCAGCTACTGGACCAACAACAAACCCAACAACGACAAAATCCAGCTGGTGACCTTGCTGCCTGCCGACAACAAACTGAGCAAATACAGCGAGAGCGGCGACACATGGCCGCAATATGGCCGCACCGCATTGACCGACGAGACCTCGCCGGCCACCGTGCTCAACATGGACCAGATGGGTAACATCACCGGCAAGGCCGGCTATCTGGGCAAGCCCGTGACCGAGATGGTCATCAACAAGGACGGCACTGCCAGTTTCTGGTACATGAAGGAAGAGCACAACTACGCCATCGGCGACGTGAACCATGACGGCGACGTGAACATTGCCGACGTCACGGCACTGATTGACATGCTCCTGGGCAACGGCAATGCCACCTGCACCCTCTGCGCCGACGTGAACGGCGACAGCGAGATCAACATCGCCGACGCCACAGCCCTGATTGACAAATTGCTCAATTGATTACAGTAGAGACGCAAAATCTTGCGTCTCAGGAACATAATGCCACATGATAAGAGACGCAAGATTTTGCGTCTCTACTTTTTTACACCAACTAAGTCTCTGATAATCAACTTCGAGGAGCGCCAGAGGAGTAACTTTTAGCGCTCGAGCACGCCGTGGCGCAGGTAGCCGCTGTAGAGGATGGTCTGGATGATGCCGCGCAGGGCGAGGAAACTCAGGTAGGCGATCCACAGGCGGTTGTTGCCCCATGCCTCGGGGGTAATCCAGTAGATGACAAAGAACAGCGTCCAGGCGATGAATGCCGAGATAAGCATGCCCATCGAACGCGTGAGGCTGATGAACACGCCGTCCCACACGAATGCCGCCATGCCGGCGGCGGGAATCAGCGCGCACCACACGCGGTAGTCCATGGCGGCCTCGATGACGCTCTGCTGGTCGGTCAGCAGCCAGAAGGCCAACCGCGGGAACGAATAAACCAAGGTGAAGACGGCAGCCACGCCCAGTCCCCACAGGAATAGCAGGCGCACGCAACGCCTCATGCGCGCCATGTCGCCCATGCCGTAGTACTTGCCCACAACGGCTTCACCGGCAAAGGCGATGCCGTCCATGAAGTGGCTGTAGAGGGTGAACAGCTGCAGAATCAGGGCATTGACGGCAAGGATGAGGTCGCCGCTGCGGGCACCGATCGAGACAAACGCCAGGCTGACGGTCATCAGCAGGAAACTGCGCACAAAGATGTCGCGGCTCACCTTGAAGTAGCGCCCAGCGCCCTTGAAACGCCACACACGGCGCCAGTCGAGCAGGCCGTTCAGGCGCGGGAACTTGCGCTGCACAGTCAGGGCGGCATAGAGCAGTCCCAGCCACTCGCCCGCCAGCGTGCCCACGGCGATACCCGTAAAGCCCATCTTCAGCAGATAGACGCAGATGAGGCTCGCCGCGATGTTAAAAACGTTGGTCATGATGGAGATCCACATCGCGCTCTGGGAGTCCTGCATGCCCAGCAGCCACCCCTTGAAGGCCATCATCACCAGCACGGGCGGAACACCCCAGATGCAGATGGTGAAATAGGTGATAGCCAGCGAAGTAACCTCGGGCGAGGGCCCGATAATCCACAACAGCAGCAGGCGGATGGGCCATTGCAGCACGATGATGAGAGCCGAGATGACGATGGCCAGCGCCGTGGACTCGCCCAGCAGCTTGGCACTCTCGTGGAAGTCGCCGCTGCCGCACGTCTGTGCCGTCATGCCCGATGTGCTCATGCGCAGGAACCCGAAGTTCCAATACACCAGGTTGAACATCATCGCGCCCACAGCCACAGCACCAATAAAGACCTTGTCGCCCAGGTGCCCCGCGATGGCGGTGTCCACCAGACCCAGCAACGGCACGGTGATGTTGGCTACAATCGCCGGCAACGCAATCCTCAATATCTCCCGATTCATGCCCGCGAAGGTACACAAAAATACCCATCCGGCCAATAATATACCAACAGTTAGAAGTGGCCGATGGGTATTTAACGCAATACTATTTCCCGTTAGGGACAGCCTCGCTAATGCTCGCAGCGCGTGCGGTTATGGGTTGCGGGGGTAAGTCGGATAAGTTGGATAGGTGGGATAAGTAGGCGTGTTTGAGCGATAAGTGTATGTGTTGGTGTCCTTGTTAAGGATTACCAGAGCTCCGATCACGCCCGGAATCCAACCGGCGCAGGTGAGAATCAGCACGATCAGCACCGAGCCGCATCCCTTGTCCAGCACAGCCAGCGGCGGGAAAATAATCGATAGTAATACTCTAAACAGTGACATCTTACACTCCTTTCTTTTTAAAATCCTTATCAATTGCTACACACCAATCAGCAAATCCCATGCCAAATAGCGTAAACCATCACTATTTGCGGGCAAAAAGCGCCAAAGGCTACCGGAAACGGTAGTTTTTAGCCATTAAAACCGCATTAAACTAATATTTTTAGTTTTGTTAACTAAAATAATTTGTCTTATAACTAAAGCTTTTAGTTAATTTGCATCGTAAAACCTAATAAAGGCTTGAAAAATGAAACAGTTGACACAAAAAGAAGAGGAAATCATGGAGCGGATGTGGGATCACGGCCCCATGCTGGTGCGTGAGCTGCAGGCGTGCTACGATGAGCCCCGCCCCCATGTGAATACCCTGGCTACATTGATGAAGATATTGGAGGAGAAGGGATTCCTGGGCCACAAGGCCATCACGGCCCGCTGCTTCCAGTATTTCGCCCGCATCAGCCGCGAGGAGTACCGCGGCGGCTCGTTGGAGGGCGTGGTCAACAAGTTCTTCGGCAAATCCTACCTGAGCGCCGTCTCGGCCCTGGTCAAGAGTGAGAAAATCAGCGTGGAGGATTTGAAAGAACTCATCCGTGAAGTAGAAGAGAGCAACCAACAGTAAAAACTTTATCGCTATGTTACTCATTTATCAAATAAAGGTTGGCCTCTGCCTCATCGCCTTTTACCTGCTGTGGAAGCTGCTTCTCAGCCGTGAGACGTTCCACCGGTTCAACCGCGTTGCCCTGCTCTCGGTCATGGCGCTAGCGATGGTGCTGCCGTGGATGCGTCTGTCGCTGGATGCCGCAGCACCGGTTGCCCAGCAGATGGTGGTGCTCGAGGACCTGATCGTTACGCCCAATACTCAAGTGGCCGGCCAGCAATCGTCCTGGAGCGTGATGGGCATTGCTACCGTGCTCTATTTCATCGGTATGGCACTGGTAGCTGCATGGCTGCTGCATAGCCAATGGAACCTGCGCCGCCTGATGAAGAATGGCCGCCGCGAGGCGCTTCCCAACGGCGCCTCCCTGCATGTGGTTCCCGGCGACATATCCCCATTCAGTTACTTTGGCCACATCGTGATCAACGAGCAGGACTATCGCGACAACCCGCGTGAGATACTCATTCACGAGCAGGCACACATCGACCTGCGGCATTCCCTGGACATCATATTCTGGAGCCTAGTGGCGCTGTTCCAATGGTGGAACCCTGCTGCCTGGCTGTTGGGCCGTGAGTTGCGTCAAGTGCATGAATATGAGGCCGATATGGCCGTTCTTAACCAAGGTGTCGACGTGAAGCAGTACCAGTTGCTGCTCATACGAAAGTCCGTCGGGAACCAGCTATTCTCGATGGCCAATAGCTTCAATTATCAATCTCTAAAAAAACGAATCCGTATGATGACTATGAACAAAAGCAGCCGATGGAATACTTTGCGTGCGCTGGCTGTGGTGCCCGTGATAGCATTGGCGCTGTTGGCCTTTGCCAACCCCAAGAGTGTAGCAGCAGGAGTGACGAGTGTTCAGCAAGACAACGCTGTCCAGTCAGAGGTGCAGGCGCCCGAGCCCGTCCAGGTCGAGGCCGCTAACCAGCCTGTCGAAGTAAAGGCCGTTCCTGAGGCTGTCGAAATGAACACCGAGGAGCTGGCTCCCGTAGATACTGAACCTCAATCCAAGAAGGTGTATAATTCTGTCGAGCAGATGCCCGAGTTCCCTGGTGGTATGGCAGAGATGATGAAATTTCTGCAACAGAACATCCAATACCCCGCTAATGCGGCCAAGAACAATGTCGAGGGCCGTGTGATCCTGCAGTTTGTAGTTGAGAAGGACGGACAGATTGGGGAAGTCAAGGTTGTCCGCTCGGTAGATCCCGAACTGGATGCCGAGGCCCTCCGCGTGGTCAAGTCAATGCCCAACTTCATCCCCGGCCGCCAAGACGGCAAACCCGTTGCCGTATGGTACACCATTCCCATCTCCTTCAAACTCCAGAGCAAACCTCAAAAACAAGACGGTGAGTAATTCTACATCTATCATTAGTTATTAAAGTAGCGTGAGTTCGATGAAACACAATCGTCGAACTCACGTTAAATGTGCGCAAATTATTGACGAACAATCAATTAACGAAGATGATGTTTTTAAAGAATAATCAGCGATTGCCCATCATCGTCCTTGCCGTACTTTGGTCATGGGTTGCAGTGGCTTGGGGCAATGATAGCATCCCGTTCCTGTACCGTGGGCATCTCTATCTCCCTGCATGTATCAACAATGAGCATCAGGCCAACGTTATCTTTGACACGGGAGGCTCTGACCTGTTCGGCATCGACAGTGTCTATCTCTCGGCCTCGGAATGGCATCCCCAGAGCCTCGGCCGGGCCAGAACAGGGGGCGCCGCGGGTAGCACCAGTGTGCGCGTCATCATGGACCTTACATCGTTGAGCATCGGGTCGTTAAAGAGCACTTACCAGATTGTACCGATTTTCAAGTTGAGAGATGTGGTGGATTGCCATGTCGATGGCATTTGGGGCATCAAGGACATTGAGAAGCATCCGTTGGAAATCAACTTTGAGCATAGTTTCTTGAAGTATTACAAGGATGGAAATCCACCGGTTGAAGGCTATGAGAAATTACCTATCCGTTGCCATGACCACCGAATCCAGGTTCAAGCCGAGGTCCTCGTTGGCGGCAAGAGCATCCAGGGTTGGTTTCTTGTGGACACGGGCTCAGGTGCCGCGGTCGACTTCACGGCAAGTACTGTCAAGCAGTACGGACTTGAATCGTTGCCAGGCAAGCGATATGTTAAGGACATAACGCAGTTTGGCATTGGAGACAAGTCACAAGAGTCAATGATCGAGATGCAGTCACAGCGCATTGTCATCGGCTCTGACACCACCAGCAACGAGGTGATTTCCTATTTGCCCAACGGAACAGGCGCCTTTGGCCAGAAGGATTATGTCGGCATCATCGGCAATAAGGTGTTATCCAAGTTCAATCTGATTATTGACATTCCGCACAGTGTTCTCTACCTCAAGCGTTTCAAGGCAGACCAATCCGTCAAGCCCACCTATGACTTCGATTTCAGAAACCGCACCGACATCGGTAAGGGCTGGATTGTTTCATCGCTCACGCGCAATGGAGACGCTGCCCAAGCAGGGCTGCAATTAAACGACCGCATCATCGCTGTCAACAGCAGGCCCGTGGAGGGCTTCACCTGGGAAGAAGAATACCGCATCGATGAACTGCCTCAAATCACACTCGACGTAATCGGTGCCAACGGCGAGTCCCGCCAAATCACGCTATCACACGCAGTCAGGTGGTAATCGGTTCTCAGCGAGTTTGCCATCTGAGTCATGTAGAGGTGCAAAATTTTGCGCTTCAAGGGCAGGATTTGGATAATGCCAAACGGTTGGAGACGCGATTTTGCGTCTCTACTCACCGAATAAATTGAGTATCAATGATTTGCTGTCATCTCGCTCACATTAAATAGCGCGAGTTTCATTTTTTGCGACTGACCTGTGGCAGACTCCAAATAAATTACCCCTGGGTCCAATGGCGGTCCCAGGGGTTGTTGTAGATGTATATATCGTCGCGGGGATTACGCCCCGCGGAGCCAAAGGCTCTCTAAACTCTAAACCCTAAACTCTAAACTTCTAAAATTGCCAGCAATTCTGGCAATTTTAGAATTACGTGTCGATGGTGGCGTAGGTGGCGTTCTCCTCGATGAACTTGCGGCGGGGATCCACGTCCTCACCCATCAGCATCGAGAAGATGCGGTCGGCCTCGGCGGCGTCGCTGATGTTGACGCGCTTGAGCAGGCGGTTGTTGGGATCCATGGTGGTTTCCCACAACTGCTCGGGGTTCATCTCACCCAGACCTTTGAATCGCTGAACGGTCACACCGTCCTCGTTACCGCCGGCATACTCGTCGATGAACTTGCGCAGCTGAGTCTCATCCCAGCAGTACTCCTCGCGCTGGCCCTTCTTGGTGCGGGCGCGGTACAGGGGCGGGGTGGCGATGTAGAGGTAGCCGTTCTCGATGATGGGTCGCATGCGGCGGAAGAAGAAGGTCATCAGCAGGGTGTCGATGTGTGCGCCATCGACGTCGGCATCGGTCATGATGATAATGCGGTGGTAGCGCAGCTTGCTCAGGTTGGCCTCCTTGGGGTCTTCCTCGGTGCCGATGGTCACGCCTAGGGCACGGAAGATGGTGACAATCGAGTCGCTCTCAAACACCTTGTGGTCCATTGCCTTCTCGACATTGAGGATTTTACCGCGCAGGGGCAGGATGGCCTGGAACTTGCGGTCACGGCCCTGCTTGGCGCTGCCGCCTGCCGAGTCACCCTCGACGAGGAAGAGCTCGCTCTCGGCGGGATCCTTTGACGAACAGTCGGCCAGTTTGCCGGGCAGGCCACCGCCGGCGAGCGGCGATTTGCGCTGCACCTTCAGGCGGGCGTTCTGGGCGGCATGGCGTGCCTGTGCGGCGAGGATCACCTTCTCGATGACGGTCTTGGCCTGGTTGGGATGCTCCTCGAGATAGGTGTTCAGAGCATCGCGCACCGAGGTCTCGACGGCGCCGATAACTTCGGTATTACCGAGCTTGGTCTTGGTCTGTCCCTCGAACTGGGGCTCCAGCACCTTGACCGAGATGATGGCGGTGAGGCCCTCGCGGAAGTCCTCGGGCTTGATCTCTACCTTGGCCTTCTCGAGCATCTTGTTGTCCTCGGCATATTTCTTCAGGGTCGAACCCAGGCCGCGACGGAAGCCCGTCAGGTGGGTACCGCCCTCGATGGTGTTGATGTTGTTGACAAACGAGTAGATGTTCTCGTTGAACGACGTATTATAGGTCATGGCGACCTCAACGGGGATGTCGCCCTTCTTGCTCTTGATGTGGATGACGTCCTGGATGAGCGCCTCCTTGTTGCCGTCGATGTAGCGCACGAACTCGTCAAGACCTGTCTCGCTGTAGTAGGTCTCGCTGTGGCAGTTGCCGTTCTCGTCCTTGGTGCGCAAGTCGGTGATTGATAGGGTCACGCCGGCATTGAGGTAGGCCAGGTCGCGCAGACGCTTCGACAGGATGTCGAACTCATAGACCGTTGTCGAGAAGATGTTGGCATCAGGATGGAAGACGATGGTCGTGCCGTGCTCCTCCTCCAGGCAGTCGCCAACGATCTTGACCTCGCTGGTGGGCTTGCCCAGGCTGTACTCCTGCATATAGACCTTGCCGCCGCGGCGCACCTCGGCGCGCAGATAGTCGCTCAACGCGTTCACGCAGCTCACGCCCACGCCGTGCAGACCGCCGGACACCTTGTAGGAGCCCTTGTCGAACTTACCGCCGGCATGCAGCACGGTCATCACGACCTCGAGGGCCGACTTGTGCAGCTTCTCGTGCTCGTCGACGGGAATGCCGCGGCCGTTATCGCGAACGGTAATGCTGTTGTCCTCGCCGATGAAGACATCGATGCGGTTACAGAAACCCGCCAAGGCCTCGTCGATGGAGTTGTCCACAACCTCGCTCACCAGGTGGTGCAGACCCTTGACATGGGTGTCACCGATGTACATGGCAGGACGCTTGCGCACGGCCTCAAGGCCCTCCAGCACCTGGATGTTGGACGCTGAATAATTCTTCTCTTCCTGTTCTTCGATATATTTTTCTTCTTCTGACATAAAAATGTAGTTTATTTCACTTTTATACCTCCTATTACAGGGGGTGTCTAAAAACGTACAAAATTACAAAAAAACGCCCATTTACCAAAACCTTCAAACCTTAAAAAACCCTAATTCATGCCCCACGATTTCCAGTAAGTTTCAAACCTATAGGGATGCTACTTTTCGGCAAGAAGATAAGCTGTATTTCAAGAGAATGTACTACTTTTGCGATGATGAATTTACCTGAGGCGTTTATAGAGCAATTGCGGGGGCTGCTGCCCGACGAGTGGGAGGCGCTGGCCGATGCCATCACGTCGAGCGAGCCCAGCGTCGCCGTGCGCGTCAACACCGCGAGGGGTGCTGATGTGCCCGACGGGGCACGCCGCGTGCCCTGGTGCGGTCAGGGTTATTACTTGGACAACCGCCCACCCTTCACCTTCGACACCGACTGGCATGCGGGACGCTACTACGTGCAGGACGCTTCGTCGATGTTCATTGCACACGTGATCGGTAGCCTCATCCATGAGCCGGTGCGCTATCTGGACCTGTGTGCTGCCCCAGGCGGCAAAACCACAGCCGCCATCCAGGCATTGCCCGAGGGCTCGATGACGGTGGCCAACGAGATTGTGCCGCCGCGTGCCCGTGTGCTGGCCGATAACGTCATCCGTTGGGGCCATCCCCGCTGTGTGGTGACGAGCAACGCACCCGCCCAGGTGGGCAAGCTGACGCATTTCTTTGACGTCATTGCGGCCGATGTGCCATGCAGCGGCGAGGGCATGATGCGCAAGGACGACGAGGCCGTCGCCCAGTGGTCGCCCGCCCTGGTCGATCAGTGCGCCCAGCGCCAGCGCGAGATTCTCACCGACGTGTGGCCCGCCCTGCGTCCCGGTGGCCTGCTCATCTACAGCACCTGCACCTACAACCGCCAGGAAAACGAGCAGATGGCCGACTTCATCATGCGGGAGTTGGGGGCGACACCGCTGGAGGTGCCTGTCGAGCCGTCATGGAACATCCATCCCGCCATCGGCAGCGATTGCCATGGCTACCGTTTCATGCCCCACCGCGTGGACGGCGAGGGCCTGTTTATGGCGGTCTTCCGCAAGGATGGCGATGCCCCGCGGCAGGACATCCGCATCAAGGAGAAAAACACAAAAAAAGCCGATGAAATCGGCAAAAACTGGCTCAACTCTCCCAATGATTACGTGATTGGACAGCAGGGAGACCTGTCGATTGCCGTGCCGATGGACATCCGCAGCGAAGTAGCCGCCTTGCGCGCCTCGTTGAACGTGCTGCACGCCGGCGTGGAACTGGCCACCGTAATGGGCCGCAAAACGGTGCCCCACCCTGCCCTGGCCATGTCGTTGGCAAGATCGGCCGACGCATTCCCCGTCTGCGAGGTCGATTATCCTGCCGCCCTGCGCTACCTGCGCGGCGAGAGCATCACGGTTGACGGTCCCCGAGGCTACATCCTCGTTGCCCATGCAGGCGCTGTGCTGGGCTTCGCCAACAACCTGGGCAACCGCGCCAACAACCTCTACCCCAAGTCACAACGCATCCTCAGTACCCACCTCCCCGACGAGAAACCCCAAATACTGTAAAGAAGCGCCCACCCTACTATGGATGAGCGCCCCTATCACTAATTTAATCGGCTATTTACAGATTGAGGTAACCTTTTAATGCTTCGACATATTCCTCGAAGGCTGTGCGGCCTTGCTCGGTAATCTGGCAGGTCGTGCGTGTCTTCTTGCCGACAAAGCCCTTGGTGACGGTGATGTAACCGGCATTGGACAGTTTGTCGAGCTGCACGCTCAGGTTCCCGGCGGTGGACTCGGTCTGTTCCTTGAGGTAGACAAAGTCGGCCTCGTCCACGTTCATCAGGATGGACATCACTGCCAGCCGCAGCTGGGAGTGAAGGATGGGATCTAACTCTTTCATCGCTGCGACTTGGCTTTGTTGTTAATGATGTGTCCCGGAATGATCATCATGCAGGCAAAGGCTATCATGAACAGCGGCAGGAACCAGTTGATGAGCAGGCGCACGTTGCCAACGATACAGCAGAACGTGAATAGCCCGACGCACAATCCGATGGCTCCGCCCACAACGAGAGACTTTTCTTTCACGATAATACCTTGGGCCATTTCGGCCATCGGAACGATTAGCAGCGGGATAGCAAACATCATCCCCCAGGCGTTAAAACCTTTGAGGCCAA
This sequence comes from uncultured Prevotellaceae bacterium, assembly GCA_900318535.1. Taxonomy (GTDB): domain Bacteria; phylum Bacteroidota; class Bacteroidia; order Bacteroidales; family Muribaculaceae; genus Sodaliphilus. The sequence continues at coordinate 84,383 of ONKU01000008.1, read as the reverse complement.
AACCGACGCAGAACAGCGTCGCAACCACTGACGCAAAACCAACGATAGTCCAGATTTGAGACGTGATCTTGTCGGAGTAACTCTTGACACCGTTCTTCAGGTCACTCTTCTTCGACATGATGGGGGTGGCAATACCGCCCACAACGCCTATTGCAAACCATAACCAGTTCCATGCCGGGTTGTGCGTCGTGATAAGCATAATCCACACCAGCGCGGTTACAATCACCGTGAGGTAACCCCACATGAGCAAAATGTTGCCGTCGCCGATATAGCGCTGGCGGGTGCGATTGATCATCGCGGTAATCAGTTCGAGACTTTCTTTCTCGGTCATTTTCTTGTCTTCCATAACTTGAATTGTTTTTAATTTGGCTATAAAGCGGTTTAAAATGTAAACTAAAACTCTCCGAAAAAAGAACAGCACTCGCGATTACCGTTCTTGTTTTCACGATGCAAAGATAAAGCGGTTTATTTTATAAACCAAATTTTAGGCTAATATTTAACCTTTATTAACATTATCGCATTATAAGCAGACTCTCACCAGCTAGATACTTCTTTAATAATTAGTGTCTTGAGAAGGTTCTCAACATCGGCATAATTCGCTATATATGAATCGAATGAGCATTTCTGCTGTATCATGGGCTTGGCTTTTGCCTCGAAGAGGCAAGTCGGGTCGAAGACTCGACTTTTATGGAAAACACCATGCAAGAGCCTCGGAGAGGTTCGCAGCTTGGTCTTTCTCATTAAAATCGGTTCTTCGAACCGCTAGCATCTTCGATGCTTCCCCGGACACCAATAAAAGCAAGTGGCTAGAGAAAAACTCTCTAACCACTAAGCTCTAAACTCTAAACTTCAAGCGGCAAATGCCGCTTGAATATCACCCTACCTGGCAGCCGGGCTTGACGGGACCCGTCGGGCCGATGACCACGAGGCGGCCGCCGGCATCCTCAGCGCTCAGGATCATGCCCTGGCTCTCGATGCCCTTCAGCTTGCGGGGCGGGAAATTGGCGATGAAGCACACCTGCTTACCCACAAGGTCTTCGGGCTCATACCACTTGGCGATGCCGCTGATGATGGTGCGGCCTGCCATACCGTCGTCGATGGTGAACTTCAGCAGTTTGTCGGCCTTTTTCACCTTCTCACACGCCACGACGGTGCCCACGCGGATGTCGAGTTTGGCGAAGTCATCGATGGTGCACGACGTGGTGACAGGCTTGGGCTTGAAGTTGTTGATGATGTTCTCCTGCTTGATGCGCTCCAGACGCTGGATTTGAGCATCGATGACGTCATCCTCGATTTTCTCAAACAGCAGCACGGGCTGCTCCAGCTGTTGGCCGACGGGCAGGATGTCGATGTCACCCAGGCGGCTCCAATCCACCTTGCTGATACCGATCATGCTGCGCAGTTTGGCTGAGCTGAAGGGCAGGAACGGCTCGAAGGCGATGGACAGGTTGGCAGTGATCTGCAGGGCCACATTCATGATGGTCTGCACGCGAGCCATGTCGGTTTTAGCGAGTTTCCAAGGCTCGGTGTCGGCCAGATACTTGTTACCGCAGCGGGCCAGGTCCATAGCGTCCTTCAGTGCCTCACGGAAGTGGAAATGCTCGATGTGGTCGCTCAGCGTGGCCTTCACGTTCTTGAATTCCTCGATGGCGGCGCGGTCCACATCGGTGAGTTCGCCGGCCTCAGGAACGATGCCCTCACAGAACTTGTGCGTCAGCACCAGGGCGCGATTCACGAAGTTGCCCAGGATGGCCACCAACTCGTTGTTGTTGCGGGCCTGGAAGTCCTTCCAGGTGAAGTCATTGTCTTTGGTCTCGGGGGCATTGGCCGTGAGTACATAGCGCAGCACGTCCTGCTTGCCGGGGAAGTCCACCAGATACTCATGCAGCCATACGGCCCAGTTGCGGCTGGTTGAAATCTTGTCGCCCTCTAGGTTCAGGAACTCGTTGGCCGGCACGTTGTCGGGCATCACATAGTCGCCATGGGCCTTCATCATCGTGGGGAAGATGATGCAGTGGAACACGATGTTGTCCTTGCCGATGAAGTGGATGAGGCGCGTGTCCTGCTGCTGCCACCACTGCTGCCATGTGCCCCAGCGGTCGGGCTGGGCATCGCACAGTTCCTTGGTGTTGCTGATGTAGCCGATGGGGGCATCAAACCACACGTAGAGCACCTTGCCCTCGGCACCCTCGACGGGCACGGGGATACCCCAGTCCAGGTCGCGCGTCATGGCGCGGGGTTGCAACCCGTTGTCGAGCCACGACTTGCACTGGCCATAGACGTTGCTGCGCCATTCCTTATGGCCCTCGAGGATCCACTCCTTGAGCCAGCCCTCATACTCGTTGAGGGGCAGGAACCAGTTGGTGGTGTCCTTGAGCACGAGGGGATGGTCGCTGTCCTTGGCGTGCGGGTTGATGAGTTCGGTGGGGTCCAGGTCACGGCCGCAGCCGTCCTCACACTGGTTGCCCTTGGCTGCCGGATGATGGCAGTAGGGGCACTCGCCCTCGACGTCGCGGTCGGTCAGGAACTTGCCATCCTGCTCGTCATAGAACTGCTTGGTCACCTTCTCGATGAGCTTGCCCTCGTCATAGAGTTTGCGGAAGAACTCAGCGGCAAACTGGTGATGCGTCTTGCTCGTCGTGCGGCTGTAGATATCATAAGAGATACCCAGTTCCTCGAACGAATCCCTGATGATGGCATGGTAACGATCCACGACCTGTTGCGGAGTGATGCCCTCCTTGCGGGCTCGCTGGGTCACGGGCACACCGTGCTCATCACTGCCGCCCACGAACAGCACATTCTCGCCCTGCAGTCGCAGGTAGCGCACATAGATGTCGGCGGGCACATACACACCGGCCAGGTGACCGATGTGGACAGGTCCGTTAGCATAGGGCAACGCCGTCGTCACCAGCGTGCGTGCAAATTTCTTCTCTTTCTCCATTTGGCTTATATCTTGTTATTTAATTTGTTGTTATTTTCTCTATTAGCCTGCAAAGGTACAAAAAAGTTTTTGGAGAGCCGCAAAAATTCTCGTCACAAGTCATTTGTGAATCTGCCACCATAAAAACACGACTGTCCATCAATGCCCACGAATGACCAAAAATAATCATTTGATGACCATTCACGGGATTCTATGGCCATCCGTGCTTTTGTAGCCCGTTACACACCCAACAGTTTTTTATAGAATCTCTATTATAGAATTTCTATAAAAATCGGGGAAGTGGGGATAATTAACTATTGATGAGGTGGTTACAGGGCACCTTGCTCGATGCGGACGCAGATGCGCTCGACCATGGCGTCTTGCTTGTCCTTGTTGGGGTGGTAGCCTGCCTTGAGGCTGGCGCCGAAGAATTTACTGAATGTCTGCCAGAATCCTGCCCTAAAAGTGCCCAGGAAGGCCTTCAAGATGCTGTAGCTGTTCTGGTTGGTCTCGCGGTTGATGAGTTTGATGAGCATTTTGCCTTGGCTCTTGGTCATCTTCTTCATCTGCGGCTTGTACTGATTAAACAACTCTTTCTCAAATCGTTTGAGATAGGCTTGCTTTTGTTTTTGAGTCTGGTAGGTGTCGATGTACTCATAGGTCTCGAGCAGCGTCGAACTGATGAGTTTGGCATAGGGGAGCGTCTTCTTGATGTCGCGGACGGTCTTCCAGTAGTACTTCTCCTCGGCCTTGTTGCGGAAACGCTCGCGCGGATAGATGATGATGGGGTTGAAGACGATCATCGCCAGCGTGTCGCCCGTTGAGGGCTCGATGAAATGGTAGTAGCCGGCAAAGGTCTTCTGCAACACCGAGGGCAGTTCGATGTTGTCGAGCGGGTCTTGCACAGCGGGTGCTGCGAGCGCCTTGGTGCCCGGTAAAGCCGTCATAGTCACGGCAATAGCCAATATGAGGAGTAAGCGTTTCATTTCTCGGCGGCAAAAGTAGGATAAAGAAATGAATCCCAGCAAGAAATATTAGTTAAAGAGTTTTAAGTTTCTAGTTTCTAGTCCCTAGTCCTTAGTTTCTAGTCATTAGCGGGAAGACAGGAGGCGCGACAGGCCAGCATAGCTCACGGTCATGCCGATCCAGTTGCCCTTGACGGCCGGTGACAGATGACTGTAGCCAGCATGGGTGATGAAGGGGGTAATGCGTACCGACGAAACGTAATGGCTCTTGCCGCCCAAATCGACGAATTTGCCGCCCAGCGCGATGTCTATGTCCACGCTGGCCGTCCAACCGGTGCTGTTCTCGTGCACGTCGGTCACATTGTCGATCTTCGGTCTCTCCTCACCCTCGTCGTCCTTCTCCCACTTGATGGTGTTCATGTCCCACCTCAGGCGGCTGAAGTTAATGCCCACACAGGGGGTGACGCTCACCTTGCCCTGACGCCACACCGTGTAGCCCAGCTGAAAGCCTGCACCAAGATTGGTGGTGTTGGCCGAGCCGTTCATCTGCAGGTTGCGTCCATTTTCATCGTAGATGGCATAGGGATTCTCGTTCTTGAACGAGGGCTGGCTGTAGTTCACATCGATTTTGAGCCTCGCACGCTGATATTCCAGGTCAAAGCCGCCAGTAAACACGGCGCAACCCTTCAGGTCATCGCCCAGCGAACCCGTGGGCACCATGCCGCCCACACCGATGTGGAATCCTGCACCCCAGCCGGTATATAACGACTCTGTCTCCTGTGCGCGCAGGGCGGCAGGAGTCAATGTCAACATTGCCAAAAGAATCAATAACGTCCGTTTCATTGTCTTGTTTTTCAGTTTTCTTTAATAACGGACAGTATGCCTTGAAATTGTGTTTAGGCGTCAGGTGTTAGCCGTTAGAAATTCACTGATCTCTAACCACTAATCCCTAATCAAGAATCACCACCACAGGCTGCGGTAATACTTGTGGTAGAGCGACAGGCCCTCGCTGATGGGCTTGAGCGATGCCTTTGCATCGCGTTTGAGGTCGGCCAGGTCCTGCTCGTTGTTCCAGATGGCCTTGATGTAGGCCTTGTACTCTGGGGTGTCCTCCTCGGTCTGACAAGCGATGCGGTCAAAGGCGTAAATCATCTTGTCCAGAATCTGGACCCATTCCTCGCGCGTCATGGTCAGGTTGGGAGTGCGCTCACAATGCTCTTTAAACACCATCAGACGCGGCAAGATAAAGCGCGCGATGGTGATGTCGAGGTCATAAAGTTCCTCAACGTCAATCGTCTTAGCAATGGCTTTTGGATCAAATTCGTTATTCATCATTACATCAGTATTAATAGAGAGGTTAATCGTTTTCGGGTAGCAATATTACACATTATAAATGAAATAGCAAAGAAAATAACGAAAAATATGATATTTTATGCCTTTTTCTGTATCTCTTGAGTCCAAAAACCGATAAAAAGTGTCCAAAAACTGATAACCAAAAACAAAAAACTGAAAACTTATTCGTACCTTTGCCATCACTATGACGATACAAGAGGCACAGGAGCGTGTTGACGCTTGGATCAAACAGTATGGGGTGCGCTACTTCAGCGAACTGACTAACATGGCCGTTCTCACCGAGGAAGTGGGCGAAGTGGCCCGTGTGATTGCCCGCCGCTACGGCGACCAGTCGAGCAAGCCGGGCGATGACCTGGACCTGGCCGACGAGCTGGCTGACGTGCTGTGGGTGGTGATGTGCCTGGCCAACCAGACGGGTATCGACCTGGATGCCGCACTGGAGCGCAACTTTGCCAAGAAGACAACGCGCGACAAGGATCGCCACATCCATAACTCAAAACTTACTAACCATTAAAATATCAACAAATTATGAGCAACCACGAACATGATCATTGCGGATGCGGATGTGAGCATCACGACCACGAGCACAAACCCATGGACAAGTACATGACGGCCATCAACCAGTCACAGGTTACCATCGATGACGCCGCCGTCAGCGCTGCCGTGCAGGAAATCATCGACAAGCACGCTGCCGAGAACAACACCCCCGAGGTGCAGCAGTTCCTGCTCAACTGTGTGGACCTGACCACCTTGGCCACCGAGGACAGCGAGCGCAGCGTGGCCAAATTTGTGCAGAAGGTCAATGACTTTGACAACAACTATCCCCAGTACAAGAATGTAGCCGCCATCTGCGTGTACAGCAACTTTGCTGCCGTGGTTCGCGGCACGCTCGAGGTGAGCGGCGTCGATGTGGCCGTGTGCAGCGCCAGCTTCCCCGCCAGCCAGGCCCACATCGAGACCAAGATCGCCGAGACCGCCCTGGCCATCGCCGACGGTGCCGACGAGGTGGACATCGTCCTCAACGTGGGCTACTTCAAGGATGAAGCCTACGAGGAATTGTGCGATGAAATCGCCGAAATCAAGCAAGTTGTGGGCGACCGTCCCTTGAAGGTCATCCTGGAGACCGGACTGCTGAAGAGTGCCGAGGCCATTCGCCGTGCCAGCATCCTGTCGATGTACTCGGGCTGCGACTTCATCAAGACCTCGACGGGTAAGATCTATCCCGGTGCTTCGCTGGAGGCCGCCTATGTGATGTGCCAGTGCATCAAGGAGTATTTTGTGCAGCACGGCCGCATGGTGGGATTCAAGGCATCGGGCGGTATCCGCACGACCGAGGACGCCATTAAATACTACACCATCGTCAAGGAAGTGTTGGGCGAGAAGTGGCTGAACAACCAGTACTTCCGCATCGGCGCGTCAAGTCTGGCCAACGCACTGTTCCAGTCCTTCACGGGCACCGAGGAGAAGCCCTTCTAAAGACTGCGATAAGGCTAGTAGAGACGCAAAATCTTGCGTCTCCCGGTAGGTATTTTAATAGTAACTACCCACGACGGGAGACGCAAGATTTTGCGTCTCTACATATTATACTATTTATTACAGAGTAGCTTGCGAGTTCAGGAACTCGACGAGGCGGGCAACTGCACGGCCGCGATGGCTGATGCGGTTCTTGTCCTGGGGCGACATCTGGGCAAATGTGCTGCCGTCACCCTCGACAGGCTGGAAAATGCTGTCGTAACCAAAACCTCCCGTGCCATGGCGCTCGGTAAGGATGATGCCCTCGACCTGGCCCTCGAACATGTGCATTTCATCACCCTGCAACAGGGCTATGGCGGTGCGGAAACGGGCCGTGCGATTATCGATTCCATCGAGTTTTTTCAGCACTTTGTCGATGTTGGCCTCGCTGTCGTGGCCAGGACCGGCATAGCGTGCCGAGTGTACGCCAGGCTCTCCATTGAGCGCATCAATCTCCAGTCCCGTGTCGTCACTGAAGCAGTCATAGCCATAATGTTCCTTGACAAAACGGGCCTTCATTTGGGCATTTTCCTCGATGAAATGGCCAGTTTCGGGAATATCCTCATGGCAACCGATGTCGGCGAGACCCAGAATCTCGTAGGTGTCACCCAGCATCTGCCGCAACTCCTGCAACTTGTGTGCATTGTTGGTAGCAAAAACAATCTTCTTCATCTATAAAACTACGATAAATAAAACTACGAATTACGCGAATTATACAAATAAATCAAATAGTTAAATTCGCGTAATTCGTAGTTGAAAAAGATTAAACGACTACATTGACGATCTTATTGGGAACGACGATGACCTTCTTGGGCTGCTTACCGTCGAGCCAGCGGGCGGCACCCTCGTCGCTGAGGGCGATGCGCTGTACCTCGTCCTGAGCAGTACCGGCGGGCACCTCGATGTTATAGCGGGGCTTGCCGTTGAACAGCACGGTATATTTCACCGTCGATTCCTTCAGATAGTCCTCGTTCCAGGTGGGCCACTGGGCGTCGCACACGGTGGTATCATGACCCAGCACGTGCCACAGTTCCTCGGCGATGTGAGGTGCGAAGGGAGCGAGCAGCACTACCAGCGGCTCATATATCTCGCGTGCACGGCACTTCATCGAGGTCAACTCGTTGACACAGATCATGAAGGCGGCTACCGACGTGTTGTAGCTGAAAGTCTCGATGTCGCCACTCACCTTCTTGATGAGCTTGTGCAGCGACTTGAGGGCCTCGGCACTGGGTTTCTCGTCGGTGAGCTGCATGTTGTCGCCCTTGTAGAACAGAGCCCACAGGCGCTTGAGGAAGCGGTTCACACCGTCGATGCCGTTGGTGTCCCAAGGCTTGCTGGCCTCGACAGGACCCAGGAACATCTCATACAGGCGCAGGGTGTCGGCACCGTAGCGGTCCACGATGTCGTCGGGATTGACAACGTTGAACATCGACTTGGACATCTTTTCGATGGCCCAGCCGCAGATGTACTTGCCGTTCTCTAAGATGAACTCGGCATTCTTGAATTCGGGGCGCCACTCACGGAATTTCTCGATGTCCAGCGCATCGGTATGGACGATGTTCACATCCACGTGGATAGGCGTCACGTCATACTGGTCCTTGAGGTTCAAAGAAACAAACTTGTTGGTGTCCTTGATGCGATAAACAAAGTTGCTGCGGCCCTGAATCATACCCTGGTTGACCAACTTGCGGAAGGGTTCTACCTCGCACACATAACCGTAATCATAGAGGAACTTATTCCAAAAACGGCTGTAAATCAGGTGACCCGTAGCATGCTCGGTACCACCCACATAGAGGTCCACCTGACGCCAATATTCGTTGGCCTCGTGCGAAACGAGTTCCTTGTCGTTGTGCGGATCCATGTAACGCAAATAGTAGGCCGACGAACCGGCAAATCCCGGCATGGTGTTCAGCTCCAGAGGATAACCTTCGGTGGTCACCCACCCCTTGGCGCGGCCCAGGGGAGGCTCGCCCGTCTCGGTGGGCAGGAATTTGTCCACCTCTGGCAACTGCAGCGGCAACTGGCTCTCGTCAAGGGCTTGCGGCTGGTTGTTCTCGTCATAGTAGATGGGGAACGGCTCGCCCCAATAGCGCTGACGGCTGAAGATGGCATCCCTCAAGCGGTAATTCACCTTCACGTGACCGATGCCCGACTCCTCGATATACTGCTTAGTCTTGGCAATGGCGTCCTTGACCTGTAGGCCGTTGAGCTGCAAGCGCTCGTTGGACGAATTGGTCATGATACCCTCTTTGGCGTCAAAACTCTCCTCACTGATGTCAGCACCTTCAATCAGCGGAATGATGGGCAGGTCAAAATGCTTTGCAAAGGCATAGTCGCGGCTGTCGTGAGCCGGGACGGCCATGATGGCACCCGTGCCGTAACCTGCCAGCACATAGTCACTTATATATATAGGTATATTCTTGCCAGTGATGGGATTGACGGCATAACTGCCGGTGAACACGCCGCTCACCTTCTTCTCGATCATGCGCTCGCGCTCGGTCTTGTGCTTCACCTCGTCGAGATAGGCATCGACGGCGGCACGCTGTCCAGGGGTGACCACCTCGTCAACATAGATGCTCTCGGGAGCCAGTACCATGAAAGTGACACCAAAGATGGTGTCGGCCCTGGTGGTGAAAATCAACAGGCTCTTGTCGCTGTCGGCGATGGGGAATGTCATCTCGGCACCCTCACTGTAGCCGATCCAGTTGCGCTGGGTCTCCTTGATGGACTCGGTCCACTCGATGGTGTCCAAGTCACGCAGCAGGCGTCCGGCATAGGCCGACACACGCAAGCACCACTGGCTCATCATCTTCTGCTCGACAGGGAAACCGCCGCGCACCGACACGCCCTCGCTCACCTCGTCGTTGGCCAGCACGGTACCCAGTTTTGGACACCAATTCACCATCGTATTGCCCAGATAGGCAATGCGGTAGTTCATGAGCACGTCGTTTTTCTGCGCCTGGATCATGGCATTCCACTCGTCGGCAGTGAATTCGTCGGTGCAGTTGGTGTGGGCATTGCATCCCGTGGTGCCGTGCTTCTCGAAATGGGCCACCAGCTCATCGATGGGACGGGCCTTGTCGAGCTCGGTGTTGTAATAGCTCTTGAACATCTGCAGGAAGGCCCACTGCGTCCACTTGTAATAGGAGGGGTCACAGGTGCGCACCTCACGGTCCCAATCGTAGCAGAAGCCGATCTTGTCCAACTGCTCACGATAGCGGGCGATGTTCTCATTGGTGGTGATTTCGGGGTGCTGTCCGGTTTGGATAGCATATTGCTCGGCAGGCAGACCATAGGCATCATAACCCATGGGATGCAGCACGTTGAAGCCTTTCAGGCGCTTGTAACGCGCATAGATGTCGCTGGCAATGTAACCCAGCGGATGTCCCACGTGCAGACCTGCTCCCGATGGATAGGGGAACATGTCGAGAACGTAGAACTTGGGACGGCTGTTGTCGATTTCGCACTTGTAGGTGTGATTTTCACGCCAATATTGTTGCCACTTTTTCTCTATCTCTTTATAGTTGTAGTCCATTTATTTTCAGTTTCTAGTTTTTAGTCCCTTGTTTTCAGTTTGTAATTAAAGGAGTTTCTTTATGGCTTCTTCGATGACCTTGCAGTCGGTGGTGGGCTCATAACGCTCCACGACGTTGCCTTCGCGGTCAACGAGGAACTTGGTGAAGTTCCACTTGATGTCGGGCTTGCTGGCATAATCAGGATCGGCCTTGGAGAGCATATCGTCGAGTAAAGCACCGATCTTGTGGTTCTTGTCAAAGCCCTTGAAACCCTGCTGTGACTTCAGATAGGTGAACAAGGGGGATTCGTTCTCGCCGTTGACCTCGATTTTCTTGAACTGCGGGAACTCGGTGCCGTAATTCAGGGTGCAGAACTGGTGAATCTCCTCCTCGGTGCCAGGAGCCTGCTGCCCGAACTGGTTGCAGGGGAAGTCGAGAATTTCCAGACCCTGCTCCTTATATACCTTATACAGTGCTTCCAGTTCCTCGTACTGCGGAGTGAAACCGCAACGGGTGGCGGTGTTGACAATCAGCAGCACCTTGCCTTTATATTCGTTTAACGACACGTCGTTGCCACGACGATCCTTCACGGTAAAGTCATATACGTTCTGTGCCATAATATTGAATACATTAAATATAAGTATAAGTGATATCAGTATTTTCTTCATCTTTTTTTACTTGATGATGCCCAGTTCACGGGAAATGTCGAGCATGCGCTGGATGGGTTTAACGGCGCGTTCAGCAATGTCGGGATCGACTTCGATTTCGGGCGCCATGAACTTGAGCGAATTATACAATTTCTCCAGAGTAATCAATTTCATGTACTCGCACTCATTGCAGGCACACGTGCCGTCCTCGGGCGGAGCGGGAATGAAAGTCTTCTCGGGGCAGCGGCGCTGCATCTCGAAGAGGATGCCGCTCTCGGTGCACACGATGAACTCCTGGCTCTCATCGTCCACAGCAAAATTGAGCAGAGCCTGGGTTGAACCCACCTTGTCGGCCATGATGCGCACAGGTTTGGGACACTCGGGATGTACGAGCACCTTAGCATCGGGATGTTCACGCTTCAGGTCAGCGAGCTTGGCGGCACTGAATTTCTCGTGAACATGGCAAGCGCCGTTCCACAGCAGCATCTCACGTCCCGTGATGCTGTTGATGTAGTTGCCCAGATTGCGGTCTGGACCAAAGATGATTTTCTCATCATCGGGCAGGCTGCCCACAATCTCCTTGGCGTTGGACGAAGTGACCACCACATCGGTCACCGCCTTGACGGCCGCGCTTGTATTGACGTAGCTGATGACCGTGTGATCGGGGTGCTCGTTGACAAAACGCTCAAACTCGTCGGCCGGGCAGCTGTCGGCCAGCGAGCAGCCTGCACTCAGGTCGGGCACGATGACCGTCTTGTCGGGACACAGGATCTTGGCTGTCTCGCCCATGAAGTGAACACCGCACAGGATGATGACCGGCGCATCGGTCTTTGCCGCCAGCTGTGCCAGGGCAAGGCTGTCGCCGATGTAGTCGGCCAGCTGCTGGATTTCCTCGCGCTGGTAGTAGTGCGCCATGATCACAGCGTTGCGCTCACGTTTCAAGCGCAGGATTTCCTCTCTCAGGTCGATACCCTCCTCGATGGGTTCATCGACATAGCCTTTTTCAACATTCATATTATATATATTGTTGGTTTTAAATTTTTAAAAACTTAAATCTAACTGTAACTATAATGCCTGTTAATTGTGTAAAAAACTTTTTGCCACTTTTCCCGCCCCATCGGGTTATCAACGTCTAAACCGAGTTATCGATAGTTTATTGACAAGCCTGATGGCTGTGTCATAGCGGTTAAAGTGTTTTATTAACAGGGTGTAAACAACCTGCAAAGTTAATAAATTATCATGGAATTATCCTCGAAAAGATGATGAAAACCGTGTTTATATAGCCAGAAAAAATAATTGCCAACTTTTTTGGCTGTCCCGAAAAGAATGATAAGCCGCATTGATTTGAAATTGTCAAGTGTTTTTTGCTGATTTTTTTGAAATAGTTTTCTACATCAATTGACAAGGTTGTTGACAGGGTTTTTGTACCTTTGTGGTTGAATATTGTGTTGTCACAAAGATAACGCTTTTCTATTATATATATAATGATGAAATGGCCAAGAAAAAGTCAATGCTGGAGCTGCACCGGCTGGATGTAGACGATTATAAGAAACTGGAAAAACTGCCGGTGACGGTGGTGCTGGACAATGTGCGCAGCGAGATGAACGTGGGATCGGTTTTCCGCACTGCCGATGCCTTCCTGATCGAGCGCATCGTCCTGTGCGGTATCACGCCGCAACCTCCCAAACCCGAAATTCACAAGACTGCCCTGGGAGCCGAGGACTCGGTCATGTGGCAATACTATGCGTCGGTGGTTGATGCTGTAGAGGAACTCAAGCGTGACGGCTACACCGTGTGCAGCATCGAGCAGGTGCACGACAGCGTCAGTCTTGAGGAGTTTGCTGTAGAAAAAGGCCAAAAAATCGCGGTGGTGATGGGCAATGAGGTGAAGGGAGTGAGCCAGGAAGTGGTCGATGCCAGCGACATGTGTGTTGAAATTCCCCAACATGGCACCAAACACTCGCTCAACATCTCGTGCTGTGCCGCTATCGTGATGTGGCATGTGTATACTCGCCTGCATCCATAGTTTAAAGTTTCATGATTAAAGGGCACTAACAACTGGTATCAAAAAGTTATTAACAAGTGAGGAAATGCCCTAATAAAAGGGGTGTATTGGTCAATAAATGTCAAATATAGCTGTTTTTTTTGTTAAAATTGGAATGTTAAAAGGTGTTGTTTTTAACATTCTATTTTTGATATGAACTTTTTTATTCAAATCTGCTATTTTAAATTTAAATATAGTGATTATCAGTAGATTAAGCTATATTTTAGATTGATTTTGTAATTTTTTTACAAAATATTTCCAAACGCCCCAAAAAGACAGAAAACAAGGGCATTTAGTTAAAATCTTCCTTTTATTTTGCCCATTTCACATTTATTGACTAGTTTTGCGTACTTGTAATTAATCGATTGCGGCTACCGAAAAGCACCATCGAGACCTTACAGTAACTGATGAAATAAACACAATTTTTTAACTATTGTATTAATTAATAAACATCACTATTTTATGAAGAAGCTATTTATGCTGCTGATAGCCATTTGTGCTATCTCATTGGGCATGAGTGCCCAACAAGTAGTGAGGGGCCAGGTTACCGATCCCAACGGCGAACCGCTGATTGGTGCAACGGTACAGCCCGTTGGAGGAGGAAACGGCGCGGCCACCGACGTTAACGGTGAGTTCTCGCTGAATGTTCCTTACGGCGTGAAGACCCTCAAGGTTTCGTATGTGGGTTATAAGACCCAAGAACTTCCTGTTCAGCCCAGCATGGCCATCACGATGAGTGACAGTGGTACCGCTCTGGACGAGGTGATGGTAGTTGCCTATGGTACTGCCAAGAAGACCTCTTACACCGGTTCGGCCGAGGCTGTGACCAACAAGAAACTGGAGTTGCGTCCTGTTACCGATGCTACCAAGGCCCTCGAGGGTAACGTAGCCGGTCTGCAGGTGACCAGCGCATCGGGCCAGCCCGGTTCGTCGCCCAACATCCAGATTCGTGGTTACGGTTCAATCAACGCATACAGCACCCCGTTGTATGTTGTTGATGGTGCTCCCTTTGACGGCAACCTGAGCTCGATCAACCCGTCGGATATCGAGTCGATGACCGTCTTGAAGGATGCATCGGCTGCCGCTCTGTACGGTGCCCGTGGTGCTAACGGTGTTGTGATGATTACCACCAAGAAGGGCGTTGAAGGCCGCAGCAACATCATGTGGCGTTCGACCTTCGGTTGGTCATCGCGTGCCACCAAGCGCTACCAGCATGTGGACCAGAAGGAGTATGTACAGCTCGTTTACGAAGCCCTGCGCAACCAGGCTATCGACAACGGTAGAAGTTGGAATGATGCTGAGGCTTATGCTCGTGCTAGTCTGAGCAGCCAGCTGGGTGGTGAGCAGTACAACCCCTTCAAGAACTACACTTGGGATCAACTGATTGACCCCGCAACCGGCCAAGTTCGCGCCGATGCCCAAAGCGCATGGGACGAGGACTGGTATGACAGCATAATCCGCAATAACGCCTTCCGTCACGAGCACCAGTTGCAGGTGACCGGCGGTAGCGAGCATGCACAGTACATGATGTCGCTGGGTTACTTGAACGAGGACGGTATCCTCAAGACCACCAACTATGAGCGTTACACCGGCCGTGCCAACATCACCAGCCAGATCACTGACTGGTTGGGCGCCAACATCAACTTATCGTTGGCTCACGCTATGCAGAACTTCAATGACTATGATGGTACCAGCACCTCTAACCCCTGGTACACCGCACAGTTCATCAACCCGCTGCTGCCCGTTTACCTGAAGGACATTGACGGTAAGACCGTTTACGATGCTGATGGTAACGTACAGTATGACTGGGGTGAGGCAACTCCCAACGGTACCCGTCCCGGTTCGATGACCGACTTCTCGTCACTCGGTATGCTGATGCTCGATAAGGCTTATGCTAAGCGCGACGTTGCTGGTCTGCGCACCGGCCTCGTGCTGGGTAGCGACCTGGCCAAGTACGGCTGGCGTCAGGGCCTCAAGTTGGCTGTTAACTTCAGCATGGACTATGTGAACCGCAACAACACCAAATACATGAACTCTCAGCACGGTAACCAGGCTAACGCCGGCGGTCTTCTCGAGAAGACCAACCGTCGCACCCAGAGCTACACCTTCAACCAGTTGTTGACTTGGGACCGCACCTTCGGTGAGCACACTGTAGGTCTGTTGCTGGGTCACGAGTGGTATGCTTATGAGTTTGCTTACCTGCTGGCTGGCAAGACCAACCTCGTGGACGGTATCCTCGAGCTGCGTCCCGCCACCACCCTGCTGGAGGCTGACTCTTACAGCGACAAGTATCGCATCGACTCTTACTTCGGCCGTATCAACTACAACTATGGTGGCCGTTACTTCTTGAGCGCTTCGCTCCGTCAGGATGCTTCATCGCGCTTCCACCCCGATCACAACAAGGGTATCTTCTGGTCAGTTGGTGCTAACTGGCGTGTATCTGGTGAGAAGTTCATGCAGAACGTGGGTTGGATCAACAACCTGTCTGTTAAGGCCAGCTTTGGTGAGCAGGGTAACGATATGCTGCAGACCTATTATGCTTGGCAGTCACTGTATGACCTGAGCTACAGCAACGCTACCAACATCGGTGCGCTGATTGCTTCGCTCGAGAACCAGAACGTATCTTGGGAGAAGAGCCAGAACTTCAATGCTGGCTTCGACGCTATCCTGTTCAACCACCGCTTGCAGTTGAACGTTGACTTCTACAACCGTCTGACCAAGAACATGCTGCTTAACCGTCCCATGGCATTGTCGACCGGTTTCACCGGCTTCATGGACAACGTGGGCGACATGCGCAACCGTGGTGTTGAGGCTTCACTGCGCATCACCCCCGTCCGCACTGCCGACTTTGAGTGGAACATCACCGCAATGGCTACCCACAACAAGAACAAAGTCATCAAGCTGACTAAGGAGGCTCCCGAACTGTTGAGCGGCGTTCGCATCATCAAGGAAGGTCTTCCCATCTATACCTATTATATGCCTAAGAGCGCTGGTGTTGATCCGACGACGGGTTACAGTCTGTATTGGGCCTATGAAAAGGACGAGGATGGCAACATGATTGAAGGTACCGAGTTTGTTACCATGGATCGTGACCTTGCTGCCAACTGCAAGTACTACCAAGGTAGCCGTCAGCCGGACATCTTCGGTTCTCTGGGTACCGACTTCAGCTGGAAGGGCCTGACCCTGAGCGTGCTGACCACCTACTCGCTGGGTGGTAAGGTATTTGACAGCCTGTATCAGAGTGATATGAACCTGTGGTACCTGAGCTCGACCTGGAACAAGAACATGTTGCGTCGTTGGCAGAAGCCCGGTGACGTGACCGACGTTCCTCGCGCTAGCATTGCCGAGTCCATCAACAACACCGACCGTTTCTTGATCGATGCCAGCTACTTCGCTATCAAGAACATCACTTTGGCTTATGCTCTGCCCATGAGCTGGGTTAGCAAGCTGGGTATGACCGGTGCCCGTATCTTCGGTTCGGTAGATAACCTGGCATTGTTCACCCACCTCGACGGTATGGATCCCCAGTACAACTTCTCTGGTGGTACCGACTATGACTACAGTCCCAACAAGACCTACACCGTAGGTATCGAGCTGAACTTTGGTAAGGCTTATGCCGCTCCTGCTCCCGCAGTGAACGTGAACGCTCTGAACAGCCAGATCAACGACCTGCGCGCTCAGCTCGCTGACGCTCAGGGTGCCGCTGCCGACGCCAACAGCCGTCTGGCTCAGCTGCAGAACGACCTCGCCGCTGCCAACAAGGCACTGGCCAACTGCAAGAATGACCTGAACGCTGCCAAGAACGCCGCTCCCAAGGTGGTTGACAACAGCAAGCAGTACATGAACATCCTCGTTCACTTCCCCAAGAGTGGCACCGCCATCACCGCCGACCAGCGTGCAAACGTTGAGCGCGTGGCTGCCTACCTGAAGAGCCATCCCGAGGCAACCTGCGTCATCAAGGGTTATGCTTCGCCCGAGGGCAAGGAGGAAATCAACGTCAAGCTCGCTAACGGCCGTGCCGCCAGCGTGAAGGATATGCTCGTCAAGAAGTATGGTATCGCTGCCAACCGCATCAACGCTGCTGGCCAGGGTATCAGCAACATGTTTGACGAATTGAGCTGGAACCGTGTTTCGATTTGCGAAATCATCGTGAAGTAAGATTAATTCAAGTTTTTAGTTTTAAGTTTTTAGTTTTAAGTAACATTACCTCAATTGACAATTCATTTCAGGCGATACAAACCATACTTAAAACTTACAACTTAGAACTTACAACTTAAAAACAACGATATAAACATGAAAAAGATATTTAAATATTTGTTTATCGGAGTGTTTGGTGTGGCTTGCCTGTCATCATGCTCTAACGACATGCTGGAGACCCAGCCCACCGACTCCATGTCGGGTTCTACCTTCATGAGCGACGCCACCAAGGCGCTGATTCCCCTGAACGGTATCTACCGCTCGATGTACTCTGCCGGCTGGTCAACCACCGGTAACACTCACCAGTGCTTCGGTATCAGCGCTTATAACCTGATGGCCGAGGTCATGGGTGATGACTTCATCATGGGTGCCCAGGGTTCGGGCTGGTTCTGGTTTGACGCTGCATACAATGTGAAGGCTCGCTACACCAGCGGCGCATGGCGCAGTTATGACTTGTGGAATGCCTATTATACCTGGATTTCCAATGCCAACTACATTATTGATGCCGAGGAGACCATGGGTGGCAGCAAAGAGGATGTGGACTATGTAATCGGTCAGGCTTATGCCATCCGTGCCTACAGTTACTTCATGCTGGCACAGACCTTTGCCCGCACCTACAAGGGTCATGAGAATGACGCTTGTGTGCCCATCTACAATGAGCCCACCCGCACCTCGACGACCGGTCAGCCCCGCGCTAAGGTTTCGGAGGTTTATGCACAGATCGACAATGACATCAACAAGGCTGTCGAGTTGCTGGCCAACTCGCCCGCTCAGCGTCACCCCAGCCACATGAGTTATGCAGTGGCTCTGGGTATTAAGTCCCGTATCGCCCTCGTTGAGGAGAAGTGGCAGGACGCTCTCGATGCTGCCAAGCAGGCTATCACTGCCAGCGGTAAGAGCATTCAGGCTATTGATGCTTCTTCATTTGCTCCCAACAAGGCCAACTTCGTCAACTCGGTTGACGCTGGCAACGTGATGTGGGGTGCCCAAATCGTCAGCGATCAGGCCGGTATATACGCATCGTTGATGACCCATATGAGCGGTACCGCTCCTTATGGTCAGCGTGCTCCCAAGCAGATCTCTTCTTGGCTGTATAACAAGATGAGCGCCACCGACAGCCGCCGTGCATGGTGGAATCCCAACCAGTCTTATCTCCAGAAGAAGTTTGAGTTCTCCAACGAGCAGACTTGGGAAGGTGACTACGTCTGGATGCGTGTTGAGGAGATGTACTTCAATGCCGCTGAGGCTGCTTGCCGTCTGGGCCAGGATGCCGATGCCAAGCAATATCTGATGGCAGTGATGAGCAAGCGTGATGCCAACTACAATACCAACAAGAGTGGTACTGCCCTGGCAACCATCTCGACTGAGTTGACCGGTTCGCTGCTCGAGGAAATCCTGATCCAGCGCCGTATCGAGTTGTGGGGTGAGGATGGCCGCATCTACACCATCCGTCGTCTGCATCAGGGCTTCGTTCGTCCCGCCGATTACGGCTGGCCCGAGGGTCTTCAGATTCCCACTCACGTTGAGGCTGCAAAGAATCCCGAGAGTTATCTGTGGGTACTCACTATTCCGCAGGCCGAGTTTGACGGCAACGTTAACATGAAGCCCGAGGAGATTCCCGCTGGTGATCAGAACCCCATCGGTGACTATCCCAAAAATTAATGTTTAATCTCATTAACTAATTGAATATTATGAAATTAGGTAAATATATTTTAGGATTGGCAGTCGTTGCTGCTGGTTTGACCAGTTGTGACACCGACAATGTGGGGGCTATCTATGATCATCCCGCAATGGCCAACATCTCCTTTACAAGGGCTACGATTAATCAGGAGACCGAGGACGATGCCATCACCGTTCCCGTGACCCTCACGAGAACTCATTCGACCGAAGCCTATTCGACGACCGTCAACGCTACGACCTCGGGTGAGAACATCAAGTTGCAGAGCAACACGGTTAATTTTGCTGCTGGCGAAGAGACCGCCACGATCTATGTGATTGCCGAAAACCTTGACTGGGGTGACAGGTGTTCCTGCACCATTACCCTTAATGATGCTGATGTGCAGACGGCTAGCCCGTTTGATAATCCCATCCATGAGGTGGTTGTCAATATCAATAAACCCAAGTTGCTGCCTGCCGGCACTTGTACGATCACTGACTTTACTTGGTATGAGGAGCCCATGGTTGCCGAGAATGTTCCCATCATCAATGTTGAGGGAACCAATAAGTATCGCATCATTTCCCCGCTCTATTACCTGTATGGTGAATATGAGGATGATGTTGACATGTCTAACTTCCAGTTCAACCTGTTGAGCAACGGTGCTGTAACCGTCGATGATGGTACACCTCTCAACTACTGGGGTTACTATGCTTACTTCAGCTCCGACTACTCTGGCTATTGCTATGTCAGCAACAGCGACAACGTCTATGACGTGAACTTCCTGCTGCTGAACGGCAGTGACCTGTACACTGGCGGCCGCTTCATCTTCGTTTGGGACAAGCCTGCCGAGTAATCCGCGAGCAAGTTCTATAAACAAGACATAGAAAATCCACACTACAAGGGTGGGCGCTCCCGCAAGGGGAAGGCGTCCACCCTTCGTCATTGTTGTTCCATCCATCTGCCATGTTGAGACGCAAAATCTTGCGTCTCAGGGGCAGCATATGGTGACCTTTGACGATTGGAGACGCAAGTTTTTAGATAAATTTGGCGGCACCTCAACCATCGATGCAAGCATCATGGTGTTCGGTTTGCACAGATTTTGCGTCTCTACTGGTGTAATGGAATAATCAAGTCATGGTTTTATGGCATGTCTCACCCAAAGGGTGATCTTTGAATAACCCCCTTGCCAATTGTGATCCGAAGCATAGCGAGGAGAACGATGGCAAGGGGGAGTAGAGAACATCTGACTGTCGCCGTAGGTGACCCCATTGTTGCGGTTTGCACAATTTGAACATTGGTGTTATCTTTGTAGAATTATGAGTTACACCAACCTCGTCTATCATATCGTATTCCGCACTTATCGAAGCATTCCCGCTATCGAAGAGGCACACGAACGTGAGTTTTATGTCTATGCCTATGGCTACACCACTCGCCATCGTGCAAAGTTGTACCGCATTGGTGGTATGCCTGACCATGTACACATCCTTGTTTCGCTTCCTCCAGACCTAGCAGTATCTGAGTTTGTCAGGGGCCTGAAATATGCCACTAATGGATGGATGAAGCACAATCCCTTGTTTCCGCTTTTCGCAGGTTGGGGAGAAGGCTATGCTGCTTTTACCTATTCTAAGGAGCAGATTCCTGTGGTTAAGCAGTATATCATCAATCAGAAAGAACATCACCGGCAAACATCCTTTGCTGAGGAATACAGGAAAATCATTCTTGACGGTGGTGGCGAGATTGACGACAAGTACTTCCTGAAAGATTGACGCTCTGGGGTCGCCGAAGGCGACAGAGAGGAGAAGTGGTCATCTCCCCGCCAAGAAGGCATTCCTCGCTACGCTTCGGAAGCCTTTTTGGCGGGGTTACTAAAAGGACACCCTTCGGGTGATAATTCGGGATGAGTAGCATTAGTTTTTGCAGATGACAGAAATCACATGCCTTTGAGACGCAAATTATCTAAAATTTTGCGTCTCTACTGGTCATTTTTTAAAGTTGACACTTAAAAAAACGGTTTTTTTTGAAACTTTTTGGCCCTCTCGTGCGTCTATAGTATAGAAACAAACAATTAAACATTATATAAGATATGAAAAAGGTATTGGTTATGAGCCTGTTGGCTCTTGTGGTGATGACGATGTCGTCATGCCTGCGTGTGAAAATTGACGGTAAGGATTGGAACTTTGGCGGTCACACCAACGACACGCCCACCCAGGTGCATCAGGTGGGAGAGGTAACGTCGATGGCTGCGTTTGATGCGGTAGATGTGGCAGGTCCGTTCAATGTGATCTTTGAGCAGGGCGAGAGTCACAGTGTACGTGTCGAAGGCACTTCTGAGCAGCTTGGCAAGATGACGATCTATGTCAAGGATAGTGAGTTGGTTATTGACCAGCGCAAGAATGAATCAGGCGACGTGTTTAAGGGCTTGCAGGTCTTTGTCACCTCGCCCATGGTTGATGGCCTTGCAATCGCTGGTTCAGGAACAATCACTGCTCCCAAGGCGCTGACCGTAAACGATATAAAATTGGAGATTGCAGGCTCGGGCGGCATCACACTCGCTCAGCTCACCAGCAAGAATTTGTACATGGAGATTGCCGGCTCGGGTGACATTACCCTGGGTACTGTCCAAGCCAATGAGGCACAAAGTGAGATTGCCGGTTCGGGCAATATCGAGGTGGCAAGTCTCACGTGTAAAAAAGCGAACAACGAGATTGCCGGTTCGGGCGACATCACGCTCAACAACCTCAACGTTGACCACGTCAAGAGCGAAATTGCCGGTTCTGGCAACGTGATTCTGCGCGGTAAGGTAGGCTCCCACGATGAGGAAATCGCAGGCAGTGGCAAGGTAAATGTTTCGGGACTGAAGAATTAGAAATTAGGCTTTAGGCTTTAGATGTTAGGTTTTAGGATAATTCCTAATTTCTAATTCCTAATTGACGAAGCATCTCGGCGGTAGTGCTGTGTCGCTTGCCGTTGAGGTCACTAAGATAGGCGTTCACATCGGTGGGCGCCATTTTTCGTGCATTGTTGAAGCGTTCGGGGTGGGTGATACGGGTGAATACCACGCGCTGGATGTCGCATTTGTGGCAGCGGCCCATGCTGTAGCCCATCAGTTCGGGGTGCTTGCCGGGGCCGTTCGAGGACCAGTAGGTGATGGTGTCGCCCTCGCAGCCCATGTAGATGACGCTGTGGCCGGCCTCTTGGTCGGCGGTCTTGTCGTCGTTGCAGCCGATGATGGCACCGCTGTCGCTGCCGCGGCTCTCGTTGCGGTTCCAGAAGATTTTCATCAGGTCGCCAGGTACGGCGCGCGCCCAAATGTCAAGTGCACACCACTCTTTATCTGACAGATAGCGCTCGTCGGGTGTCTCGCGGTTGCGCTCACTCTTGGCACCGCGGTAGGCGGTGAAGCTGTAGCCGGCGTCCAATTCGCGCACCAGCACACCCAACCCCGGTCCGTTGGCGTTGGCACGCCCCCAGAAGCCCACACCGTCATCCTGCCCCACCCCATCGGGGTTGAATGCATCGGCGATGCCGACACGGGGCTTCATATTCATCCACGCCTCGCGCTTGATTTTGTGCTTGGTGTCCCAAATGAGCAGGGCCTTGATGACGACCGAATAGGTTGCGCTGGAGCAAAACGACGGCTGCGCCTGCATCGGGTCAAAGCGCGGCCGTTCGTCGCTAGGCGACATCTGATAGGCGTCGTGCAGGCCGCGCTAGGTGGTCTTGGCAAACAGGTCGTTGGGGCGCCCACCAGTGTAGTAGCCCCCGCGTTCGGGAAACGAGTCGATGGCGGCGAGCACCGCCTGTTGCCACCGCTCATTGACCTTGTCGCCGGCGATTGCGGCACTTGCCGTGCACAGCAAGGCCAAAAGCGCAAAAAATGCCCGTTTCATCGGTATTTTTTACTTTTCTTCGTACCGTGCAGCCACCACGTCCCAGTCGATGATCTGCCACAGGGCGGTCAGGTGGTCGGGACGGCGGTTCTGGTAGTCAAGGTAGTAGGCGTGCTCCCACACGTCCATCGTCAGCAGCGGGCGCAGGCCGTGCTGGACGGGATTGGCCGCGTTGGGCTCTTGGGTTATGCACAGGTTGCCCTCAGCATTGGCACTGAGCCAAGCCCATCCCGAGCCGAAGAGCGTAGCACCGGCTTTGGAGAAAATCTCCTTGAAGTCCTCAAATGAACCGAATTCCTCGTTGATGGCTTGAGCCAGGCGTCCCGTGGGCGCGTTGTCGGCCTGAGGGGCCTTGAACTGTGAGAAATACAGGTTGTGGTTCAGAATCTGTCCTGCATTGTTGAGCATGCCGCCTTGTGCATTAAGCACCACTTCCTCAAGGGGTTTACCTTCCAGTCCGCTGCCGGGCAATGCGGCATTCAGGTTGTTCACATAGGCTGCCAGGTGCTTGCCGTGGTGGAAAGCCAGCGTGTTGGCGCTGATGACAGGTTCCAAAGCGTCGGGCGCATAGGGCAGCGCCATCAATTCAAATTTTCCTTCTACAGGCATTGTCTGTTTCATCATCGTTAAATTCTTTATTATGTCTACGAATTAACCGAATCAATCTAATTGGCCTCCGCCATCAAGTAAAGATAATTAGTCAAATTCGTTTAATTCGTAGACTGTTATTATAATTCAATCGGTCTCTTTTTTATGTCTACGAATTAACCGAATTAATCTAATTGGCATCCGCCATCAAGTCAAAGATAATTAGTCAAATTCGTTTAATTCGTAGACTGTTATTATGTAGGCTCTTGGTTCCATTTTGAGTTAGGAAGAATACGTTTGTATTCAAGTGATCTCTTGCCAAAATTGATAAGAAGGCCAAGTCGCATTCCTGTTGCCTTTAAATAATTGTAAACTTGAGCATAATGCTCATCCGAGATTTCATCTACGGTCTTCAATTCAACGATTACCTTGTCATAGCAGACAAAGTCAGGCCTGAATGTCTTATCTAAGCGTTTTCCTTTGTAAGAGAAATAGTAAGTCTTTTCTCTCTCAAAGGGAATATTTCGCAAGCGCAATTCTTCTTCCAGTGCATCTTGATAAAGAGGCTCGGTAAAACCACATCCAACAACATTGTGGACTTCCATTGCTGCCCCAATGATATTGAAAGCCTCCTCTTTATGAATTATTTTATGATCCATAACCGATAACATGTTTAGGGGCAAAGGTAGTGACAAATCCTGATTCTTGGGCATGGTGGGCGGTGGTTTTTTGAAAATGTTATACCTTTGCAGGCATGATGATTTCCAATGAACAATGTGGCCCTACGCTCTATGTGAGTGACCTGGACGGGACCTTGCTGGGCGAAGACTCGCAGCTGTCGGCAGTGACGGTTGCGACGCTCAACCACATCATCGGCGAGTTGGGCGGCCTGTTCACCGTGGCCACGGCGCGCACGCCTGCTACAGTGGTGCCGCTGATGCAGCAGGTGCATGCGCGGTTGCCGTTCATCGTCATCGGCGGCTCGGCGATGTGGAATCCCGTGAGCATGAGCTATGAGCACACGCGCGGCATCGACGACATGACGGTCAATGCCGTGGCCGACGTGTTTGACCGCCGTGGTGCCCACCCGTTCATTTACCGCCGCCATGGCAAGAACCTGTTGCACACCCATCACTATGGCCCGTTGTCGCCTCAGGAAGAGCGCTTTATTGCCGAGCGCCATCACCTGCCGTTGAAGCAGTTTTTTCTTGACGACCGTGACTTCCGACACAGTGACGACGAGGCATTGCTCATCTTCTCAATGAACAAGTATGCCGTGCTCAAGTCGATAGCCGACGACCTGCGGACGTCGGTCCCCACCTGCTCGGTGATGGTCTATCACGACATCTTTGATGAGAGCGAGGGCTATCTGGAGATTTTCTCTGCCGGGACGAGCAAGGCTGCCGCCATCCGCGATCTGGCGCGCCAGTTGGGCGCTGGACGTGTGGTGGTCTTCGGTGACAACCGCAACGACATCGCCATGATGCAGGCCGCCGACTTCAGCGTCGCCGTGGACAATGCCTTCACCGAGGTCAAGTCCGTCGCCAGCAAGATCATTGGCCCCAATACTGCCGACAGTGTCGCCCGTTGGATCGAGACAGAGTTGCTACACGTCACATAATTCCCAAATTCCTCATTTCTAATTCCTATTTTTGTACTACCTTTGCATCGCATGGCTAACCTGCGCAACATATATGACTCACGACGCATCTGGAAGGTGGTGTTCCTGGCCATCTCGCTGGTGCTGGTGGCGTTGTTCCTGTACATCTCCAACAACCTGGTGAAGGATCTGGCCGAGCAGGAGCGCGAGCGCATGGAGATTTGGGCTGATGCGACCCAGGAACTGGCGACAATGGGCAACGAGAGCGGAGAAAACGGTGCCGGCGGCAGTGCCACTGATGTGGACTTCCTGCTGAGCATCATCGAGGCCAACCACAACATTCCCGTGCTGCTGGTTGATGATAATGACAACATCCTGTTGCACCGCAACTTCCGCCTGCCAGAACCCGAGGATAGCCTGGCGTTTGAAATCTCACCTGCCAATCTCGAATATCTGAATAAGAAGTTGCGTCATCTCAAACATGGTGAGAACAAGATCGATATCAAGATTGACGAGAGCACCACGCAGTACCTCTACTACGAGGACTCGACGCTGCTGCGCCGATTGGCCTATTTCCCCTATATCCAGCTGGCTGTGCTCATTCTGTTCTTTGCCATCGCCTATTTTGCGCTGATGAGCATCAAGCGTGCCGAGCAGAACAAGGTGTGGGTGGGTCTGTCCAAGGAGACCGCTCACCAGCTGGGCACCCCCATCTCGTCGCTGATGGCATGGATGCAGCTGCTAGAATCGATGGGCGTGGACAAGAGCATCGTCACCGACATGGACAAGGATGTGAAGCGCCTCTCGACCATTGCTGACCGCTTCTCCAAGATCGGCTCCATGCCCGACAAGGAACTCGTGCCCATCAACGAGGCGGTGACCAGCAGTCTGGAATACATGCGTGCGCGCATCCCCAAGCGCGTGAACCTCTATATCCACACCAACGACCAGACCAACAACGGCGTGATGCTGAGCCAGACGCTGTTTGCCTGGGTGATGGAGAACCTGACCAAGAATGCCGTCGATGCGATGGATGGCGAGGGACAACTCGACATCACCGTGGAGGACAGCCCCAACAATGCCGTGATTCTGGTCAAGGACACGGGCAAAGGCATCCCCCGCAAGAACTTCAAGAATGTGTTCAATCCCGGTTTTACCACCAAAAAGCGCGGTTGGGGCTTGGGATTGACCCTCGTCAAGCGCATTATCGAGGAGTATCACAACGGACAGATCTATATCAAAGAGTCGGAGGTGGGCAAGGGCACCACATTCGGCATCGAACTCCCTAAAATCAAGTCATGATGGCACCCAACGGCAACAACACATCGCGCATCACCATGCTGGGCACGGGCAACGCCATGTGCGTCAACTGCTACAACACGTGTTTCTACCTGCGGTCGCCACGTGGCGGGATGCTGGTGGACGGCGGTGGCGGCAACGGCATCCTGCGCCAGCTGTTGAGGGCCAGAATCCCCTTTGAGAACATTCGCCACATGTTTGTGACCCATTGCCACACCGACCACATCATGGGCGCCATCTGGATGATACGCAAGATTTCGCCCCTGATTTTCAAGGGCAAGCACAAGGGACCGTTTACCATCTACTGCAACGACGAGGTGCGGCATGCGCTCGAGACGATGGCCCGGCTGATGATTCCTGCCAAAATCCTGAATTCACTGGGCTCGTCGGTGATCCTGCGCGAGGTGCGTGACGCCGAGCAGATCGTAATCGATGACATGCAGGTGACCTTCTTTGATATCGGCTCGACCAATTTCAAGCAATATGGCTTCCAGGCTGTTTTGCCCGACGGGCAGCGCTTGGTGTGCCTGGGCGATGAGCCTTACAGCATGCACAGCGAGCCCTATGCCCGCAACTGCGACTGGCTGATGTGCGAGGCCTTCTGTCTGTACAAGGACCGCAACGTGTTCAACCCCTACGAGAAGAACCACAGCACAGCCCTCGACGCCGGCATGCTGGCCCAGGAGCTGGGAGTGAAGAATCTTGTGCTCTACCACACCGAGGACACCCACCTCGACACCCGTGCGGCCGCCTTCACTGCCGAGGCCGCCCAATACTTCAAGGGACGCATCCTCGTCCCAGCCGACCTGGAAACCTTTGACATCGCTGTCAATCAAACGAATACCGATAACTGATGAAGGGACGTTGGACATACTGGCTGATGATGGCTGCCGTGGGCGCGTTGCTCGTGGCTTGTGCCAGCATCGGGTCGCCCGAGGGCGGTCCGCGCGACTACACGCCTCCTCAGGTGGTCAAGACGTCTCCGGAGCCCGGAACGGTCAATTTCAAGGGCAACAAGGTGAAAATTGTCTTTGACGAGATCGTCAACCTCAAGGACCAGCAGAAGAAGGTCATCATCTCTCCCGCGCCCCGCACCATGCCGCTCATTCGCACGGTGGGCAAGAAGGTGACCGTCGAGTTCCGTGACACGCTACAGGATAACACGACCTATGTCATCGACTTCTCCAACGCCATCGAGGACAACAACGAGAGCAACCAGCTGGACGGCTACACCTTTGCCTTCTCGACAGGTAACCAGATAGACACGCTGGCCGTGTCGGGCATTGTGCTGAGGGCCAATGACTTGGAGCCGATGCAGCACGTCATCGTGGGCCTGCACAGCAACCTGGATGACACCGCGTTCACCAACATTCCGCTGGAACGCGTGAGCCGCACCAACGACCGCGGCAAGTTCACCATCCGCAACCTCAAGCCCGGCAACTACCATTTGTTTGCCCTCAACGACGTTGACGGCGACTACCACATGGCGCGTACCGAGGATATTGCCTTCCTGGACGAGATCATCGTGCCCACGACAAGCGAATTCACGTCCCAGGACACCGTCTTCACCTATGACCGCCGCATCGACACCGTGATGACGGCGACCCACACCCTGTATCTGCCTAACGACCTGCTGCTGTGCATGTTTAATGAGGGCTACCGCTCGCATTACGTCAAGCAGACGGCTCGTCCTGCCGACAATAAGCTGCATGTGCTCTTCGGGGCGCCCAACGACACGTTGCCCCGCCTCGAGGTCATCAAGCCCGCCGAGCACGCGCGGGACTGGTACCGCGTGGAGCGCACGCCGGCCAACGACTCGCTGTTCTACTGGATTACCGATTCGGCAATGATCAAGACCGACACGCTGCAAGTGGCCATGACCTACCTGCGTACCGACACGGCCGACCGCCTGGTGCAGGTGACCGATACCATACGTTTCGGTTACCGTAAGCCGAGTTCCCAGGTCAAGGAAGAGGAAAAGAAGGCCAAGGAGCGCGAGGAGCGGGCCAAACGGCTGGCTCAGTTGCTCGAGAAGCAGGAAAAAGCCGCAGCCCAGGGCAAGGAACTGAGCGAGGGCGAGCAGGAGGAGCTCAAAGAACTGCAGCACGTGGACCCCAACGAAATCCCCAAACTCGCGATGGATCTGGCCAAGGCAGGCACCATCGACGTGGGAGACTCGATCATCCTCAAGTTTGATGCCCCCATCGCCAGCATCAATCCCGCGGGCGTCCATTTCGAGGTCAAGCGCGACACGCTGTGGGTGCCCTATGCCGGACCAGTGCCCCAGTTCCGCCTTGTTGATGACTATAATCCCATGCGCTATTGGCTGCCCGTCACCACCCTGCCCGATTCCACCTACCGCCTGACCATCGACAGCGCCGCTGTGGTGTCGGTCTATGGCCTGTGTAACGTGAAACTCAGCAAGGAACTGAAGGTGAAGGGCCTGGAGCAGTATGCCAACGTCTATTTCAAGGTCAACGTCAAGGACGGCGCCTTTGTCGAACTGCTGGGCAGTAGCGAGAAACTGTTGCGCACCGTGCCGGTCAGCAATGGCACATTTGCATTCATCAACGTCTCGCCCGGCTCCTATTACCTGCGCCTGACGATCGACAGCAACGGCAACGGCAAGTGGGACACCGGTAACTACAAGGAGCACCTGCAGCCCGAGGAAGTGTACTACTATCCCAAGAAACTGCGCCTGCGCGCCAACTGGGACTTGGACGAGGACTGGAACATCTACCAGACCGCACTCGACTTGCAGAAACCCGAGGACATTCGCCGCAACAAGCCCGAACAGGCCAAGAACAAGGTGGAGAAGAAGCAGGATAAGGGTCAGGACGACGAGGAAGAGGAGGACGAATTCGGCACCGGTATCACCAACAGCTACACCGGCAACAAGTACAACGACGCCAAGAACAATCGCCGAATGAACCGTCAACGCGTGCGTTAACACCGGCTGCCTCACACTTGGGCTTCACGCTAAGACGCTAAGGCGCGAAGTTTTTTAAAGGTCGGCGAATTAAACGAATTAAACTAATAGGCTTCTGCACACTTGGGCCTCACGCTAAGGCGCTAAGTTTTTGTTGTTTTAATCCCTAAAATCCGCTCAACGTAGCGTAAAATGCGTTTTTTGAACATTTTTTTTGCCAAAATGCTTGTATATTAAAAAAAAGTACTACCTTTGCACCGCTAAACGCAAAACGTATAGCGCAAACCTATTGCCCAGGTGGCGGAATTGGTAGACGCGCACGTTTCAGGTGCGTGTGCCGCGAGGTGTGCGGGTTCGAGTCCCGCCCTGGGCACCAAAGGAGAGTCCCCGACAGTCAACTGATTGCCGGGGACTTGACTTTTATATCTCTATAGGTCAACTTACTTGTAGAAGGTGATCCAGTTGGTGCAGTAGCGGGATTTCTCGGCGACAGGGTGAATCTCGTGGACCTGTCCCTGGCTGTCGCGCCACCAGGAGTGGTTCCAGCCGGCTCCCATGTCCATGTACAGGGCGTGGCGCGGCTCGAACTGCTCCAGCAGCTCGACAAAACGCTCGTAGCTCACCTCGTTGCGGCTGTCGACGATGCACAGGCGGCCATCCTTCTCGCACAGGGCGCGGTACTGGTTCACGCCGTCGCGCCACAGGGGGCGTATGCTCTGACCGTCGTGAATGATGATGGCCTGGCCGAAGCCCATGCCGCCCGCCTGGGCGACGCTGTCGAGCAGTTCGCCGTACTCGCCGTTGACAAATTCCCACGTCGTGTCGCCAAACCAGGCAAAAGCGCCGCTGTTGTCAAAGCACTTGGCGCCCTTGTACAACTTGCCGCCGCTCACGTGGTCGCCGTCGATGTTGCTGTGGGCAAACTCGTCGAGCAACTCGTGGGTAAAGGCCGCTTCGGCACAGAAGACGATGCTGTCGTCCTGCTGTGAGGGCATCTGGCCGCAGACGAGGTCGATACGGCTGAACTGCGGAAAATAGGCGATGAGGCCATCGACCGTGGTTGAGTCGATGGTGACGGGCTCTTGTGAGGCGATGGTGTCGTTATTGTCCATGGACTGTTGGGTGGTGTTACCGTGGCAGCAGC
Source organism: uncultured Prevotellaceae bacterium (assembly GCA_900318535.1). Classification (GTDB taxonomy): domain Bacteria; phylum Bacteroidota; class Bacteroidia; order Bacteroidales; family Muribaculaceae; genus Sodaliphilus. The sequence continues at coordinate 54,123 of ONKU01000008.1, read as the reverse complement.
ACAACATCAGCAGTGCCGCCACGGGGATAAGGAAGTGGAGAGTCTTGTTCATTATGTAATTGTATTTATTGTTCTTATTGTTTTCCCTTGGTTTTCTCATCGGCAAAGCGGTCGGGGTACTCCAGCGGCACGCGGGGGCGGCTCATTGCCCTAATAACCAACCAGATGCCGAGCAGAATGAACGGGATGCTCAACAGCTGGCCCTGGTCAATGCCCCAGTTGGCACGCATGGCGATTTCCCACGGCTCCTGCACATTTTTAATATATTCGATGAAGAATCGCGGCACGAAGATGCCCAGCATGAACACGCCGAAGATCAGACCCTCGCGCTCCTGGCAACGCCAGCGCCAGTACATCAACATGCACACGGCAAAGGTCAACAGGTAAAAGACGGCCTCATAGATCTGCGTAGGGTGGCTCGGAGCCGAGAAAACGGGCTCGGCACCCTGCATCCACTGTCCCAGGTTCTCGACAAAGCGGAATCCCCAGGGCATCGACGTCTCACCGCCGTAAATCTCGTGGTTCATCAGGTTGCCGATGCGGATGAGCGCGGCCACAAAGCCCACAGGCACCACCAGGCGGTCAAAGGTCCACAGCATGGGCTTGCGCGTGACAAAGCGGCTATAGAGCCAGATGGCGATCATGATGCCCAACGTGCCGCCGTGGCTGGCCAGTCCGCCCTCCCATATCTTGGGAATCTCGCCCAGGTGCTGGGAGTAGTATCCCCAGTCATAGAAGAAGACGTGTCCCAACCGGGCACCCAGAATTGTAGCCACCACCACATAGATGAACAGACTGCCCACCCAGCTCTCGCGGGCCCCCTCGTGGCGGAAGATGCGGTACACGATTTCATAACCCACCAGGAAACCGATGGCGAACATCAGGCCGTACCAGCGCACGGTGACTGAGCCGAAATGAAACAGGACAGGACTCGCGGTCCAATTGATTGTATCCAGTAGCATATTGATTGTTGATTGACGTGGTTTAGATTGGCAAAGGTAACAAGAATTTTCCAATCAAGTGAAAAAATAGTATCTTTGCGGAAAATAAGACAGACAGTTATGGCAGAAAGCAATTTTATCGACTATGTGAAAATCCTGTGCCGCAGTGGCAAGGGTGGCAGGGGATCGGCTCACCTGCACCGTGCTAAGTACGTTCCCAAAGGTGGCCCTGACGGGGGCGACGGCGGGCGCGGCGGCCACATCTTCCTGAAGGGTAACCGCAACCTGTGGACACTCATCCACTTGAAATACCAGCGCCACGTGTTCGCTACCGACGGCCAAGCCGGCAGCGAGAACCAGTGCACCGGCAAGGACGGCGAGGACCGCACCATCGAGGTGCCTTGCGGAACGGCGGTGTATGATGCCGAAACGGGCCAATTCCTGTGTGACGTGACCGAGGACGGCCAGGTCGTGCGTCTGCTGCGCGGCGGCCGTGGCGGCCTGGGTAACCAGCACTTCAATACGGCGACACGGCAAACCCCGCGCTTTGCCCAGCCTGGCGAGCCTGGCGTCGAGAAGGCCGTGATCCTGGAGCTGAAACTGCTGGCCGACGTGGGTCTTGTAGGTTTCCCCAATGCGGGCAAATCGACCCTGCTGAGCGTCATCAGCGCCGCTAAACCCAAGATTGCCAACTACCCCTTCACGACGCTGGAGCCCAACCTGGGCATTGTGTCCTACCGCGGGCAGCAGTCGTTTGTCATGGCCGACATTCCCGGTATCATCGAGGGTGCCAGCGAGGGCCGCGGACTGGGTCTGCGTTTCCTGCGCCACATCGAGCGCAATGCGGTGCTGCTGTTTATGGTGCCGGCTGACAGTGACGACATTCGCAAGGAATACAATATCCTGTGCCACGAACTGGAGACCTTCAATCCTGATCTGGTGGAGAAACCTCGCGTGCTCGCCATTACCAAGTGTGACATGCTGGACGAGGAGCTCATCGAGCAGATGCGTCCCGAGGTGCCTGATGAGATTCCCAGTGTGTTCATCTCGAGCGTGGCCCAGATGGGACTCACTGAATTGAAGGACCTGCTGTGGCGCACCATCAACGATGAGCGCAACCGCATCCCCGAGACGATGACCCATCGCGACCTGGATGTGCGCCATCGCGAACAGGCCGAAGACGATTTCATCTTCGGGGCCGAAGAGCTTGAAGACGAGGCACCTGATGCCGGCGGCAGGATGGTGGACTCGGGCGGCAAGCAATGGAGCGAAGAGTACTGGGAGAGCGACTACGAGGACGAGAACAAGGACTTCCAGGTCGTCAGTGACGATTGATATACAAGTGGCGCTTTTTGCGCCACTTGTGGTTTAGGGTTTAGCGTTTAGGGAAACGACATCCCCTCTCTAAACGCTAAACTCTAGACTCTAAACTAAAAAACGGACTTGAAAAAGTCCGTTTTTTATTATTTCCCTTCGTTGCTGAGGAGGAATTTTCGTTTGGGGGCGATAGCGACAAAGTCTTCGTGAGTCAAGGCTGCGATGCGGTCCAGCATGGCGCTCAGGCGTTGGGCAATCTCATACTCAACTGGTTCACTCTTGGGCACTTCCTGCAGCAACTGCAGCACGCGCGGCTTGATGGCCGAAAATTCAAACACCATCGACGTATTGAACCACGCGTCGGCATGGCTGGCAAACGGCAGAATCCACATGTGCTCGCCACGTAGCACGCCTGGCCACCACTGTAGGGTCTGCAACGCGCTGGCGCCGCGGCTGTTGAAGTCGCGGTAGATGCGGCGCAGCAAGCGGTTGTCATGGTCGCCCAAGCCGGCTTTCTCGCCGTAATAGATGGTCACCTGGGCTGTGACAAAGAGCTTGAATTTCAGTTCCTCATCGATGTCGGGCACCAGCTGAGGGTTGAGAGCGTGAAGTCCCTCGAGGAAAAGCAGGCTGTTGCTCTCGAGCTTGAGGGTGTTGCCACGGTAGGTGCGCTCGCCCTTGACGTAATCATAGGTGGGCATCGACACCTGGTCGCCGGCCAGCAGACTCGACACATCACGGCCTAACTGCTTCAGGTCCAATCCATAGAAGGACTCGTAGTCGATTTCGCCGTTCATGTCCAGCGGACGCTGGTCGAGGTTAAGGAAATAGTTGTCGAGCGATACCACGCAAGGCTGGATGCCGTTGTCGCGCAACATGTGGTTGAGAAAACGCGACGTGGTGGTCTTGCCCGAGCATGACGGCCCGGCGACAAGCACCATGCGCAAGCCTTCCTGGCGGAAGCGCCGTGTGATTTCGGTTGTGATGCGCTCCAGGCGACGGCTGTGCTGGAATTCGTCTTCGGCCATCAGGTCAGGGGCATAGCCCTGGGAAATGACGTCGTTAAATAGCGAGACGCCATCCTGTCCTTGTGACTCCATCCTGCGGATGGTTCCGCAAAACTCCTCCAGCGTCATGTGCTGTTTGGGGCTTGGTTGTTGCGGTGCCGCATTTGCTACATTCTCAATCATTGGTTGTGTCTTTATTGTTTTGATGTTGTTGTTTTCAATCTCTTGTTGTATGAACGGCGTGGGCCCTATTGCGCATCACAATAGGGCCCACGTGGTCTCGCTAATAGTGGAAGCTGCTGCCTCCCAGGAATTCTCGCAGTAAGCTCGTGCTGGGGATATCTTTCTCGTCCAGAGGCTCGAAGTAACTCAAGAATTTTATCAGACGGGAAGCCACTGCATACTCGGGCGTGCTGGTGGGAACCTGCTGCAGGACTGGCAACGCATAGTTTTTTATCGCTGACAGTTCAAACAGCAGTGACGAGTTGAACATCGCGTCGGCATTCTCGTGGAACGGCATGATCCACTTCTCCTCGCCGCGGCGCACACTGGCCCATCGTTGGATGGTCTGCAAGGCACTGCTGCCGCGATACTGGTGGTCGCGGATGATGCGGCGCAGCAGTCGGTTGTCGTAGGTGCCAATCCAGTTGTGGTCGTCGATGTTGAGGGTCGTCAGGGCCGACACGAAAACGCGGAACTTCTGTTCCTCGGGGATGAGGCGTGTGAGCTCGGGATTGAGTCCGTGGATGCCTTCCATGAGCAGGATGTCGCCTTTCTCGAGCTTGAGCGTGTTGCCCAGGTACTCGCGCTCACCCTTCACGAAGTTATAGGTGGGCATGGGCACTTCCTTGCCGGCCAGCAGGTCGGTCACGTCCTTGTTAAACTGTTCCAGGTCAAGGGAATAGAGCGACTCGTAGTCATAGTCACCCGTCTCGTCGCGCGGTGTGCGGTCACGGTTCACAAAGTAGTTGTCCAGTTCCACGACCTTGGGCACGATGAAGTTGGTTATCAACTGGATAGCCAAGCGCTTGGACGATGTGGTCTTGCCGCTGGACGAGGGTCCGGCGATGAGCACAACGCGGGCACCGCCCTCGTGGTAGCGACGCGTGATTTCGTCAGCAATCTGGATGAAGTACTTGTTGTGAAGAGCCTCCACCACATTGATGAGCAGCGGGGCATAACCTGCCTTGATGGCGCGGTTGAGCTCGCCCACGTCACCCAATCGGATGATTTTGTTGAACTTGACGTGGTCGGTGAAAGCTTGGAACAACTTGGGTTGGGGCTCCCACTGTGCCACCTGATCGATTTTGTTGCGGTCAGGGCCTATCAGCAGCATGCCGTCCTCGTAGGGTACCAGGTCAAAGACCTTGAGCATGCCCGTCGAGGGCACCAGCGGTCCGTAGAAGCTATCGATGATGTCGTCGAGCTTGTAATAGACGGTATAGAGCTGATTGATGCCTTCCAGCAGCCGCACCTTGTCCTTAAGGCCCTGTTTGCGGAACATCTCAATGACATCGGTCGTGAGACGCTCGTGGCGCAAAAATGGCATATCGGCATCGATGATCTCGGTCATGCGCTGCTTGAGCTGGGCGATGACCTCAGGTGTCAAGAATTCCTCTTCATGCTTGATCTGGCAATAGTGGCCGTTGCTGATGCTGTGCTGGATGCACAGGCGCTTGCCGGGGTACAGGTCGTTGAGCGCCTTGTAGAGCACCATGCACAGCGAGCGCGTGTACACGCGGAAACCACCGTTGGACACGATATCGATGAACTCGACGTGCTTGGGCGAGAAGACGGGATAATGCAGATCCTCAACTTTGTTGTTGACAAGTACGCACACAGCGTCACCCTTGAGGCCGATACGCCCCTTGATGGTCTCATACAGGTTGATGAGCGTGTCGCCACCGTCAATGCTCAGGTACTCGTTTGTGTTCTTGCAGAACACCTTGAGTTCATCGTATTTTTTCATACATGTGCCAGTGCTAACGGGTTTATGAGGCGCAAAGTTACAAATAATTCCCTAAAAACGGTGAGCAATTGGCAACAAAACGCTTGAAAAAAGCATTTTTTCGTTTTTCAGGGCATGGAAATGAATGGATTTGTTTACCTTTGGAAAATGTTAAACCTGTTATTGACAATGAAGACGAAATTATTGATTATGGCAATGATGATTGTTGGCGCCATGTGCAGTTGCACGGCGCAAAGTGGAGAGAGCCCTGAGCCCGGTTGCGATGTGTTCAAGACCGTGAGCGGTACCACAGTGAAGATGTATTGTATCAAGCACGGCAGTGTGAGGATGCAGGTGGGTGACAAGTGGATCTACGTCGATCCCGTGACCACGGCCGTAAAGCCCGTTACCGACTACTCTACCCTGCCCCAGGCCGATTACATCCTGGTGACGCACGAGCATTTTGACCACCTGGACTCGGTGGCTATCAGCCAGTTGAGCAAAAAGGGAACCGTGCTCATCACCAATGCACGCTGCCACGAGATTTTGGGCGGTAAGGGCGACGTGATGGCCAACGGCGATTCGCGCACCCTGGCCGAGGGCTGGACGGTGGATGCCGTTCCTGCCTACAACAACTCGCCTGACAAGTTGCAGTTCCATCCCAAGGGCCGCGACAACGGCTTCGTGCTCACCATCGAGGGCATGCGCATCTACATCGCCGGCGACACCGAGGACATCCCCGAGATGGCCGCCATCAAGGACATCGACGTGGCTTTCCTGCCCTGCAACCTGCCCTACACGATGACGCCCGAGCAATGCGCCCGCGCCGCCACGATGATCAAGCCCACCGTGCTGTTCCCTTACCACTACGGCCAGACCGACATCCAGCAAGTCGTTAAACTGCTCGATGGCACTGGCATCGACGTCCGCATTCGCAACTACCAGTAAAACCTAACCAAGATAATAAAGCATTTTCAATTGGGCGAAAAGTGTATTTATTTTGCAACTTTCGCCCGATTGAATGATTCATTAAAAGGAAATTTTGCTCTGAGAATCCACAGAAATCACATTCAATATGCTGGTTTACATTGCTTTATTACTATTATCATATTTTAATGTGAGTTCGACGAAATTATTAACTGAAATTCAGCGCGCCAGCAACTCCCCCTCTAAGATTAGAGGGGGCAGGGGGCGTTGATGATACCTAAGTCGGAAATCAGCCGCAGCAACACGAACGCCCCCGCCCTATCGGGCACCCCCTCTTAACCAAGAGGGGGAATTGGATATCAGCACTTTATTTTCATCGAAATCACGTTATTTATTAGCTTTATATTTTCAATCGGGCGAAAATATAAATAACGAACTTTTCGCCCGATTGAAAATACTTGGCAGAAAGGAAAAATTGTCGCCGCGTTGAGGAGAATCGACGCGGCGGCAGCCGTTTTATTACGGTTATTTTGAGGCAGATGGAAAAGTCTCTAAACTCTAAACATTAAACACTAAACTTCAAGGGTATCAAGCAGTTCGCTTGATGCCCTTGAATAGAATTTACCAACCGGGGTTCTGGCTCGTGCCACCCTTGCTCAGCGTGATCTGGTTGCTAGGGATGGGGCACAGGAAGTACTTACATGTTTTGCCGCTTCCGCACACCTCGTGCGGGCTATTTGGGTTATCATTTTTTAACAAGATGAAAAATTCTACTTTTTTTTCGAAGTGGCCAAAAAATAAAGCGTGGTTTTACAAATACAAATGTTAAAAATCATAAAAATCTGTACAAGATACATAATATTTTAGACAAAAACTACTACTTTCGGTAGGTATCATAGTATTTTTTTGTTTAATTATTTGGTCATGTGAATTTTTGTTTGCAAATTTGCCTACTTTTATAGGCTCCAGGCCTGTGTTTTTACGGCACATGTCCTGTTCAGCCCTGTAAAAGAAAAGCGGCAGAAAAGAATTAAGAGACAAGAAAAATACTAAAGTCAGTAAAATTCAATTTTTTTTTAAATTTTAAAGTTAGTGCGTATGAAAAAACAATTAGCACTGTTGGCCGCCCTGGCTATCGCCTGCGGAGCTCCCGCTGGGATGACATCGCTTCCCAGCACGGGTTTCACAGCCGAGGCCCAGGCCAACAAAGTTACTGGCGTCATACGTGACGCACAAGGTGAGCCCCTCATCGGCGCGACCATCAAGGTCAAGGGTACCAACCGCGGTACCGCTACCGATGTCGATGGCAAGTATTCAATCGCCGCCAACCGAGGTGACGTGCTCGTCATTTCCTACGTGGGCAGCAAGCCCATGGAGGTGACCGTGGGCAGCAGCGACATGGACATTGACATGCAGGCCAATGACCAGGTCCTCGACGAGGTGGTTGTAACCGCACTCGGTATCCGCAAGGACAAGAAGTCGCTGGGCTATGCAGTCGATGACTTGAAGGCCGAGGAGCTGATGCGCAACAAGAGCGCCAACGCAATCAACTCGCTGTCGGGTAAGATTGCCGGTGTGAACATCACCCAGTCGTCGGGTGCCGCCGGTTCGGGCGCCCAGATCATCCTGCGTGGTGGTACCACGGTATCTGAGACGCATGACTCTCAGCCGCTGTTCGTTGTCGATGGTGTTATCTACGACAACTCGGCAGGTATTGTGGGTAACTCGGCATTCGACGGTATGACGAACAGTGCCACCACTTCTTCCAACCGTGTGATGGATATCAACCCCGAGGACATCGAGAGCATGTCAATCCTGAAAGGCCCGGCCGCATCAGCACTTTACGGTTCACGTGCTGCCAACGGTGTTGTCATCATCACCACCAAGAAAGGTAAGGAAGGCCACACCGAGGTCAGCTTCTCGGGTAAGATGATCGCCTCGATGGTGAAGGACCTGCCCAAGACCCAGCATGAGTTCGTTCGCGGTTACATGACCGACATGTACAACGACGCTGGCCAGTGGACCGGCCTTGACATCAAGGACGACAGCTACAACTCATGGGGTCCCAAGCAGAATGTCCCCTTCTATGACAACCTGAAGAACTTCTTCGACACGGGTATCATCTGGGACACCAACCTGAGCGTTAGCGGTGGTACCAAGAACAGCAACTTCTTCCTGAGCGGTTCATTCTACGACCAGGACGGTATCGTTCCCACCACGGGTTACACCAAGACGACCTTCCGCTTCAACGGCGAGCAGAAGGTGGGCCGCTTCACCTTCGGCGCCAACGCTGCTTACAGTGACGCCCGCACCACCAAGACGCTGACCGGTGCCGCTCTGTACGGCTCCAGTGGTACAGGTGCCCTCTATGCAGCTTACAACTGGGCTCCCAGCGATGACATGCGCCACTACCTCAACGAGGACGGCACGCGCTATCGCATGTTCGGTGATCTGCTTGATCCTTGGGAAGAGCGCGACAACCCCTACTGGATTGTCAACAAGAACAGGATGACCGATGACACCGAGCGTTTCACCGGCAACTTCAATGTGAAGTGGGATCTGTTCGACTGGTGGTGGCTGAGCTACCGCATGGGTGTCGACAGCTATACCACTCAGAGCGACAATCGCATAGCCCCGAATGGTGCCATCAAGAAGGTTTGGCAGAACGGTATGTGGAGTAACAACATGTACAAGTATCGTTACCTGAGCAACAACCTGATGTCGAACTGGAACAAGCAGTTCGGTGACTTCAACGTCAACTTGATGTTGGGTGGTGCTACCGAGTACACCAAGACCCGTAGCGATTATGAGATGGCCTATAACTTCCCCTCGGAATTCTATAGCGCCGAATACGCCGAGAAGGCTTCTCAGAGCTTTAAGCATCGTATGAGCCAGAAGCGTATGGTTTCGGCTTTCGGTGAGTTCCGTGTGGACTGGCGCAACGCCATCTTCCTGACCGTTACCGGCCGTAACGACTGGTCTTCGACTCTGCCCAAGAACAACCGCAGCTACTTCTATCCCAGTGTGAGCGGCGCTATCGCCTTCACCGAGCTCTTCCGTGAGAGCCTGCCCGACTGGTTCTCCTTCGGTAAGATCCGCGCCAGCTGGGCCGAGGTAGGTAAGGACACCTCCCCCTACGAGACCAACACCTATTCGTGGCCTGTAGGTACTTATCTTGATGGTATCATCGGTATCGGCAACAGCTGGACCCGCGGTAACACCTATATGAAACCCGAGCGCACCCGTTCGACCGAGGTTGGTCTGGAGCTGCGCTTCATCCAGAACCGCTTGAAATTTGACGTTGCTTACTATACCAACAACTCTTATGACATGATCCTGTCGCCGCGTGGCCCGCAGTCAACCGGTTACATCTTCTGCTCCTTGAACTCTGGTAATATTTACAACAAGGGTATTGAGCTCAGCCTGAGTGGCACTCCCATCCAGCACGAGAACTTCATCTGGGAAACCGGTATCAACATCTTCGGCAACCGTGGCACCGTGGGTGACCTGGTGAACGGTATCGACGTTATGTACCTGACCGACGTGCAGTATGGTGGCGCCAAGGCTGCCAGCTACAACCATGGTAACTTCATGGGTATTGACGGTACCAAGTGGAACCGCAATGCCGATGGCAAGCTCATCCTTGACAAGAACGGCTTCCCCACCACCGACGGCAAGGCCTATGAGGTCGGCGACCGTGAGGCCAAGTGGCAGGGTGGTTTCAACAACACCTTCACCTTCTTCAAGAACTGGACCTTCAACATGTTGTGGGAGTTCCGTTATGGTGGCGACGTGTTCAACGGCACCAAGTATGCCATGTCGATGAGCGGCGTGAGCGAGCTCAGCGCCGACTGGCGCAACCAGTCCCTCACCATCGAGGGTGTGGATGCCGATGGCAATCCCGTTTCTAACACCTGGACTGCCGACAAGAACTACGTGTTCAACGGCAATGAGACCAGTGGTTACAACATCATCAAGAACTACTACACTGGTGCTTACAACTACGAGGTTCGCAACTGGATCACCTACGTGAAGAGCCTGCGCCTGCGCACCATCTCGCTGACCTATGATGTTCCCCGCAGCATCCTGGCTCGTACCAAATACATCAAGCGTGCGGCCATCACGGCTTCGGCCAACAACCTGCTGCTGTTCACCAACTACGACGGTGATCCCGAGGTAGCCGCTGCTGGTGCCGGTATCGGTGGTTCGTCATCGGTAGGCTTCGACTACTGCGGTGTTCCCGCTACCCGCCAGTATGCTCTGGGTATCAACCTGGTATTCGGTACCGACGATGCCGCTCCCGCTCGCGTGAACAATGTTGAGCTCGAGAACCTGAACGGCCAGATCAACGACCTGCGCAACCAGCTGGCCAACGCTCAGAACGCCAGCAACGCCCGCGTTGCCCAGCTCGAGAACGACCTCGCCGCTGCCAACAAGGCCCTGGCTAACTGCCGCAACGACCTGAATGCTGCCAAGAATGCCGCTCCCAAGGTGGTAGACAACAGCAAGCAGTTCATGAACGTGCTCGTTCACTTCCCCGTGAACAAGACCGCCATCACCGCCGACCAGCGCCCCAATGTAGAGCGCATCGCCACTTACATGAAGAGCCATCCCGAGGCTACTTGCGAAATCAAGGGTTACGCTTCTCCCGAGGGTCCTCAGGATAACAACATCAAGCTCGCTAACGGCCGTGCCGCCAGCGTGAAGGACATGCTCGTCAAGAAGTATGGTATCGCCGCCAACCGCATCAAAGCTGCTGGCCAGGGTATCAGCAACATGTTTGACGAATTGAGCTGGAACCGTGTTTCGATCTGCGAAATCATCGTGAAGTAATGATAAACTGACTATTAAAAAACAGATATAATATGAAATCATTGAAATCAATTATACTGTGTGGCTTGGGTGTTGCGATGATGTCGCTCACCTCTTGCAACGACTGGTTGGATGTGAACACCGACCCGAATACGCCTTCGGCCGAGTCCACGACCTACGACCAGCGTCTTGCACACATTGAGTTCTATACCAACAGTGGTCTGCAGTTCAGTGCTTGGCGCACCACCATGGCGATGGGTGACTGGACCCGCTACAACGGAGGCGGTAACTACTGGCACGTGTCCTACTGGTATCCTGTTATTGGTCAGGTAACCACGACCTATCAGTGGTGGTTCGTTGGCGCTTATGCCAATGTGCCCGACATGATTGCTAAGGCTGAGGCTGCCGAGAACTGGCAGTTTGCCGGTGCCGGTTATCTGATCAAGGCTTATGGCTTCATGGCCATGACCGACCTCTATGGCGAAATGCCTTATACCCAGGCAGCCGCCGAGCCCGCTACTCCCGAGTATGACACTGGCAAGACCATCTATCTGGGTTGCTTGGAGACCATCGACAAGGCCATCGAGATGCTCGAGAAGGGTCAGAGCCAGGATCCCAGCCTGCCCACGCTGGCTGCCGGTGACTTCTGGAACCATGGTGACCTGAACAAGTGGATCAAGCTCGCCTATATGCTGAAGGCTCGCTGGATCAACAAGTTGAACAAGAAGGGTGCCGGTAGTTACAAGGATGGCAAGTATGATGCCGACGAGATTCTGCGCTGCCTGGACAAGGCCATGCAGAGCAATGCCGACAACACCATCGTGAACCACACCGATGACAACGGCCCCACGCACGACGTACTGGGTTGGGATGAGCCTGTTGACTACTCACCCCTGTTCTCGGTTTGCGGTATGAATGCCGGTTACATGGTGACCAAGATGCTCTATGACAACCTGACCAACTTTGCCGGCAAGGGTGTTGAGGATCCCCGTGCCGACCACATCATCCCCTGGGCTTACAGCCCCAGCAAGGATGCCAACAGCCGCACCGACGTGAAGTGGGTGGGCAACTGGCGCCGTTCGCTCGGCGTTGACATGGCCAGCGATATCAACAGCCAGGGTGGCCCCCTGCGCGCCATGTTCAACACCGAGACCAACAGCTGGTACATTGACACAAAGAATGATGCTCGCAAGGGTGATACCGTCTATGTCGAGTGCACCAGTGACTGCAAGGGTTACTTCGCTAATCCCAGCATCCTGTACTGCCGCGCCGGTAGTGGTAAGTTTGAGTCGGCCGAGTCGGGTACGTTCTACACCCGCGTGAGCTCGCCCACCTACATCGGCACCTATGCCGAGTGCTGCTTCATCAAGGCCGAGACCCTCTTGAAGAAGGGTGACAAGGCTGGCGCATACGATGCTTACAAGAAGGGTGTCAAGGCCAGCTGTGAGCTGATGAACGACAAGCTGAAAGTTTGGGTTGGTGAGGATCCCAGCCTCGCCGACTGCCCGTCGTTCACCCCGATGACTGACGAGGCCATCGACAACTTCGTGAACACCGGTATCGGCACCCAGGCCGAGTTAACCATTGGTCACATCCTCACACAGAAGCGTATCGCCTTGATGTTCTCCTATGAGATCTGGAACGATATGCGTCGCTATGACTTCGATCCCAATATCTTCTTCGGCTGGTCGATTCCCGCTTACCACTACAAGGTGGCTGCCGCTATGCTGGCTATCCCCGAGGGTAAGCAGTACCGCCGCTGGCGTCAGTGCTCACACGAGTACAACTACAACAGCAAGAACCTGCAGGCCATCGGTGCACAGGTTCCCGGCGCCCGCATGACCGACAGCGAGGGCAAGGAATTGATGTGGAACCTCCAGGATGACGTCTGGACCATCCCCGTATGGTGGGACAGCGACCAGGAGTAATCCCCCACTCCATCCAATAACAACTTCCGCCGAGGCTTCACGCCCCGGCGGCGTTTTTTCAGTTAGGAATTATGAGTTAGGAATGAGGAGTAGTAGACGCCCAGAGGGCGGCCATCTGAGTAACCCGTGGTAATGCTGGCGCTTGAGCGTAGCGAGAGAGTCAGCATCACCACGGGCATTGCCGGACTAGTAAATGTCGCCGGAGGCGACCCCTTTCTATGGGTAGTTTGATTATATAGTGGGGTGGATTGTTAATTTTGTGAAAAAATTGAGGTTAATCTATAATTCAATGAGGCGGTTTTTGTGGTTTTTTATTATATAAAGGTGATTTTCGAGCAATTTTATGCCAGAATTGTCATTTTTTCGGCAAAATGCTTGTTCAGTTTAAACTTTTTTTGCACTTTTGCCTTTTGAAAGCCACTTTTCCTCTCGAATTGCGGCTTTCAGCCTTAAAAAACTTGCCGACAAATATATTCGATGATATATTAACCAATTCATTAACAAATCAATTAAAAGCAAAGTGCGTATGAAAAAACAATTAGCACTGCTCTGCACACTGGCGATAGCCTTTGGTGTCCCTGCTGGACTGGCCCCGAGTCAGTACAACACGGGATTCACGGCTGTTGCCCAGAGCAACCGAGTTTCGGGCGTCGTGAAGGACGCCAACGGAGAGCCGATGATTGGCGTTAATGTGAGGGTTAAGGGCACGAATACGGGTACGACCACCGACCTGGATGGCCGATACTCGATTAAGGCCGACCCCAACCAGACGCTCGTCTTCTCCTTTGTGGGCTATGACGCGATCGAAGTTCCCGCGTCACAAGCCGCCAACGTACAGTTGACCGAAGGTGCCAACACCCTGCAGGATGTGGTGGTGACGGCTGAGTTCGGTATGAAACGTGTTGCCCGCACCGTGGGTTCGTCGGTGCAGAATGTGAAGGCCCAAGACATTATCGAGTCGGGCCGCACCGACTTTATCTCGGCCCTGCAAGGTCGTGTGTCGGGTATGAGCGTCGTTAGTTCGGGTGGTGCCCCTGGTGCCTCAACGACGGTAGTGCTGCGCAGTGCCACGTCACTGAGCGGTAACAACCAGCCGTTGTATGTCATCGACGGTATCCCCATGAACAATACCTCGTTCAACCCCACCAGCGGCTTGGCAGTTGAGGATGGCGGTACCGCCGGCCTGACGCCCCGTTCGACCGACTACTCGTCGCGTGGTAACGACTTCAACCCCGAGGACATCGAGTCGATGACCGTGCTGAAGGGTGCTGCCGCAGCCGCTCTTTACGGTAGTGACGCATCTAACGGTGCCATCATCATCACCACCAAGAAGGGCCGTTCGGGCCGCGCTCGCGTGACCTACAGCAACCAGTTCACCTGGTCCAAGGCCTATGGCTGGCCCGAGATCCAGGACAAGTACATCAATGGTGCTTATGGTGCTGCCAACTTCTATTATACCAGCCGCTACGGTTCGCTGTATGACGGCTCGATGCCTTTCTTTGACAACACGGCTGCCGTGCTGCAGACCGGTTTCATGCACCGCCACAACCTGTCGATGGAGGCCGGTAACGACAAGATGTCGGTTCGCGCCAGTGCATCGTTCTTTGATCAGGACGGTGTCATCAAGACCACGGGCCTGACACGTACCAACCTGTCGCTGGCAGGACGTGCCGAGCTGACCAAGTGGTTGTCGATGGAGGGAAGCATGCAGTATGTCAACGCCAAGAACGACAAGGCCCTGCGTGGTCTTTACGGTCCCGTGCGTTACAGCTACCGCTGGCCCAGCGTGGATGACATGAGCATCTACCTGGCCGAGGACGGCGCCCACATGAAGTATCCCGCATACTACACCGACACCGACCTCTTGAACCCGCTGTTCGCCCTGAAGAAGAACCTGATGCATGACCAGACTGACCGCATCATCAGCGCCTTCTCGCTGAACTTCACTCCGATTGCCCACACCTACTTGCGCCTGCAGATGGGTTGGGACGTGAGCACCTCGACCTATGAGACGGGCACCCACCCCTACTATGTGAGCGCCAACCAGAGTGTCGATGACAGCAACAACAAGGGTACCTATAACATCACCAAGTACAACACCAACGACCCGACGCTGAACGTGCTGGCCGGCTATAACAACAGCTGGCTGGACAACAAGTTCTCGCTGGGTATTCAGGCAGGTTACCACCAGCTCGAGAACGGCGTGACCAGCCTGTCGTCCTACGGTACCAACTTCAAGGTGATTGACTTCTACAGCATCAACAACTGTACCGAGAGCACCGTGACCAGCAAGAAGCGCTCCACCAAGCGCCGCGTGCAGGCCGTCTCGGGTCAGTTGGAGCTGGGCTTCAACAACATGATCTTCTTGACCGGCCGCTTCCGTAACGACTGGTCGTCGACCCTGCCCAAGGATAACAACAGCTACTTCTATCCCGCTGGTGAGCTTTCAATCGTGCTCAGCGAGATGAAGTTCATGAAGAACATCGGCTTCATTAACTACTTGAAACTGCGTGGCGCTATCGCCCAGGTAGGTAAGGATGCTCCCGTGCTCTCGATCGATCCCGAGCTCGAGCCAACCGGCCTGACCGGCGGCGGTTACAAGTATGGCTACACCGGTCCCAACCGCAGCCTCAAGCCCGAGATGACCACCTCCTATGAGGCTGGTGTTGAGGCACGTTTCTGGAACGACCGCATCAATGCCGACTTCACCTGGTTCCGCACCCACTGCGCCGACCAGATTGTGACCGGCTTCCGTATGAGTTACGCTACCGGCTTCGTGCTCAACAACATGAACGTTGGTACGTTTAACACGTGGGGCTGGGAAGGCCATGCCGACGTTGACGTGGTTCGCACCAACGATATCCGCTGGAATGTGGGCTTTAACGTATCCCACACCAACAGTGAGGTAGTTTATCTGCCCGAGAACCTGGTTGAGTTCTACAATGCTTATACCTGGAACTCAGGTAACATCCGCAACGGCGTGATGAGAGGACACCCCATCAGCACTGTTACCGGTCGTGCCTATGAGCGCAACTCCAAGGGTCAGATCCTGATCGACCCGACCACCGGTCTGCCCCGCACCAGTGCCGACTGGAGCATCCTGGGTAACCGCGAGCCTAAGCTGCGCTTCGGTATCACCACTGCCTTGAACGTGAAGAACTGGCGACTGAGCGCCATGTTCCAGGGCCGCTACCATGCCGACGTTGTCAACGCTACCATGCGCGACATGTTGGGCACCGGTCTGAACTGGCTGTCGGTTGACATGCGCGAAAAGGGCTTCGTAGTGTTTGACGGCGTGCTCTACGACGGCAAGCAGGAGACTGACAATCCCACCCCCAACACCATCGCCGTTAACCTGGGCGAGTATGGCTCTTACACCTACACTGGTGGTGATGAGGACTGGATCCAGCACAAGATCAACTACATCCGCTGCCAGGAATTGCGTTTGGCCTATATCTTCTCACGCAACTGGCTGACCAAGGTGACCAAGGGTACTGTTCAAAACGCCAGCATCTACGCTTCGGCTAACGACCTGTTCACTATCACCAACTACACGGGTACCGACGTTGCCGGTAACACCCTGTCGGCAGCTGCCGGCGGTACCGGTGGTGAGGGTTACGACTGCTGGTCGCTGCCCACTCCGCGCAGCTATTCGGTAGGTCTGAGTGTGACCTTCGGCAGCAACGACGAGGCTCCCAAGCCCGCCTACGTGAACACGACTGCCCTGAATGATCAGATCAACGACCTGCGTGCACAGCTCGCCAACGCCGAGAACAACTACAACAGCCGTCTGGCTCAGATGCAGAGTGACCTCGACGCCGCCAACCGCGCGCTGAACAATTGCAAGAATGACCTGAACGCAGCCAAGAACGCCGCTCCCAAGATCGTTGACAACAGCAAGCAGTACATGAACGTGCTCGTTCACTTCCCCGTGAACAAGACCGGTATCACTGCCGACCAGCGTGCCAACGTTGAGCGCGTAGCCGCTTACCTGAAGAGCCATCCCGAGGCTACCTGCGAGATCAAGGGTTATGCTTCGCCCGAGGGTCCTCAGGAGAACAACATCAAGCTCGCTAACGGCCGTGCCGCCAGCGTGAAGGATATGCTCGTCAACAAGTATGGTATCGCTGCCAACCGCATCAACGCCAAGGGCCAGGGTATCAGCAACATGTTTGACGAATTGAGCTGGAACCGAGTTTCGATTTGCGAAATCGTCGTGAAGTAAGGATTAATCAGTTTTTAGTTTTAAGTTTTTAGTTTTAAGTAATATTACCTCACGACGAAACAGTTTACAGGCGATACAAACCATACTTAAAACTTACAACTTAAGACTTACAACTAAAAAAGATAGAAGATATGAAATCATTCAAATCAATTATATTGTGTGCGCTGGCTTGCGTGACGTTGGGACTGACATCCTGCGACGACTACCTGGATGTGAACAAGAATACCGACGCCCCCGACTATGTGGAGGGCTACCTCTACCTGGCCGGTATCCAGCAGGCTTATCAGGGCATCTACTGGGACTTGCGTGCCATTGCTCCGCTCACCCAGATGATGGGTACCTCGAGCTACACCAACTTTGCCAACCACTACTACACCAAGGCCAGCGATGCCGGTGGTGAGGCTTGGCGCATGGTTTACTGGAACCAGGGTATGAACCTGGAGAACATGATCAACCAGAGTGTTGAGGCCGAGAACTGGACACTTGCCGGTATCGGCTTGGCTATGAAGGCTTTCTCTTGGGACCTCTTGACCAAGGTCAATGGCGAGGCCCCCATGAAGCAGGCCTATGAGGCAGGTCGTCTCGACCATCAGTATGACTACCAGTATGACATCTATCCCCAGGTGCGCGAGTGGGCCTATCAGGCTATCGAGTACCTGCAGAAGGAGGATAACTCGGCCTATGGCAACCGCATCAAGAACAACGACTACATGTATGGCGGCGACAAGGCCAAGTGGGTGAAGTTCTGCTATGCAGTGATTGCCCGCAACCTGGTATCACTGACCAACAAGCGTGACTTCAAGGAGAAATACTACAATGAGTTCCTCGAGGCTGTCAGCAAGGCTTTTGCCAGCAACGATGACAATGCTACCTTGAAGATTGCCGGTGGTGGCGCCGACGCTGCCGAGAGCGGCTACAACAACTTCTGGGGTCCCTTCCGTGGCAACCTGACCTACAGCTATTTCCAGCACGACTATGCCGTGCAGCTGTTCACGGGTACCATCCGCAAGTATGACGAGCAGGGCAACTACATCCAGACCGAGGACACCCTGCCCCTGAACAAGCAGCATTATCCCTACCAGCTGCTCGACAAGCAGATCACCAGCGACACCCTGCCCGATGCCGGTCACTTCGACCCACGCCGTCTCGTGAAGCTGGCAACGACCGACAGCAGCAACTATGCCACCATCGCCGACCGCGAGGTGCTGCGCAGCCTCTACTATGTGGGTTCGGGCTTCACGGGCGCTACCGGTCCCATCGGCACTGCTCCCTCGTTCTGGGGCCGCAATGCCGTGTCTAACTCGACCTATGATGGTTCCGGTCACTGGATCTACAGCGACGACGCTCCCTACATCATGGCTACCTATGCCGAGCTGCTGTTTGACCTCGCCGAGGTTCAGTACAAGTTTGGCAGCAAGAGCGAAGCATTTGAGACCTGGAAGAGGGCCCTCGCAGCCGATATGGAGTTCACTGCCAGCTACATTGTTCCTGGCAAGTTGGAGGGCAACTACCGTCAGGGTGACCGTGTGACCCAGGCCACCTTCAACACTCTGGCTCAGGAATACCTGAATGGTCCCTACGTGGCCGGTCTGTCACAGAGCGATTTCTCGCTGTCACACATCATGATGCAGAAGTATCTGGCACTCTATCCTTGGGGTGCTATGGAAGCTTGGGTTGACCTGCGCAAGTACTTCTATGACATTCAGTACACAGGCGATTATCCCAAGTATGACAACGGTTGGGACAAGACGACCCTTAACCAGAAACTGGATACCGATCCTACCAAGGTTTACAAGGGATTCTGGTTGCAACCCGCTCAGGTACAGGGACGCAAGAGCGCCTTCAATGCCGACAACAACGGCTCGCCCTGCTTCCGCCTGCGCCCGCGCTACAATTCCGAGTACATGTGGAACAAGGGCAATCTCGATGCTCTGTTGCCCATTGGCGGTCAAGAGCTTGATTACCAGTGCTCAATCATGTGGTTCTGCTATCCTGGTGATATGCCTACTACCAGATAATTTATTAATGATATTAAAATCCGATAGATTATGAAATGTTTCAAATATATAGCATTATTGCTGCTGGTGGCAGTGACCATGGGCTCCTGTGAGAAAAAGGATGTCTCCTACATGGCAGAGCCTGTTGACGAGTCTCAGAAGGCATACGTGCAGGTCGGCTACTATGAGCCTGTCACCGCCGGTGCAGCCAATTATATGTACTTTATCGACATCAACGGTGTCGAGTACGGCAATGACGGTGCCACTTTCCTGGCTACCTTCAACACGGTTCCTTCGGGCGGTACCAACCGCTACTATGCTGTGGATGCCGGCAATGTCAACCTCAAGTTGCACAAGCGTGTGAGCGACGGCAGCGGCGGTTACACCTATCCTGTTGTATATGACCAGAATGTGACTGTTGAGGCTGGCAAGCGCTATTGCCTGTATGTTCATGACCTGAACAAGGCTCCCATCGCCATCGAGATGACTCCGGCTCCTGAGTTCGGCAAGGCTCTTGATACCGACTCGCTGTGCCGCGTGCAGTTCATCAACCTGCTGTATGAGGATGACGGAATACCCTATACCGGCAAGGTACAGTATGGTGTCCAGAACCTCGACACCAAGGAGTATGAGCCCGTGGGTGAGCCGATCGGCTTTGGTGAGTGCACCTCGTGGTGGTACACCAAGATCCGCAAGACTGTTTATAACAGTAGCGGTTCGCAGCGTCGCGAGGTTTGCCTCTTTGCCGTTGACAACAACGGTAATGTAACGGGTATGCTGCCCTACACCAAGTCTAACGGCACGGTGGGCGAGTTCACCGACTACTGGACCTGGTACATTGGCCGCGCTTATCGTCAGATTGCTGCCGGTAACTGCGCCAGCAAGAGCATCCGTTGCACGCTCTATCAGTTCGTGATCGAGTAAAGCAGGCGGGGACGTTTCCCCTACCCTACAATAAAAACGTCCGCCGAGGCAATCGTGCCCCGGCGGCGTTTTTTTATTGAGTCAGTACCCACAAGACCAATCTCACGGGACTTATATCTCTGTTATTCTTCGGGTTGTGGGACATCGATTTCCACGACAGGGGCAGCCTCAAGCAGATGGCGGTACAGGTCGGTCATCTTCTTGTAGAAGGCGGGATAGTCAAGGTGGTCCTCAAAGTCCTTTTGGGCCTGCGTGCCCAGGCGCGAGCGGGTGGCTGTGTCGTTGAGCAGCAGGTTGATGGCGTTGGTCAGCGCCTGTTCATCGCCCGGCGGGATGAGAATGCCGTTCACGCCGTCATGGACATACTCGGGTTGGGCGCCATTGTTGCTGCAGATGTGCGCCTTGCCGGCCATCATGTACTCCAGGTTGCTGATTCCCAGCGCCTCGGGCTGGATGGACGGCAGCACGCCCAAGTCGGCCTGGCGTAGGTATTCCAGGATGTTGTCCCTGAATCCCAGCAGCGTGACATTATTGACCATGCCAGCGGCAACGATGAAACCTTTGATTTTTGCCTTGTATTTGGGCTCTCCTTCGCCGATGATGGCCAGGTGGTACTTGGACTTGTCCACATGGGTTAATGCACCCAGGAGGGCGTCCAGGCCTTTTTCAGGGGCCAGTTTGCCATGGTACATGATCAGTGCTTGGTGGCTGTCGAGTCCCAGTTCGCGGCGCAACTCGGGCACCGTGGTGCCGATGTGGCTGTCGCAGACGCTGTCTCGCAGCACCACGGCACGGTCGGCATAGGTCTTCTTGGCCTTGCCCAGGAAGGCGTCGCGAGCCATCTCAGACGAGAAGACAAAGCAGTCGATGGACTTGTACAACTTGGTGTACATGTAGTTCTTTTTGGGCTTGTAAACGCCGTGTACGCTCACCACAACGCGTGTGTCGCGGTTCTCGCTGATGCGGCGCGCCATCACCGCCATGAAGGCGTCCTTGAAGCTGTGCACGTGGATGATGTTCTTGCCCTTGCGCAGGAGGCGGGCGAAGCGCACGGGTGAGTCGATGTCGGTCACGCCCTTGAGCGGCAAGATGGAGATGGGGATTTCCAGGCGCCGGTATTGCTTGAGCACGATGGGGCGTTTGCGGCACACTACCTCGACGTAGAAGTCCGGGTCGTTGCGCAAGCGGTCCACCAGGTCATAGGTATACTGCTCGGCACCGGTCCAGTGCTTATTGGATACGATATGAAAAACGTTAATCATTCTGTAATTGAGTGGCTGGCAGGCATTAGTCAGGCCTGTGGCGCCACGAAGTTACAATTTTTTTTTGGCTTTTGGTCCCAAACCACAAAAAAAACAGTCAACCTTCCCAGGCTAACTGAATTTATCTTGCTTAACTAGTTTCTTTTGCTGGTATTTATACTACCAGACTAATTCTCGATTAACACTTAAAGGATACTAATTTTTTCTAGTATTATTCCGAATGCACAGTTCTTTTATCTCATAAAATTTAAAGCCTCAGCATCGACGAGAAGGGCACATATCCCTCTTGTCGCGAATGCAAAGTTATAAAAGAAAAACGAAATATCCACATCACTTGCAAGGCCTGGAAGCGAATAATTGTTGTGTGCTGATTTTTTTAACGAATCAGTACTAAATAATACCAAAAATAGCCGATGAAATGGTGTTTTTTAGAATACAAGCAAAAATCAAAGGTTACTGTGAATTTCGCCACTTTGCAGGGCTCTCGCCCACCACTTTCTTGAATGTGCTGGAGAAGGTGGACACCGAGGTGAAGCCCACCCTTGAGGCAATTTGTTCTATGGAGGTTTCGCGCTCTTGAACCATGACGGATTGTGCCTCATCGATGCGCATGCGTGCCACCCATTCATAGAAAGTCATCTGTCTCACCTCGTTCAGGTAGCGTGACAGATAGCTGCGGTTGGTGCCCATGGCGCGAGCGGCTTGCTCGATGGTAAGTCCGGCAGTGCGGTATCCGCCTTGCTCACGCCAGCGTGACTCTTTACTCTGCATAACCTCCTGCAGCGAAGCGCTCAGTGACGATGATCCGCTTTTTGCCGGTTCATCGCCTGCGTCTTGTGGCTCATCGGCTTCAGGCTGCTGATGAATGGCCGCTGCCACGGTATTGTAACTGAAGGAAAATTCAATGGTATAGATAAAGGTGTAGATAAACAGCACTATACCCAATGCCAGCTGATTGATGCCTACCCACCTGGGACACAGACAGGTGATGGGAGCAGCAATGAGCAGCAGCATGACGCCCGCCCCTACTCCAGGCATCCAGCGCATGAGATTCTCTACGACATCAGCGTAATAGGTTTTCAGATCATTGATGGCGTGGCGGTAGATGTAGACAAACTTGTAGATCGAGATGCACGTGATGACCAGCAGGATTGCACAAGCGATGAGAATGCCGTAGGACTGTATACGTCGGTTGTCAATGAAGTAGTTGATCAACAGGTAGGTGCCATAGAACACTAATACTGAAATAAGGATGATGCGCTGTTTCTTGTCCATAATGTGTGGCGCGAGCATGGTGCAGAAGCCGCCTGTGAATATCAGCGTTGCTACGCAAAATGTCATCAGATAAACGAAAACCGATAACGCGGGGTCATCCAGTTTGAAATAAAAGCGTATCAGCCACTGGAACAGAATTTCCAGCCCGAACAGTATGATGGTTATGGCACAAGTGTTTTTTGCCCTGCGGTAAGTAAAATGCACTTTATCGGCGGGAAGCTTGACGAATAATAATATCGTGCCTAGCAGGATGCCTACCACCCAGCCAACTAACACAATCCCATATTCGAGGGTATCAAAATCCATTCTTTGCTCTTGAAAACGGCTGCAAAAATACAAAAAAAACGCATTTTTTCATCCTTTGGGTTGCATTTTGCTAATTTTTACTGATTATTGATGGTTTTTTCCTATTTTTGCTCCGCTTTTAAGAAAACGTTATGTTACCTGTCTCGTTATTTGAATTTTCGCAGCTGTGTACCGTATTGGTGTCGTCTGCTTTTGGACTTGCATTGCTGTTTATTGGCAATGCCAAAGTTGCGCATTTGCGCCATTTCAAGCGGTTCAAACTGATGCTCTCAGTTGTGATGATGCTTGTGGGTTGCGTGACGGCTTTTCAATGCTTGACTCGTCTAAGTGTGACAAATCCACCTGTTAGTGAGGTTCTTAACGTTTCACTGGTAGCGGTTTCTACATTTTTGATGTTCTTGATTTTCCCGCTTTTCGTTTCACAGTTGCGCCTTTCTACCCCTCGACTTCACGTTCCCATCATCGCATTTGCGGTTTACATCAGTTTCCTGTGGATGTCGCTATTGCTCTCCCCTACTCTTTCCAGAATCTTATTGTATATCTCTATAGGCCTCTTTATCATCGAGTTGATGCACGTCAGTATCGCTTTTTTCTATAGGTTTAGAGTTGTTCGTGATTCTTGCCCCGAACCAGGCAGTGAGGAAGAAAAACTCCTAATCTGCCTCAATATGGTTGTTCGCAGTTTGATTGTTGTGAGTGTGAGTGCTGTCTTGTTTATCATTTTCGTTGTTGTGACTCACCAGTTTAGTGCTATTTATTATCTGCTCATGCCACTGGTTTTTGGCTATTTATTTGTCTCGACGGTCAATAGTATGGTTGAACTTAAAACCCTATCAATCAACAATGTAGAAGATGTTCGACCTGAGTCGTCAAAGCATGAGGACTCCACTTTGCACAACGAGTTGGCCTCAAGGGTGAACCAGTGGGTCAAGAAAGAGGGCTTTCGCAGGCAGGGAGTCACCATGGTTCAGATGGCGCAAGAACTGTCAACCAACAGGGTTTATCTGTCGCAGTACATCAACTCGCACTATGGCTGCAGTTTCGTGGACTGGATAACTCAGCTGCGCATTGATTATGCTAAGCAACTCCTTGATTCAACATCGATTAGCATCGATCTGGTAGCGTCGAGGTCAGGTTTTTCGGGGAAGGCACAGTTTATCAATGCCTTCAAGGCGCATGAGGGTTGCACTCCTGGAGTGTGGCGCCAAAAGATGCTGATGTGAAGCGTCGTTCATAACAAATCAAGGCACGGTCGCCCATGATGCGATCGTGCCTTGTTGATGGTTAGCCCGATGTATTGGACTTTCCCCTACTCTATCACTCCTTCTTGTTGTTGTCGCCAGTAAAGAGTTCCTTAATGCCGCCGATGGAGCCCAGCAGGTTGGTGGCCTCGTAAGGCAGGTAAACCGTCTTGGTCTTGTCTCCGCCGGCAACAGTGTCAAGCATCTGGATGTACTTCTGGGCAAGCAGATAGTTGGCGGGGTTAGTGCTCTGGCCTACGGCCTCGGTAATCTTGTCGATGGCGATAGCTTCGGCCTCGGCCTTGCGGATGCGGGCCTGGGCTTCACCCTCGGCACGCAGGATCTCGGTCTGCTTGTCGGCCTCGGCCTGGTTGATGCGAGCGGTCTTTTGACCCTCGGACTGGAGGATGGCAGCCTGTTTCTGACCCTCGCTGGTCAAGATGGTAGCACGCTTGTTACGCTCGGCCTGCATCTGCTTCTCCATGGCCTGGAGCACGGTTTGAGGCGGCTGAATGTCCTGCAGCTCAACGCGGTTGACCTTGATACCCCACTTGTTGGTGGCATCGTCAAGGACGGCGCGCAGCTTGGAGTTGATGGTGTCGCGCGAGGTAAGCGTCTGATCCAGCTCGAGTTCACCGATGATGTTACGCAATGTGGTCTGCGTCAGCTTCTCGATAGCGTTGGGCAGGTTATTGATCTCATACACAGCCTTGAACGGGTCCATAATCTGGAAATACAGCAGTGCATTGATCTGGGTCATTACGTTATCCTTGGTAATCACGTTCTGCTTGTCGAAGTCGTACACTTGCTCACGCAGGTCGATTACATTGGTGGTGCGATAGCGTCCGTGCTCATAGGCTACGATGCTCTTGGCGCGGTCGATGAACGGGATAATGATATTGATACCGGGTTTGAGGGTGGCATAATACTTACCCAGGCGCTCAATGATCTTGGTCTCACTCTGTGGAATAATCACAAGGCTATTCTTTACCAGAATAAGCGCCAACAAAATAACGACAATCAGGAAAATTGTTAATGTGGATGGCATAATATTATTGTTTTAAGTTGTTAGTCATTAGTTCAATTAAGTCACTGTCAGGCGGGTTCTACGGTGGCAATGATGCTGTCCATCTTGACAACACGCACACGGGCACCCTGAGCGATGGCGCTGCCGTCGATGCTGCGGGCTTTCCAGTCGTCGCCGTCGATAGCTACGCGTCCATAACCGCCGGCAATGATATCCTCGCTCACGCGTCCTTCTTTGCCGACCATAGCCTCGGCATTGCTCAAGCGTTCACGATGGGGTTTGTGCAGCTTTTTGATGAGCGCGGGCCTCACAAGCAGCAAACTCAAGGCCGAAACGATGGCAAAAATGATGATTTGCCAGGTGAGTGATGCACCGCATCCGGCGATGATGGCCGAGGCAGCTGCACCGATAGCGAAACACAGAATGAAAAAATCACCCGATGATAATTCCAGGATGAGGCACACAATGGAGATGATTACCCAAATGAGCCAGAGGTTAGATGTGAAATACTGTATCATAATATGTCATTTTTATATTAGTGTTCGTTAACTGCGTTGTCTCTCGGTCCTGATGCGGGACCCTTCAATTAAGGTTTCTCAAAGGTACTGGTTTATCTTTAATCCTGCAAATTTTATGCCAAATTCTTCAAAAAAATCACGCACAACCCACTGCAATCATCGAAATATTGAAATCTCAAGCGCTCAAAGTCCCATTTTTCGCTGTTTTTCACTCAATTAGCGGTTTTTGGGAATAATCCAGAAAATCGGGCAGGGGAGACCTGGCACGCATTTTGCCCCAAACCGTTGCCAAAAAGTTGTAGTAATCGCGTCAAGGGTTCAAAACTTGGCATTTTATGCTTGTTTATCAAAATAATGTGTTATCTTTGTGTCCCGTTTTTTAAGACAGACCCATTATGACCGAAATCAATTACATGACCCAAGGCAACGTGCAGATGCCACGCCTCAACACCGAGGCGGTGCAGCAATGGATTGTCGAGGTGGCTCAAAGCCACGGACAGCGGGTAGGGTGCTTGACCTACGTCTTCTGTGATGACGAGTATATCCTGGCCACCAACCGCGAGTTCCTCGGGCATGATTATTACACGGACATTATCACGTTTGACTACACCAATTCGCGCCACATTGCTGGCGACATGGTCATCTCGCTTGACACGGTTGCCAGCAATGCCGAGATGCTGGGTGCTCCTTATCAGACCGAACTCATGCGCGTCATCATCCATGGCGTGCTGCACCTGTGCGGTATCAATGATAAGGGTCCTGGAGAGCGCGAAATCATGGAAAAACATGAAAATGACGCACTCGCGATTCTGCCTAAAAACGTGTTTATTGCATGAGAAACGACTATGATGTCATTGTGGTAGGGGCCGGCCATGCCGGTTGCGAGGCTGCTAGTGCGGCAGCCCGGTTGGGTTCACACACCCTGCTGATCACGATTGACATGAATAAAATCGCGCAAATGAGCTGTAATCCCGCAGTAGGCGGCATCGCCAAGGGGCAGATCGTGCGCGAGATTGACGCCCTGGGCGGCCAGATGGGTATTGTTACCGACCGTTCCAGCATCCAGTTCAGAATGCTCAACCGCAGCAAGGGACCCGCGATGTGGAGCCCGCGTTCGCAGAGCGACCGTCAGCAGTTCATTCTCGAGTGGAGAAAGGTGCTTGAAAACACGCCAAATCTGTACATGTGGCAGGATTCTGTCGATGAATTCGTCATCGAGGGTGGGGTAGTGAAGGGTGTCAAGACCGCCCTTGGACTCACTTTCAGTGCCAAGGCTGTGATTCTCACGGCAGGGACTTTCCTTAACGGCCTGATGCACGTGGGCAAGGTGCAGACGCCCGGCGGACGCGTTTCGGAACCTCCCGCAAGAGGCATTACTGAACAATTGGCACAACTCGGCTTCACCGTTGGCCGCATGAAGACCGGCACACCGCCCCGTCTTGACGAGCGCACCATCGACTTCTCGCAATGCATCAAGCAGGAGGGAGAGCATGATTTCCATCATTTCTCGTTCCTTCCCGGCATCGCTTCCAGGCTGCCGCAGCGCCCCTGCTGGATTGTTCATACCAACGAGCAGGTGCATGATGTCCTGCGTGAAGGATTGCCGCAATCTCCCCTTTACAACGGACAGATCACCAGTATCGGGCCCCGTTATTGCCCCAGCATAGAGACCAAAATCGTCACTTTTGTCGACAAAACCTCTCATCAGCTCTTCATTGAGCCCGAAGGTGCCGACACCCACGAGATGTACCTCAACGGCTTCTCGTCGTCACTGCCCTGGGAGGTGCAGATGGAGGCTCTGACTCACATTCCCGCCTTGCGCGACGTGCACGCTTTCCGTCCAGGATATGCCATCGAATATGACTTCTTTGATCCGACACAGTTAACCCATACGCTGGAATCCAAGTTGGTGAAGAACCTTTTCCTCGCCGGACAGGTCAATGGCACGACAGGGTATGAGGAAGCGGCAGGGCAGGGGCTCATCGCGGGCATTAACGCCCACCAAAATGTCACAGGAGGAGAACCGTTCACTTTGGCACGCAACGAGGCCTACATCGGTGTGCTTATCGACGACCTGGTGACCTGTGGTGTGGACGAGCCTTACCGCATGTTCACCTCGCGTGCCGAGCATCGCATTCTGTTGCGTCAGGACGATGCCGACATGCGTTTGACCGAGAAAAGCTATCGTCTGGGCCTTGCCACCCAGGAGAGATATGACCTGATGTGCTCCAAGCGGGAGCAGATGGATGCACTAACGGAGTTTTGCCGTCAATTTACCGTCAAAGCCGCCGTCGTTAACCCCATGCTTGAAACTCGCGGCATTCAACCCTTGAGCCAAGGACAGCGGCTGTATGACCTGCTGTTGCGTCCTCAGGTTAATATGGCCATGTTGGCCGAGGCGTTGCCTGAATTACGCGCCCAGCTTGGCAATTTGGAGGAGGCCCGCCGAGACGAAATTATCGAGGCTGCCGAGATCGCCATCAAGTATCAGGGATATATCGAGCGCGAGACCCTTATTGCCGACCGCGTAGCGCGCCTCGATAATGTGACCCTCAAGGGCAAGTTTGATTACTCCCAGATACTCCAGATATCTACCGAGGCCCGCCAGAAATTGCAGGCCATTGACCCCGAGACGGTGGGGCAGGCTTCACG
Source organism: uncultured Prevotellaceae bacterium (assembly GCA_900318535.1). Taxonomy (GTDB): domain Bacteria; phylum Bacteroidota; class Bacteroidia; order Bacteroidales; family Muribaculaceae; genus Sodaliphilus. The sequence goes on along the minus strand of ONKU01000008.1, from coordinate 25,816 downwards.
CATTCCTGGGGTGTCGCCAAGCGACATCAATATCCTGCTCGCGCTATTGGGCAGATAAATGTTCCACGTGAAACAATCTACACATAAAATACTGATTTACAATGAATAAGCAAGAATTAGAGAAAGTGAAAAGCGTGGTCCGCAATATTCCGGATTTCCCTGTTCCGGGTATTCAGTTCAAGGACTTGACCACCGCATTCAAGGACACCGAGGCGCTCCAGATTATGGCGCGTGCCATGGCTGACCTGTACCGTGACAAGGGCGTGACCCGTGTCGTTGGCATCGAAGCCCGCGGCTTCATTGGCGGTGCCATCCTCGCCACCCAGCTAAATGCCGGTTTTGTGCCCCTGCGCAAGCCCGGTAAGTTGCCCGCTGAGGTTATCCAGAAGTCCTATACCAAGGAATACGGCACCGACACCATTGAGATTCACAAGGATGCCATCATGCCCGACGACGTAGTCGTTATCCATGATGACTTGCTCGCCACTGGCGGCACGATGCTCGCAGCCTATGAACTGGTGAAGTCGATGAACCCTAAGAAGATTTACATCAACTTCATCTGTGACCTGGCTGACCTGCACGGCCGTGAGGTGTTCCCGCCCGATGTTGAGGTGACTTCGCTGTTCACTTTTTGAGTTTGAGCCTGATCGTTTAGGGCGTTGATTGAGTTGGAGGCATGACCGACGACCTGAAGTTGAAGCTGTCGTTGCTCCCCGATGAGCCTGGCGTTTACCGCTACCGCAATCGGGAGGGCACGATCATTTACGTCGGCAAGGCCAAGAACCTCAAGCGCCGTGTCAGCTCCTACTTCAACCGCGAACACGCATCGTTGCGCACGACTATGCTTGTGCGCAATATTGCTGACCTGGAATACACTGTCGTCAATACCGAGGAAGAGGCTCTCGACCTGGAGAATGCCCTGATCAAGGAATTCCAGCCGCGCTACAATGTCCTGCTCAAGGATGACAAGAGTTATCCCTGGATCTGCATCTCGGGTGGTCTTTATCCGCGTGTGTACATTACTCGTGAGGCGAGGACCAAGGGGGACCGATTCTACGGGCCATACCCCAAAGCCGAAGTCGCTAAAGTCCTCATTGACACCATCCGACAGATTTACCCGTTGCGCACCTGCCGCTTGCATGTTTCACGTGAAACAATCGAGGGGCACAAGCATCGCCTGTGTCTGCAATACCACATCCACCGCTGCGAGGGCTGCTGTCAAGGGCTTGTGAGTGCCGAGCAATATGGCGAATACATCAGCGAGATACGGCAGATTCTCAACGGCGATACCCACCAGTTAATGGAATTGCTCATGGAGCAGATGCAGCAGCTGGCCAGTGAGCTGCGGTTTGAGGAAGCCGAGGTCATCAAGCGGCGCTATAAGCTGCTGGAGCATGTGCGGCGGCGTTCTGTCATCGTCAGCCCAAGCATACACAATATCGACGTCTTCGGCCTGTTGCGTGACGATGATGCCGCATGGGTCAACTACATGCACATGCGGGGTGGGGCAGTGGTGCAGTCGCTCACGCTCGAGTATCGCCTCTCGACCCGCGACGAGACCGATGCCGAGATCATGTCGATGGCCATTGCCGAGCTGCGTCAGCGTTTTGCCGAGACCTATCGCCGCGAACATGTGACCGAGGCTGTCGTCAATGTCCTGCCCGATGTGGAATTTGCGGGACTTACCTGTTCCATTCCCCAGCGCGGCGACAAAAAGCGCCTGCTTGACATTGCAGTGAAAAATGCGGTGCAGAAGCGTACTGATCGCCTGCGGGCCATGGAAAAACTAAACCCCGAGCAACGGATGACACGCACGCTCACCACCATGCAGCGCGACCTGCGCATGAGTGTGCTGCCGCGGCATGTGGAATGCTTTGACAACAGCAACATCAGTGGTTCCACTCCTGTGGCGTCGTGTGTGGTGTTCCGCAATGCCAAGCCCTCCAAGAAGGAATACCGGCATTTCAACATCAAGACTGTCGAGGGGGCGGACGATTTTGCCTCGATGCGCGAGGTCATCACGCGCCGTTACAGCCGCTTGGTGCAGGAAGGGCAGGAACTGCCGCAGTTGCTCATCGTCGATGGCGGCAAGGGCCAGGTGACGTCGGCCGTAGAGGCGCTTGAGAGCATCGGCCTGCATGGCCAGATGACCGTCGTGGGAATCGCCAAGCGCTTGAACGAGGTCTTTTTCCCCGGCGACAGCATCCCCTTGTATATCGACAAGAACAGTGAAACCCTGCACGTCATCCAGCGCCTGCGCGACGAGGCCCACCGCTTTGCCATCACCTTCCACCGCAAACAGCGCAGCAAGGGACAGGTGCACAGTACCCTTGACGAGGTGCCGGGCATCGGTCCCAAGACCCGTACACTGCTGCTCAAGCAATTCAAGTCGTTGAAGCGCATCCGCGAGGCCGATGAGCAGACATTGGCGGCAGTCATTGGCCCAGTCAAGGCCCGAACGCTCACCGAATACCTGCATCAAGAGCCAGCGGGCAGCACCACTGTAACAGAACAAGAAAACGATAATTGAGATATTGCAATCAGGATTATGATAAAACGACTGGTTATCTTTGGAAACACTTATCAGCATGCCGACACCTCCAGGGTTGTCTCGCTGCTGGAATACCTGCGCCATCGGGGAATTGACATCGCCGTCGAGCATGAGTATCTGCAATACCTTTGCCATCAGGATGCTAATGGGATTGCCTCGTTTGAGGTGAATCATGTGCCTGAGGCCGACATGGCTCTCTCATTGGGCGGTGATGGCACTTTCCTGACCACGGCCATGTGGGTGTCGCGCCAGGGAATGCCCATTTTGGGTATCAATCTGGGCCATCTGGGCTACTTGACCAACGGACACCTCGACGGGAGCAACAGCATCATAGACGATGTGCTGGCAGGCAATTACCGCATCGAGGAACGCACCATGCTGCAGGTCGAGTGCGACGATGTTGATATTTCTCACCCTTGGGCGTTGAACGAGGTAGCTATCCTGCGCCACGACACCTCGTCGATGCTCGATATGGAAACCAGCCTGCGCAGCCACAGCCTGACCACCTATCGCGGTGATGGACTCATCGTGAGCACGCCCACCGGTTCCACGGCCTATAATATGAGCGTTGGCGGCCCCATTCTGGAGCCCACAACGTCCTGCTTGGTGCTGTCGCCCATTTCGCCCCACTCATTGACCATGCGCCCGCTTGTCGTGCGCGACGACAGCATCATTGTCGTGCGCACCCACACGCGTGCGACGCACTACGAGGTGAGTATTGACGGCGAGGTAACCTTATGCCCTACAGGCTCGGCCCTGACCATCAAGCGCGCAGCCCACTGCGCCCGTGTCGTGCAGCTGGCCGGAAACAACTTCGCCAGCACCTTGCGCCAGAAACTCCTCTGGGGCACCGACCAGCGCTAGCGTGTAGTCTCCTGATTTGGAAAAGATAAGCGGCAAAGGATTTCCACTATCCTTTGCCGCTTTGTTGGTATTGGTTACGCTGATTACTGTTGATACAAGCGGCGGTGAGTCAGTACCGAGCGGTAGATGTGAATCATGTGGTCGGCTAACTCCTTGGCCGTGAATCGCTCGGAATTGGCACGAGCAGCCGCCAGCAATGCAGCCTTCTTGTTCTCATCGTCTAGCACATCGCTCAGCAAGTCGGCACCCTTATTGATGTCATCATAGTAGATGGCGCCGTCGCCACCAATCTCGCGCGCCTTGGGAGAATCCTTGCAGATGACCACTGCGCCGCTGCGCTGGGCGTTGATGATTTTGTACAAGTCACGTGCACGGTCGGTATTGGGAATAATCACTGCTTTAGCCATCTTGCACACTGCGGTGAGGTCGGCCATGTGTGCCTTGTCCACCTGTTTGAAGCGGTGGAACATGTGCATGTCGTGGGCCTCCTCTTTGATGACGTGGTCGAAATGGTCGGTACGGTATCCCAGCATCACGATAGAAATCTTGTTGTTGCGCAATGCATGCACAAGTTGCATCGCCTCGGTCAGGTTGTCATTCTTGTTCAAACGACCCTTATACAAGACAAAACGTTCGGGCAGGTGATATTTCTCTCGCAGGATTTCGAACATGCTCTCGGGCACCGACTCATCACAGCCGTCAAAGAAGCAGGGGTGTACTACCTCCACGTTGTCGGGCTTGACGTGATAATGGTCGATAATCGTCTGGCGGTCAACCTCGTTGAGGGCGATTATACGCTTGGCGATTTTGCACGCCTTGCGGGCGCGGCGTTGCATGAGCATGCGTTCTAACCATCCTTTGGCATTGCGATAGAGCGGATCGGTCATGGTGAATACCGTCGGGAAATTGCTGCCGGCGAAACCTGATGAAATACCGTCGTCGATGCCGTGGAATGTGTTCACGCCATGGCCCTTGGCAGAACGGACTATGCCGTTGCCGGTGTACCAACGTTCCTTGCTGTGGATGTGGCTGCGCGGGAATTTCACGCGCACACTTTCCTCGTTGAACAATGCCGTGAGACGCTTGTTAGAATTGTTCTCAGGAGAATACAGGATGTAGTAATTATCAGGATAGTTCTTGGCTAATGCCTTGATCAAGATGCGTCCATAGTAAGACGTATCATCATTCTCCATGATAATCTTGCGACCACCGTAACCTACTACCATAATTCGTTATTTTTTATTTTTATTTTCTTATTATTATCAGCGTTTTTTGATGCAGTCAATCGTTGACAACTTGCAAAGGTACTATTTTTTTTATTTCTATGCTGTTTTTGGATTTGTTTTTTAGAAAAAAGGGTTAAATTTGCGTCATAATACTTTTGACAATGAGACGATTCATAGCATTTTTCTGTGTCATCGCGGCCCTGTTGATGCCCATGACCACCAGTTGCAGCACGTCGCGCCACAATGCCGGGCGAGACCTGCACCCCGACGATGTGTTCACGATGACCGAGGACGACATCGCCAACGAGACCCGGAGAATCAACCTTACTTTGCAGGGCGATTGGAAATATAATGCGCCCAGTGTTGGCGTGAGCGGCAAAAACCTGCTTGCAGGAATTGCCAAGCCGATTGCTAAGGGCAAACTGAAGAAAAAACTCAAGAATGCCTACAAGAAAATCGGTCTGGACAAGGCGCGTCCGCAGTTTGTGTTCAACGTGGACGGAACGTGCTCCATGAAGTTGATGGGCGCTAGCGTCAAGGGGACCTACAACTATAATCCGACGACCGAGAAAATTACATTCAAGTGGCATGGTGTGCCCATGAATGCCAGCCTCAAGCGTGACGGCAAAAAGAAACTGCAACTCACTTTTGATGCCGACAAGCTGTTGAACCTGATGTCGCTGCTGGGGCGTTTCAGCGACAGCTCCACCATCAAGGCCTTGTCGACGCTGCTCGACAATTACGAGGACGTCATGGTGGGCTTCGAACTCAAGAAACAGTAGAGAATCAGCCCATTACAAGAACGACAGAAGAGAACCCCCAGAGTCGGGAATTCTCTTCTGTTTTTATGTGTTTACCGCAACGGGCCTTTTAACGGCGGGGCGGCTTGTTCATCTGCTGCTTGCCCTGGTTGACGGCCTGCTTCTTGGTCATCATGCCGGGCTGGCTCTTGCTGCCAGGCTGGCTCTTGGGAGTGTGCATGCCGGGCTGCGTGCCACCAGTGCCGGGCTTGGGCTGCGACTTGCTGTCAGGAGCTCCAAAAGTGCGTCCGCTGTATGCACTGTGGTCAAAATAGCGGTTAGAGCCCTTGTAAACCTGATATCCCGGAGGCGCGGCGCGATAGAACCGGTTCTTGGGATAGTGGTTATAGATAGTGAACACAAACTTCTTGTTCTCCCACGACACGGGGCGATAGAAGTACTCGAGCTGCATGTAGCGCTGATACTGGTAAGGCGAGAGCACAAACCTCAGCTCGTTGTTGCGGCGGTTCCAGAAGGTGCCGAAGATATCATCATACACGTCCAGGCACATGATATAGTCCATGTTGATTTCATATACGGCATTGTACTGGTCGTCACTCAGGCCAAGCTCATAGGCCATCTTGTCGGTCAAGAAGAATGCCTGATCGCGGGCCGCCTTGTAGCTCATCGCATTGGCTGCTGCCCCGAGGGTCAGCATTGCCACCATTGTTAAGATAAACCGTTTCATAGTGCGTATGTTTTAATGAGTTACTAAATGTTTGTTGCCCCAAAATTAGCGACATTGATGAATTGATGCAAATTTTTTAGACAAATATTCATAACTAATCGACTAATCACCCATAAAACTGCATATTCCATGCCTAAATAACCAAAAAGGCCTCTTCTTGCGAGATGAAGCGCCCAGGAGTTCATTTTCATCGACAAAGGGCATGGTTTTCTTGATTTTTCTATGTCTGATTCACGTGGTTTCGGGGTTTATTACTACTTTTGCAACAATGATAGATTTCACACCACTTGTCCGCAGTCATTTCTTGGCGCGCATGCAGGAGCATGCCCGCTTCATCGACCATGCCGATGCCGTGCAGCAGGGTGAGTTGGTGCGCCTGATCGAGAAAGCCGCCCTGACGCGCATAGGACGTAAATATGACTTCTCTTCCATCAGAACCTATCGGCAGTTTGCTTCGACGTTGCCTTTGTACTCCTACGAGGACCTGAGGCCGCAAATCATGCGCATGGTCAATGGCATCAAGGACGAGTTGTGGCCCGGTCGTTGCATGAATTTTGCCCAATCGTCGGGTACGAGCGACGGTCGCAGCAAGTATATCCCCATTACCCGCGAATCGTTCCGTTGGAATCACTATATAGGGGCAAGCGATGTGGTTTCTCACTACTTGAACCTGAATCCCGCCAGCCGCATCTTCTCGGGAAAAGCATTCATCCTGGGGGGCAGTTTTGCCAACAACCTGAAGCTGAAACCTGGCGTTAGGGTAGGGGACTTGAGTGCCAACCTCATCGAGAACATGAATCCATTGGCCAATTTGGCACGCATCCCCAGCAAACAGGTGGCTCTTATGGAGGATTGGACCGAGAAACTGCCACAACTGGTCGAGTCCAGCATTGGTGCCAACGTGACCAACCTGAGTGGTGTGCCGTCGTGGTTCCTGACGGTGCTGCGCGAGGTGCTGCAGCGCACCGGCAAGTCCTGTATCCACGAGGTGTGGCCCAACCTGGAGGTATTCTTCCATGGTGGCATCGCGTTTGAGCCTTACAGGCAGCAATATGAACAACTCTGTGACATGTCCAAGATGCACTTCTTGGACACCTACAATGCCAGCGAGGGTTTCTTTGCCGTACAGAGTGACTGGTCGAGCGAAGCAATGTTGCTGCTGCTCGATGTTGGAGTATTCTATGAGTTCCTGCCTGTCGAGGACTGTGACAGCGAGACTCCCGAGGTCTATCCCATCTGGGAGATTGAGACCGGTCGCACCTATGAACTCATCATCACAGCTGCCAACGGGTTGTGGCGCTACCGCCTGGGTGACACGGTGACCATTGAACAGCTCAACCCCGTCAAAATCACCATAGCAGGCCGCACTCGCAGTTTTATCAACGCCTTCGGCGAGGAGTTGATGGTGCACAATGCCGACCATGCCATCGCACTTGCCGAGAAGGAGACGGGAAGCGAAGTCCTCAACTATACTGCCGCACCGGTATATGCGCATGATGGCCAACGCGGTCACCACCAGTGGCTTATCGAGTTTGAGCGCGAGCCCGCCGACAAGGAGCGATTCATGCAGCTGCTGGACCAGCATCTGCGCGAAGTCAACAGCGACTATGATGCCAAGCGCACGGGCGACATCTTCCTGGCCCCGCCCACTTTGGTTGTCGCTCCCACAGGCCTGTTTGACAAATGGCTCGCTTCCACCGGCAAATTGGGTGGCCAGCGCAAGGTCCCCCGACTGAGCAACAACCGCGACATCATCGAACAGATGCTCAAACTACTATAATTCAGGAATTATGTTTCTAGATTATCTAGTTCATCTAGAATGATGTGATATCCAATGTGGAAAAAGTTGATTCATAGCAATATAGGGGCTGCTGTGCTGAATATGCTGGTGGCCTATCTCGTGTGGATGCTGTCGCGTGTGGCGTTCTTTGCCGAGAACTGGTCCACCTTTGCACCTTACATGTCGTGGCCGTTGTTCAAGAGCATGCTGCATGGTTCGCTGGTTTTCGATACGTCTGCTTTGCTCTATGTCAATAGCATCTATCTGGTGCTCATGCTGTTGCCGCTGCACCTCAAGGAGCGTCCGGCAATTCACAAGGGACTCAAGTGGCTGTTTGTCGTCACCAATGCCGTTGCCATCGCCAGCAATCTGATGGATGCGGTCTATTTTCAATATACGGGCCGCCGTTCGACGGTGACGGTATTCACCGAGTTTGCCAACGAGGGCAACATCACGTCCATCCTCCTGACCGAATTCATCCGTCACTGGTATCTGGTGCTGGCATTTGTCGCGCTGGTGTTGATCTTGTGGCGCTGCTATACCAAGCCACGGCTTGAAGTATATCGTTTTGGCTCACAGTATTATATCTCACAAGCTGTTGCGCTGTTGGTGATGATTCCGTTGGCCATCGTGGGCATTCGAGGGAGCGTCACGGCGGGCACGCGCCCCATCACCATAAGCAACGCCAACGAGTTTGTCAACCGCCCTGTAGAGGCTTCGGTGGTGCTGAACACGCCGTTCTCGATGATTCGCAGCATCGGCAAGAAAGTCTTTGTCACGCCCGATTACATGACCAAAGAGCAGATGGAGGCCACCTACAGTCCCGAGCATACCCAGCCCGTTGTGGACGCCCTGAGTCACCCGGGCAAGAACGTGGTCATCCTCATCGTCGAGAGCATGGGCAAGGAGTATATCGGCTCGCTCAACCCTGACCTGGACGGCGGCAATTATAAGGGCTACATGCCGTTTATCGACAGCCTGTTGACGAAATCTCTGACTTTCAAGTACAGTTTTGCCAACGGCCGCATCAGCATGGATGCCATGCCCTCAATTTTGTCGGGCCTGCCCATGATGGTTGAGTCATTCTTCCTCACGCCTGCCTCGCTCAACGATGTGGACGGCATCTCGTCGATGCTGGACCGTCAGGGTTACAGCACGGCTTTTTTTCACGGCGGGCACAACATTTCGATGGGTTTCAGCGCCTATGCCCACAGCATCGGCTATGAGCGCTACTATGGCCTGGACGAGTATTGCATGTCGAAAAAATACGATGGAATGGGCGATTTTGACGGAAAATGGGCCATCTGGGACGAGCCTTTCCTGCAGTTCACCCTCGACAACATCGAGGGCATGAAACAGCCCTTCCTAGCCACAGTCTTCACCGCGTCATCACATCATCCCTACAACGTTCCCGAGCAGTACCGTGACAGTTTGCGTGACGAGGGCGGCCAGCCTATCCACAAGTGTGTGCGCTATACCGACCTGGCCCTGCGTCGCTTCTTTGAGCGCGCAAGCCGCGAGCCGTGGTACCAGAACACGATCTTCGTCCTCGTGGCCGACCACACCAACCAGGCTAGCCACGACGTCTATAAGACCGACCTGGGGCTGTACAGCATTCCCATCATCTTCTTCACGCCCGACGGCACGCTGGCGCCCGCCCTGCGCGACGACGTGATCGTCCAGCAGACCGACATCACGCCCACCTTGCTGCACCTGTTGGGCTACGACAAGCCCTATATCGCCTTCGGCGCCGATGTGCTGTCCGCTGACCCTGATGGGACGTGGGCCTTCAACTACAATGCGGGAATCTACCAGCTCGTCAAGGGTGACCTGTTGCTCCAGTTCGATGGCACCCGCACCACCGCCGTTTATCGCTTCAAAACCGACAAACTATTGAAAAACAATTTGGTCGGTCAATTGCCCGAACAACCTGCGCTGGAGCAATTCCTCAAAGCCCTCATCCAGCAATACATGTCCCGCATGAACGAGAACCGCCTCATCTGTAAGGAAGAAGCAGTTTCACCGCAATTGACGAATTAAGCGGCGTGGTACCCTCTTGCAGGGCTTTATTCCTTGTAAAGGTCAATAACGTTTTCCCCATCACGACTCATCCTCTGGAACGCCGAGGGGGTAAGTCCTACACTCTCCTTGAAAATGCTCGCGAAATTGCTGCGAGACTTATAGCCAACGCTGTTTGCGATGCCCTCAATCGTGTAATTGCCGTAGTTCTCGGTATCCATCAGCCGCCGGCAAGCCTCCTTGATGCGGTACTCGTTCAACAGCACGCTGAAGTTGCATTGTTTGCCGATGTTGATGGCACGGGACACATACTTCGTGTTGCTGCTGACCAGTTCGGCAAGGCGGTTGAGCGAGAACGCCTCGTTGAATACCTCGGGCGACGATTCCATCACAGCAGTAATCTTGTCCAGCAGTTCCACGTCAGCGGGCGAGAGCTCGTCCTTGGTAGTTTTTTTGGGGATTTCGGCGATAGGACGCAATTGTTTTTTGTCATTGAGTAGGGCAACATTTTTCTCATACAACAGGCGGTTGGTGCGCTTGGTCTTCCGGTAGTTGGCATACAGCACCCCCAGGATGGTGAGTGCCAGCAACGTGATGATAATGGCGCTCCACAGTAAGATGGTCTGCATCTGCTGCCGGTAACTCATCTCACGGATTCGCTCACGCGTCTCCTCCAGTTCCAGATTAAGTTTCGCCTGATCCATCTTGCCCAAGCGACTCTTATTGATGAACTCGTCCTTGGTGGTGAAGTAAAGCAAGCTATATTTGTCGGCAAATGTCATATTACCCTCTACTTCATAGTGCCGCTTGATGAGTTGCAGCACCTCCAGCAATTCAAACGGCATCTCGTTATCACGCAGAAACTGTTCCTGCTCTAGCAGAATTTTTAATGCCTCAGTTCTCTTTCCGCTCTTTAACAACACAGCATACTGGACAATTTTGATCATGCCTTGAATCTGAATGATATCTTTTTCATTGAAAATAGCGGAATATGTGATTGGGGTCTGCAAAACAACAGCAGCCTTTTCATAGTTACCATCATTGTAACTATCAATCGCTTCACACAGTACTTTATCTACATTGCAACTGACGCCAAAACGATTTTGCGCCTCTCGATAGGTTTGGATTTCACCAATCACATCATTGGTCTTGTCAAACTTGAGTGCAAGATACAGCAAGTTTGACAAAGTTGATTCCATAATATTCTTGTTGATTTCTGAATCTTCCGACTTGAGCTGATTAAGTGAGTGATAGAAAGCTTTCTTGAAATCATCCATTACCTGATTATTATAGACCACAAAGTTGTTTTCCAATTCATTTTGTGTTGCTGTCAATATGGCTTTTTCAATGGCTAAGTTATTCTGTAATGATTCAAATCCATATTTATCGGCTATTTGTGTAGCTTTTAGGTAACATTCGGCTGCAATTTGGTAGTTGTAATAACTCCTAAGATATTCTAATCCCATGTACCGGAAAGCGGTGCAACATGCCCTGATTTCCTCAGTGGTGAGCTTTTCCTTGCCATATTTGCTGGCTTGGATATTTGCACACAGCATCGCACTATCAATCTGATTACGTAGAACATAATCATTAAGTTTATCGACAAATTCAACGGGAGTGAGATTAAAAAACTTATGAAATGTTCTGTTGTCGGCAGCACGGGCAAATCCTGTCAAGGCACTCATGACCGCAATCAATATGATGATATATCGCTTGAATTTCATATCGGTGTTATTGCTCTTTTGCTACAAAGGTACATTTATTCCGACACATTTCCAAAAAAAACACACAACATGCGAAGTGTCGCCACAGCCGTTTGCAGCCGTGGCGACACATAACTCTATATTGAACTCTCCTGAATCGCCAAGCAATTAGAGGGCAAGGCGCAGGCCCAAGCCTCCCATATGCTGATAGAGGCCTTCCGCATGATAGCGGTGCGCCACCCGGCTAGCACTTGCTGGATAATTATACGGGCCACTACGATATACAAATTCCTGACCACTATCTGGACCTGTCGGGTTGGTTTGTGCCTCGCTCGTATACGGACCATAGAAATCATTGCACCATTCACTCACGTTACCACTCATGTCATAAAGGCCCAACTCATTAGGTGCCTTTGTAGCAACGGGTTGCGCCCAGTAGGCATTTCCACCACACCATGCCACATCATTATAATTGTTGCTGCCGGCATACTTGTAGCCCTCGCTCAAGTTGCCTCCGCGAGCAGCAAACTCCCACTCGGCTTCGGTGGGCAAGCGGAACTGTTTACCCGTCATCTCGTTCAATGCGGCGATAAATTCCTGGCATTCGGCCCAAGTAACCGCTTCCATAGGCCTCTGCATATCGTTAGGATAATCCGGACGATCACCCATCACCGCTTTCCAGAGTTCACATGTTACCTCGGTCTGGCCGATGCTGAAACTTGACAAAGTCACCTCGTGGACGGGATATTCGTCTTCGCAGTCGCTTTCCTGCTCTTCGGTGCCGCCCATCAAGAACGTGCCACCCTCAACAGGAATCATCGTAAAGGATACGCCATTGACGGTAAAGACCTCGGGCTCGGGAGCCTCAGATGGCCATTGCCCACTGAGCAAGTAGTCGATTAGGGCGGTCACATCGGCGATGTTGACACTGCCATCCAAATCCACGTCGCCACGAATAAAACCGGTTTCCTCGTCTGCCAGCGCTGGAATCGAGAAACATAGCACTGCAAAGAGCGCAAAAATAGTTTTTTTCATCTTTGTGTAAGTTTTTGTGACCCTTACGGGTCAGTTAATAATATAAGAATCAATAAATTACTTAACAAGCTTGATGGTGCTGGTAGTGCCGTCGGTATATGTGATTACGGCGATGCAGATACCGTTAGCCTCACGCATCTCTTGGCCCGCCATATTGTAGTACCTCACCCCTGCAACGGTTTTGCAGTCAGCAACCTCGTTAACATTGGTGTCGTGGTCAAACACTTCATAGTAAACGATATCGGAAGCCTTGCGGACACCTTCTACCGTGTAGTACACCTGAATGCCGATGCGCCAATCAAAGAAACGCTCATACCCCTCTGCATTGGTGCGATAAAATTTAGTGTGCCGATGCGTTAAGGCCTTTCCTTGAGTGTTATAGGGTATCTCGGTCATATCTTCAGTCAAGTCATATAAGTATGTGTTTGCTTCAAAGGTGAAAAGCTGGTCATCGTCGGTGAAGATGCTGTAAGTCACATATTTTTCATCGATGGGATTTCCGTCAACATCTTCTAGTATGATGAAGTGTTTTAACTCGCTCGCGCCACTTTCATTACCGCAGTCATACCACGCATCCTGACCATATAAGTCTGCAGGATCCAGGCTGGGGTTGGCTGGGACAACAGGCGTCCTGACAATCTTATGCCAAACGGTGTTCCAGTCCATATTCCCTGAGAAAACCATTGCGTTGTCATACTGCTGGTATAATATGCACTCGGCCATGCCCGTTATCTGCATAGGCCATTCGGCATTCATGTCACCGTCGGTGCCGTTCAGGATGAGTTTGTTGCCGTCGATGGTATAGGTCATCTCGGTAACATCATCGTTGATGTGGTAGTATATCTGACCGTCCTCGTTGACTAATATGGTGACATTGGCCAGGACATAAGCCACGTCATTTTCCTCGTCCCATACGAGGCCCTGCATCATGGGAACGGTGATGGTGGTGCCATCCTCACTTAATGTCCCTTCAACCCAATGAAGGATCTGAAAATCAGGATTAGGACTTTCTGATATTGAAGCCGGTTGTTTATAGTATCCAGCATTTTGAATGGGCTGCCCTATATACACCTTGCCGTCGTTACCGAAGACACAATAAGCCTTACCAAACTGCACACCCATAGATAGACCCAAAGCACCATTTAAGAGGTATTCGCCAGAGCGGAGGTAATCAACCAGTTCGCCTTCGGGCTGCTCGGTGATAACAGGCCATGGGTCAAAGGGACGCTCGGTATAAACCGTGCCAAAGTCAATACACATGTTCCAATGAGTGATATCATTGCTCCATACGGCACTCAGGCCATAGATACTGGCAGCATCGGGGAAACCGGCATCTAGGTCACCAGTGGTGTTTTCAAGATAAAGGCAGTCGCCATCGATGGTATAAACAGCATCGACAATGCGCTCATCAACAGTGAAGTCTATCGGATAATAATTATAGTAATCTGGTCCTCCATATTCTGTGGAAGCCCAACACAAGTCAAGGGTATAGCCATCTTGCTCATAGATAGGTTGCCCCATGGGGACAATGATCTGAGTGCCGTCATCGCTCAACGTGCCTTCAACCCATGCACCAGTTTTAAGGCCATAGACGGGATCTTTGAGATAAACCTTACCGTTATCGCCGTAAACCACATAAGCATGGCCTTCTTGAGGACCAGTTACCAGCTGTATATCAACAAACAAGTCTAGAAAGAACATCGCACCACCCGAGCGGTAGTATGTCTTCAATTCACCCTCAGGCTGATCATAGATAATTGACGAAGAACGCGAAGGGGTGGACGTCTTGGGATTAAAGAACTTCAGCTCATTAGGCATTTTAACTCCATCGGCAATCACCTGGTAGTCGGGGCGGACAGTGGTTGGTGTCTCCAAAGGCCTGAAGCCGGCGGGAATTTCATCGGCTGCCGCCTCTCCTAGGGCAACAACAGCAATTAATAGTAATAATAATTTCTTCATAGATCTAAAAATTTGGATGAATAATTACGAGATTTTCTGCAAAAGTATAAGAAAACAAGAGAAATGTTGCAATCTTTTGAGGCAGGGGTGTTCTAATTCAAGAATACGACCAAAAACGGCGATGAAATGGGACTTTTTGACTCGTGATCAACGGCAAACAACAGCCAGATAAATTACAAACAAATAATAACAAAGTGCCCCGACAACTACGTCGGGGCACTTTTATTTGGGATTTTTGGATGTCTGATTACTGGAAGGCGTTCTCGCTGAGGCCCTTGCCGCCGATGGCGAGGTCCTTCATGTATTCGGGAACGGGCTTGCCCAGGTACTTGTCCACGTAGAGTTTAGCCAGGTACTGGCCAAGCATGAAGCCGTGACCACGCAGACCAGTCAACAGACCAACTTCGGAATCGATGATGTAGCGCGGCTCGATGTAGTAGCCGGCCCATACAGCATGGAAGCCGACGGATGCTAGATTGGGTATCCACTGGGCAAACATCTCGCTCACGATCTTGAGGAAGGCTTGGCTGTTGTACTTCAGGTTCTGGCGTGACTCATAGGCATCGCAGTCGGGTGACGCGCAGCCGATGATTTGACCGGTGTGCAGGAACTGCTGGCCGTAAACGGCATTGAAGCCCTTATAGTGACGACGGTCGATGATCATGTCGAGCGAATCACCGTTGACACCCATGTTGGGCAGTCGACGGGTGATGAATGCCTGGTGCTTGACGGGGAAGAGCTGGGTGTCGATACCGAGCATGTCGGTAAACTTCTCAGCGCCCCAACCCATGGCGTTGACAAAGTGGTCGCAGGTGTATTCCACGTAGTGCTTGTCGTGGCGACGCACCAGCACGCGGTACTTGTCACCGGCACGCTGCACGTGCAGCACCTCGCAGTCCTCGAGCACCTCGCCGCCATGCTGCTTGCCCACCGTGCGCACATACTCGATGGTGCGGCCCGGTGTAGCCTGCCAGCAGTTCTCGGAAATCAGCGCGTGGCTGTAGATGTTGTCGTTGGGATTCCAGTAGGGCGAAATCTTCTCGGTGAAGTCCTTACGGTCGATCATGTAGGCCTCGCTCCAGGCGCGAGAAGCGTCGAGTGAGCGATAAGTAGCGTCATCGTGCACGAGGTTGACATAGCGGGTCATCTTCAGGTCGATATTGCAGTGCTGCTGGTCGTCGCGGAAGATTTCCAGGTTGTGCATGGCGATATCGCTGATGTCGGGGTTGGAGAAGGCAGGACGTCCGCCACCGATGCAGCGCCACGTCGAACCGCGGTCATAGTTGACCAGGATAACGCGCTTTCCGGCCTCGGCAAAGTAGCGGAATGCGGCACTACCGGCCATACCACCGCCAGCAACGAGAATTTCGGTCTCGGCTTTCTCGATGACTGAGCCGTGCTCAAACACGAAGGTCTCTTTGCTTTCACCATTATAGACGTCGCCCAGGGTAACCTGGTTGGCCAGCGGTGCACGCGGGGTGCTGTCGCCGGTCACCTCGATGCCGTGGGCACGCAGGATCTGCTTGGCGCGCGACACGCAGCGCTTGCCGCGGCAGGGACCCATACCCATGCGGGTGGTGTGCTTGAGTTCGTCCACCGAGATGTACTTGCGGTCGCCAACCACGGCGAGCAGGGTCTGCACATCCACATCCTCGCAGTGGCAGACGAAGGACTTGCCCTCTTCGGGATCTGTAAGGGGCCGCAGGTTCAAGGGCTCGGGATAACGCTCCTTGAGGATGAAGCCCTTCACGGCATTCAGGTCATCGACCTGGGTAGCCTGTACGCGGGCCACATTGGTCTTGTTGTCTTTCTTGAGCACCTTCTCGATGAGGCCTTCGCCCACCTTGGCGCCGTTGTCGTCAACGAGGAAGACTTCCTTGCCCTCTTCCACCTCATACTCTACTGGCAGGAAGATGATATTCTTGCGCTTGTCGTAGCCGAAGATGGCCAGACCGGGGCAGTGGTTCACGCACTGCATACAGCCGATACACTTGTCATAATCGACCACGGGAACCGACGATGTGGTCGGCTTGGTGATGGCGCCCTGCGGGCAGGCAAAAGTACAGGGGTTACAAGCGAAGCCGTAGAGGCAGTTGATCTGCACATAGGGCTTCAGGGCCATGCGCTCCTCGCTGGGCACGCGCGGCTGGTCGAGCAGACGCACGGGGCGCTGCTGCGAGTCGATATACTGACGGGAAACCTCCAGATAGTCCTCATAGGGGAAACGGATGCCCAATTCCTGAGCCACCTCATAGGCCACCTGCTTGCCACGCAGCACGGCACTGGTGCCCTCGCCGATGCGGACGGCATCGCCGGCGCCATAGACGTTGCGGCCAAACACCGAACGGCCCTTCACGAGCAGCTGGTTGTCGGGAATCAGACCCGTGCAGATGTTGATGATGTCGATGTCGTCGATCACGCGCTCGGTGCCGGGGATGGGCTGGAAGTTCTTGCACTCGGCAATCACTGCGCCCTTGACACCGGTGTAGTCATCGTTGGGGATAGCGCGGATGAGCACATGTGAGGTCATGATGGGGATGCCCAGACGGCGTACACGGTTGGCCTGAACGGGGAAACCGCCCTCGTGGTCCATACCCTCGATGATGGCCTTGATGGTTGCACCGGCCTGCATGGCCTGGTAGCTGGTGAGGTAGCCGATGTTGCCGGCGCCCACGGTGAGCACGCGCTTGCCCAACAGGGTGTGCTCCTGGTTCATCATCTTCTGGAATACGGCAGCGGTGTAAACGCCGGGCACGTCATCGTTCTCAAACACGGGCATGAACGGCACGGCACCGGTAGCCACTACCAGATGGTCGGCATCGATATAGCTCACCTCCTGGGTGACGATATTCTTCAGGGCGATGCGGCGTCCTTCAAGCAGGTCCCACACGGTGTTGTTGAGCAGGATGCCGTCATGGTTCTCGCCGGCAAGGGTCTTGGCAATGTCAAAACCGCGCATGCCACCAAACTTCTGGTCCTTCTCAAAGAAGAAAAACTGGTGGGTCTGCATATTGAACTGACCACCCTCGGTAGCGTTGTTGTCCACCACGATGTTGGGAATGCCCAGCGCGGTGAGCTGTTCGCGGCATGCCAGGCCGGCAGGACCGCCGCCGATGATGGCCACCGTGGTCTTGTAAATCTTGGTGTCTTGGGCCGCACGGGGCTTGCCCTCGGGCATGTAGTCCTTGGAAATCTCGCGCACCTCTTTCACGCCGTCAACGCTGGTGATGCAGATGCGGCGCACCTGGCCGTCGACGAGCATCTCGCAGGCACCGCACTTGCCGATGCCGCACTCCAGACTGCGGTTGCGGCCGCTGGTGCTGTGGCTGTGCACAACAAATCCTGCCTGATGAAGGGCGGCGGCTATGGTTTTGCCTTTTTGACCGCGAACGGTTCTCCCTTCAAACTGGAATTCCACGTATTCTTCTTTTGGAAGGTCAAGAATAGGATGATTCTCAATTTTATACATAATGACTGGTTTATATATGGTTATAGTTTCTGATTCAGTCGTTTCATTACCACCAGAGCCATGCCGTAATCTTGCCATTTCACAAGCACCGCTTCACCACAATGCATAAATCTCACAACACCCTGGACAACAAACAGTTGCCAGGGAATCAATGTGTCATAGATTTCACTTGGTTGGTTGAGTGAAGTAAACAGAACTCTGATGACAGGGCAAATTTAGCTATAATTTCCGATTTATCAGCCAGTCAAGAAAAAAAAATGAATAAAATCATGACAATGATATAGATGTTGGCCTCGCTGTCACCGTTCACGTCACCAGGCAAGTCCGTTCCAGGTTCCACCTCCACAATCTGCCCGAAATAGGGATACTAGTTCCCGTCGGCTTGGTAGGTTTCCACCATGCAGATAAAAGGATAAGTTCCATAGGACACTTTCGAGTAACTGTACACATCAGTGAGGCTACGGCACTCGTCGAACGCCCACTCGCCGATGGAGATGACCGAGTTGGGGATGGTGATGCCCCCAGGCCGCTGATACCCATGAACGCTTCATCACCGATGCGCTTGACCGAGGTTTAATAATACTTGATCTTCCTTAGGATGATAGCGTAGTACAATTAGAGCGTTTACATTTAGTATGAGAGCAAAAACACTGAGAAACATGGAGAAAAAGTTCCAGTAATGTTCCAGTAGAAAACACTAAAAGCGCCATGTTCCAGTAGAAAACACTAAAAGCGCCAAAACTCACCGAGTTCCAGCGCCTTACGCTTAGTTTTCTGTACCCAGAGCCGCAATTGAAAATATTAAAACCGCTTAAATTGCATTCAATTGAAAACCCTTTAATTTCGCTTATTACTCATTGATTTTCAGCATATTATAAAATTCTTGAATTTTAAGCGCATTTAAGCGTTTTGCAAGGTTTTTAGCAGATGTGGGGAAAATGTGGGGAAAAAATTTTGGTCATTCAAAGGATAAGTATTACCTTTGTATAAAGCAATTTACACACTATCCCAACAACCATAAAAAAGACATGAAAGAGGGATGGCAGGAGATTGGATTCAGTTGCCCAGACAGAACTCACCATCAATCCTAATCTTTGGGACGAGAAGAATGAGTGTGTCAAGTCGAAGGCTATTTGTGATCCAAAGCTTCGTACAGAGACTAATGAAGAACTCCGGAAACTCAAAGGCTTTATCGAGAGGGAATACGAACTAGACAAGGACAATGTGGATAAAGACTGGCTTAAAGCTATCCTTGTCCGATATTATCACCCCGAAAAGTTCACTCCTGAAGGAGAAAAGAAACAAACCTTTGAGCAGATGTTTGATGAGTTTTTGGAGAAACACCGCCTGTCTGAAGTTCGCAAGAAGAATTTCAGGGTGGTGAAACGATCCATGCTTCGATATGAGCTATATGTCAAGAAAACCAAACGGAACAGGAAAGACTTTGTTCTTGACGTGAACGATGTGACCAGGGAAACGCTTGCTGACATGTGGGATTTCTTTGAGAACGAGTATAAGTACTTCGAGAAATACCCTCAAATCTATGAGAACATACCCGAAAAGCGCACACCTCAACCCAGAGGAAAGAACACTCTGATAGATTGTTTCTCACGCATCAGGACCTTTTTCTTGTGGTGCTATGAGAATGGGAAGACCACCAATCGCCCATTCGATAAATTCCCCATTGAAGAGTGCCTATATGGTACACCAGTCTATATATCATTAGACGAGAGGGAACAGATCTGGAATGCGGATTTGTCTGCAAGGCCACAACTCGCCATTCAGCGTGACATCTTTATCTTCCAGTCTGTCATTGGATGCCGTGTGAGTGACCTCTACAGAATGACAAAGCAAAGTATTGTCAATGGAGCGATCGAATATATACCCAAGAAAACAAAGGAAGGACGACCTTTAACGGTACGTGTCCCACTGAATGAGAGAGCTAAAGAGATTCTCAAACGATACGAGGACTTTGAAGGTCCAGGCCTTCTTCCGTTTATTTCTGAGCAGAAATACAACAAGGCCATCAAGGAGTTCTTCAAACTCGCTGGCATTGATAGGATTGTTACCACATTAGACCCCTTAACACGTGAGGAAGTGAAGCGCCCCATCTATGAGGTAGCCAGTAGCCACATGGCCCGAAGGACTTTTATTGGTAACATTTACAGAAAAGTCAAAGACCCAAACCTTGTCTCAGCCCTATCTGGCCACAAGGAAGGCAGCAAGGCTTTCCAGCGTTATCGAGACATTGATGAGGAAATGAAGAAAGACCTGGTCAAGTTATTAGATTAGTTCAACACACCCTCAATTGCAATGGTCCACCTCGCGTTGCTTACTAATCAAGCATTGTTTGATGACATCTTTACTGATACTCAAATAAATTATACTAAATAAGAATCGTATGATTTTATTAAGTTTGGTTTATAAAGTTATGTATTTTCTATAAAACAAAATTTATAAAACCCGAATTCTCGCAATATTTTCACACTTTTTATCTCAGATCATTGATTTTTACATCCAAAGTGAAATCTCTTCGGATAATTCTTGTCAAAACATAGTTACATCGTTCCCTAATTTAATCGATTTGCATCGTTTTAATGCCTATTAAAATGATGCAAAATTATAAAAAAGGATTTGGTTAAGCTATTGAATTAATTCAACACACACCCATTTGCAGTGAACAAAAAGCCTACCGAGGTTTTTTCGGTAAGCCAAACTATCTGGCATAATAATTTTCACTAGATCAACTAAGTTCCACTTACCACAATTTTCCTTGAGCCCTTAGTTTATCTTTGAGTCCTTGAATCTTCGCATCAAGAAATTGTTTCAATTGACGTTTTAGCTCTTCTTTCTTCTCAGGCATGATAGCTGCATGTTCAATTTCATATTCTTTGAACCTCGAAATAATCTCTTTCGCAGCATCTATTTGTTGCTCAGAGATTCTTCCATTTATAAAACAAGACGCTATTGCTGCCAGAAATGCCCCTTCAAAATAAGCTCCAAAAAGATTTACTTCCATAATTCCCTATATCAATGAATAACATCTTTTTTACTGTGTAACATATACTCTCCAGCTGCCATCTTTCTCGCCTCGTTCCACATACTTCTTGTCAATCAAATGGTCAAGAAGTTTTTGGATGGCGGTAATACTAATGCCGGTCACGTCTTTCATGTCTGCCAAAGTCAGTGTGGGCTCTGTACGCATGGCATTCAGAATCTTTGTGTAATTTGGAGTGCGGAATGCGATCCTCTCTCCATCATACCACCAAACATTCTCATCCTTCTCGCTCACAAACAGCACATCATTATAGACTTCCCTGGCTACAAGTCCATTGAAATACTTCAGGAATGGCTTGATGTCTTTCAACTCTGCATGGGCACCATCGCTGGGAATGGGACCCACTTCGAGGTCTGCTTGATGTAGAGCTTCCAGATACTCACTTTTTTGGCGGCTACGGACAACAATCATCGGATAGTCGTGACGAGCCAGGATGAAATTCACCATTAATCGGGCAATGCGCCCATTGCCGTCTTCGAAGGGGTGAATGCGTATGTAGCGATAGTGGAATAGGGCTGCCAACTCTACTGGTGAGAGTTTTCCTTTCTGTTCCGCTTCATTATACCAGTCCACCAAGTCGGTCATCAGTCCCGGGGTCTCCTCTGGCGAGGCATACTCAAATCGGTCTCCATATCGTGTGATCACACTATTAGGTCGCGTCTTATACTGTCCAGCATGTATTACATAACTTGTCTGTACGCCCCCGGGGAGATCCCGATAGACGGTGTAGTTCTCTCGTAACAGAGTCTTGTGCAATGTCCTGATAAAGTTTTGTGTCAGCGGCATATCCCTCAAGGTGGCTTCTTCTGCCATCATCTTCAACCCAACGTTGCTTGCAGTCATTTCCTGCACATCTCTCACATCTGCTTCGCCAATCACCTTGCCAAACAAAAGAAGAATCTCAGTCTGCCCATAGGTCAGCGTATTGCCCTCGAGGTGGTTGCTGTTGTAATTGAAGTCCACGGTGAAGCGGCGGCTAAGCCTCTCCCGGTCCTTCTCCGACAACGGCTGTATCTCTTGCCACGCCGCCAGTGCCTTCTTAAGTGAATTGATTGACGTCGCAAAGATACAAAATGTTTTTGAAAAGGTTATAGAACCACAACCTTATTTGAAGCATTGATGCTAATTTTACTGAAAAACAGATTACAACCAAAGAGGCGTAGCTATAGATTATGTGTATCAATCATTTCTAATGGCTTTGATCAAAATAGCACTCCGTTTCACAACGAAGTGCATATTAGAAATTTTTAAAAAATTTATAGTATGAATTAAAAATGATTAATCTGAATAGTATGTACTTCAGATTGGTGCAAAACTACATCAATCCCACGACATACACAATATCCAAAAAGTTTTTTTCAGAATAATTACTCACAACATCCACAATAGCATTGATGAAAACAGCACTCCGTTTCACAACGAAATGCTATTTGAGATATTTATTAAAATATAGTATGAACACAAAAAAGTGTCCAGAGTATTTGCAAAATTACATTTGCTTTTCAGAACTCGGAAATATTTGTTGTTTCATTGTGTTTCTCTATATTGATAAACTGTGTTGTCTCTCACATAAGACACTACTAGTTGATTGTATTTCAGCGATATATAAAATTATCTTTTTCGTGTTTTTGAACTATCGCAAGTGTCTTGTAAGATGCTTAATAGAAACACTGAGAAACATTTATTGCCATTCTTTTGGCTATTCGCATTATTCTTTCTACTTTTGAAACCGCTTAATGTATGGAGCCCCAGATTATTGAAAAAAACAAAATATAGTATGAATAAAGTAGATTTAAAATTTATTTCAAAATTACAGTCATGTCATGACATGCTCAATACCCAAATGGGTCGTATTGACGGAATGATCATTAAT
This sequence comes from uncultured Prevotellaceae bacterium, assembly GCA_900318535.1. Taxonomy (GTDB): domain Bacteria; phylum Bacteroidota; class Bacteroidia; order Bacteroidales; family Muribaculaceae; genus Sodaliphilus. Next base: position 2,791 of record ONKU01000008.1, on the reverse strand, counting down.
AACTCATGTTTTCAAGGTAAGTATGGCTAATGACATGAAATAACTGTTAAAATGAGTAGGATTCAAAAAAAAATGCTACTTTTGCGATATTAATAATGATTTATAAACTAATTCTGAGACACATGAGAAAAGTAGTTTTTGGGGCAATTGCCTTATTCATGGCATTCGTAAGCAATGCCCAAGTACTTGATCCAAGTGCTATCAAGGTCGAAGAACCTGAGTTTGAGCAGGAAGCCATCTTGGTTATTAATGAAACCGAGGGCATTCCTCTTGAAGTAGAACATTCCAAGCTTCGTGCAACCGCCAATGTCGGAATGGCTTTGCTTGGTGTGCCCAAAGGCAGTGAATATTATCAGTTGGAAGGCCCTGAATCACCCGTGACCCTTGATGCTTCAGCCTATGACAATGATATGTATATTATCATTTCTTGGGAAGACAATAAACGCAGTCCCAAGCGCCTGTTCCAAATCATTCCGCTTGAAATTCAGAAGAAAAGGCGTATTTATAATGTCGCAAAACTGACTGCATTCAAAGGTTCTGTTGCGGCCGATCAAGGGTATGTGAATTTTTCCGCAGAGAAGTACGGCGACCACTCCTATCTGGTGAAGATTCCCGCAGAGGAACTTAAGGCATTGCGCGACGATAATAATGGTGAAATGAAAAAGTTCGGTAAGCAGTTCATCATCCGCTTACTCAATGCTTCGACCGACAAACTGTCTGATACTGAGGATTTCATCACATTCGGCATTGCAAAGCCCAAATAAATAGATTATTAAAAGATACATGGACATATGAAAAAGATTTATTCAATCCTGATGGTAGCTGTTGCTGCCTTGTCAATGAGTTTCACGGCAAATGCCGAAGCTCCAAAGTGGGAAGTAGTTGCTGGTATGAATGTGGCTAACCTTGATGCCAGCGGTGCAAGCTCACGAATTGGTTTCCATGCCGGACTTCGCACAACATTTGGCATTCCAAGTGCGGATCATGGATTCTATGTTAATGCTGCTGCTTTACTATCGCTCAAGGGCTGCAAAGCTGGTGGCTTTACCTTGAACCCCTATTATCTTGACATCCCCGTACACGCTGGCTACAAATATGCTATCAATGAATCAGTGGCCATCTTCGGTGAGTTTGGTCCCTATTTTGGCGTAGGTCTTTTCGGAAAAACTGATGGCGAGGATATGTTTGGCGATGAAGGCTTCAAGCGCTTTGACTTTGGTTTGGGTTTGCGCGCAGGTCTAGAGTTCAATAATAAGATTCCAGTGTCTATTGGTTACGACTTTGGCGTTCTTGATGTTTTTGATGAGGTTTCAGCCAAGACACGAAATCTGACCATATCGATCGGATATAAGTTTTAATCATACTATCATTTACGATGAGATTGAGAGGGATGTATCTGATAAAGGTACATCCTTTTCGTTTTTCGTTTATTGCATCGCGAGAACCACTGAGAAATATTAATTACTATTACTTTCTTATGAAGTAACGGTTAGTTCTTTCATTTTTCTCTTGGCATTCCTTCTTCTTCGAACCCGGGATGGATACCTCTCGTCAAGATATCTCTCTTCGAACCATTTTTGAATATTGGATTCCTTTGGCAGTATCGAAGTCATGCCTTTAACAAACCAGAACCAAAGAACCCTTAACAGGACACAAACAAAGAGGAGAACGGCAATTCCTAGAACAATATAGAATCCAGCTACGATGCCAAGAAGAGCCAGGCAGATGATTAACAATACTATCATCCCAAAACCCATCAATAATATGGTAAATGACTCTAACATATCTTGGTTCTCCTCACTCGTTCTATCTGAAGACAGAGTAGTCCTCGTAGTATGGTTTCTTCTTTTCGGGAAATGAATTATGATTAATCCGGTTCTTTTTGGGTTCTCCTATCAATTCCTCAATCATTGCTTTTATTAAGGCAATTATAAAGGTTATTCCAAAAACAAAAGCAAATATTACGATGCCCCCAGCTAAAACAATTAAGGCTAATCCTATGATCATCCAACAGAACCAACCAATTATTTCAAGCATGAACATCATAACTTTGCTCCTTTCTTATCAACGAAGACTGCAATAACCATACCATTAAACGCAAAACTTAATGTTATACAAAACCCTTTCAATACTAAATGACCATAATAAACCATGAATAATATCTTAACTCATTTATTCAAGAATTTTTTTTTGAACTCTTGAAACTTTTCTTAGTTTTCATGCGTCAAATAAATATAACAACATTAAAAAAGCAAGATATGAACACGAAACATCTGATTATTCTGGTTCTTATTGGTTTATGTGTGGTTTCATGCCGGAATCATCCCACACAGGTGAAAGTCAATAACCAAGAAGTGGCAATGGCTCCATTTGAAAATATTGATGCTGGAGGTGAATTCACAATTATCTATACTCAAGGTGATGGTTATAGTGTGCGCGTCGAAGGCGATGAAAAACAGGTCAAAGCTTTGATCATCAATGCTGAAAGCAACACATTGTCTATCTACCCTAACGATAAACTTAATGATAAAAGCCTCATCAAGAATGCCATGACAAATCTAAAGGACGTGAAAATCCATGTCAAAAGCCCAACACTTGAAAAACTGGAATTTGGCGGTTCAGGTGCATTTTTAATTCCTAATAAACTCACAGTCAACAACCTATATATAGACAAGACGGGTTCGGGCAACTTGCTAATTGCAGGCATCACCTGCCAAGATCTGCTTCTTGACATACTTGGTTCAGGTAACGTTGAAATTGCAGGCATCAATGCAAGTAGCATCGAGACCGA
>ONKU01000034.1 GCA_900318535.1 uncultured Prevotellaceae bacterium | reverse complement strand
GCAACCTTTGTCAACTCCGTTCACGATGTGGCAAAAATAAAGCCCCGTAAATTCCCTGCGGTAGAAATACGTGGCAAAAATATAGGGAATTTCCGAAGCTACCAAAAACACGTCTCAAAGTGTTAAAAACTAAAAGTAACTGTATTTCAGTGTTTTACATTTGGTTATTTAGTGCTGTTCATGGTTAGTTAGAGACCTCTAAATACAGTTCTTGAAGGCGTTTTCCTCAATTACGGTGACAGTATTCGGGATTGACACACTTGTTAATAATGTACATCCTTTGAAAGCATCCTGGCCAATCGATGTGACCTGATAGGTAATGCCGTCATGAGTGACCGATTCCGGTATGGCAACATGGCCTTTGTAGATGTTTAATGTCGAATTGTCATAAGAGACGCTAACCTCATTGTCACTTTTGATTTCATAGAATATTCCATTCTCTTGAAAGCTGTAGGTTAAAGGAATAATATTGGCAAATTTGGACCAATTGGCATCAGATTGATAAGCCTCTAATGCGGTGCGTGGAACAAGGATTTTCAGATTGGCATATTGCGCATTAGTAAAACTATTATTTGTTGATAACACCGGTGGAATACTATTAAATAAGGTCATTGCCTGTAGTGCATCACAATTGCGAATGACGCGTTTACCGAAAGATATGGAATCACGGCCAGCTGGGAACTGAATGTCTTTTAATATAGAGCATCTCATAAATGCACTATCGCCAATCGTTTTGACAGATTCAGGAATGACTAATGATTCGAGCGAAGTGCAACCATAGAAAGCACTGTTCCCGATAAATTCGATGGAATTAGGTATGGTAACTTTTTTCAGGTTTGTGCATTCCTTGCATGTCTTGTTATCAATGCCTACAACCTTCTTCAATGAATTAGTTTCACTTGGAATAAATAAATGATTTCTATACTTTGTGTCATTACCACTGTAAGTGATAATGCACAAAGAGTCGCCCTGGTATCTTAAATATTTGAAAAAGCATACTGATGTCCCATCTTCACTGGTGATGTACTCAAACCAATCCCAATTAATAAAACCCCAACCCCATAAAGAGAACTGTGTACAGCACATTATAAGAGTGAGGAGTATTGAGCGCAATGTCGTTTGGTGTGTAATTGATCTCATAATGGTTAAGTTTTAGTTTTTGCCATGTTTCGTTCCCATATCAGCGCGGCATTAGTCGATGTCTGATAATTAAATAAAAGTGCGTGGGGAACATTTGTTTATCTCCCATCAGGCATCGCCAAACGCCCGAGCAACAATAAACATATTACCCACGCTTGCTGCTATTGAATCTCCCGATTCGTGGGAGGATACAATGCTCGCAAAGCGTAATAATTGTTTATCCTGTTGCTGAAACTTTGGCGATTTCGATGAGACGGATAGAACAAACACGCTCTTCTATTTATGTCATCATTGCATGGTGACCACCGCTGTGGCCGCAATGAATCGTCGCAAAGTTAGGCTAAATTATCTGTTTCTGCAAGTTTTTGTGCCACATTTGTGTAAATCTCTGATTGTTTTTTCAAGGTTTTTTTGTGATTTCGGCAAATGTAACTAATTTTGTAGCATGACTAAGCAAGAATGTGTACAGCGATTGTCAGCGCCTTGCTTTTGGGATACCGACAGGGAGGCGTTTGATTTGGACCAGTATCCAGCGTTCATTGTTTCGCGCGTGTTCGAGATTGGGACGCTTAACGACTGGCGCATACTTGTGTCCTATTATGGTCTTGACCGCATTGTGGAAGTGTGCAAGCAGATGCGACACATCGACGAGGTAAGTCTTGCCTTCATAACCACTATATCAAACACCAATCCCGCCGATTACCGATGCTTCGTTACGAAACAATAGAACCTGCGACACTTGAGTTGTTGAGAGGCCTGATGAAAGAGCCGTTATTGGCTGATACCCGTTTAGTGGGAGGTACAGCACTGGCACTGCAACTTGGACATCGCAGCTCTATTGATTTGGACTTGTTTGGGCATATTTCTTGTGATGACATCGAGTTGAGGAAAATTTTAGCGTCTCATGGGGAATTACAGGTCATCAATACTTCGACAAACGTAAAACTGTTTACCATCAATGGGGTGAAAGTTGATATTGTGAACTACGATAGCCCATGGATTGACGAGATGATCATGGAAGATGGATTGAGGCTTGCCTCGGTTAAGGAAATTGCTGCTATGAAGGTTCGTGCAATTGTTGGTCGAGGAACGCGAAAGGATTTTGTTGACCTATATTACCTGCTTCAGCAGTTCTCGATGTCAGAGATGTTGAGCTTATTCCGTAAGAAATATCCTGATGTCAATGACTTTATCGCAATCCGCAGTTTGACCTATTTTGATGATGCCGAGCAGGCACCTATGCCACTCATGCATTCATCTGACTCATGGGATGCGATGAAAGCATACATTAGTAAATCAGTGATGGAAATTCTCTAGGTTGACTTGAGGTTTTCTGAGAATAAAACGGGCGGCCCATTTTTGGGTCGCCCGCGGTGTTTTGTCGGGTAGTGTGGAGATTACCCGAAGTTGTCGTAGTGGATGGAGGAGGGATCGACGCCGAGTGAGTCGAGCACCTCGTTGACGGTCTGGCTCATCATGCCGGGGCCGCACATGTAGTACTCGCAGTCCTCGGGTGCCTCGTGGTTGGCCAGATAGGTGTCGCGCATCACGGGAGCGACAAAGCCTGCGGTGTATTTCACGCCAGCCTCGTCGGCAACGGGGTCGGGACGGTCCAACGCCAGGTGGAAGTGGAAGTTGGGGAAGTCCTTCTCGAGCTGCAGGAAGTCCTCGAGGTAGAAGACCTCGCTCAGCGAGCGTGCGCCGTAGAAGTAGTGCATCTCGCGGTCACGCGTGTTGAGCGTGCGCGTCATGTGCAGGATCTGTGCGCGCAGGGGAGCCATACCGGCGCCACCGCCCACCCAGATCATCTCCTTCTTGCTGTCAAAGATGGGGTGGAAGTCACCGTAGGGGCCGCTCATGATGACCTTGTCGCCGGGCTTGAGCGTGAAGATGTAGCTCGAAGCGATACCGGGCATCACGTCCATGAAGCCGGTGGCGGGTTTGGGCTTGAACGGCGGGGTAGCGATGCGCACAGTGAGCATGAAGCGGTCACCCTCGGCGGGATAGTTGGCCATTGAGTAGGCGCGCACAGTAGCCTCGTCGTTGCGGCACTTGAGGCTGAACAGGCCGAATTTTTCCCACGTGGGCAGGTACTCGCCCAGCGATTCCTTGTCGATGTCCTTGTCGTAGTCCATCTCGTACTCGGGAATGCGGATCTGGGCATAACTGCCGGGGATGAAGTCCATGTGCTCGCCCGGGGGCAGGGCCACGATGAACTCCTTGATGAACGAGGACACGAGCTTGTTGCTCACGACGGTGCACTCATATTCCTTGACCGACAGCACGCTGTCAGGCACCTGGATGGACATGCTGTCCTTGACCTTGACCTGGCAACCCAGGCGCCAATGGTCCATCTGCTCCTTGCGTGAGAAGTGGGGCACCTCGGTGGGCAGAATCTGTCCGCCGCCCTCGGTCACCTGCACCTTGCACTGGCCGCAGCTGCCCTTGCCACCGCAGGCACTCGACAGCATGACGCCGTTCTCGTGCAGGGTGTTGAGCAGGGTGTTGCCGCTGTTGACCTCCAGCTCCTTGGTTCCGTTGTTGATGTTGATTTTCACTTTGCCCGACGGCACCAGGTAGTGCTTGGCCACGAGCAGCAGGATGACGAGCAACAGGGTGAGCACAAGGAACACCAGTGCGCTCGCCAATACCGTAGTTGAAATGCTAGTTGATATCAGTATCATAATGCTCTCCTCCTTTATCCTAATCTAATGCCCAGGAAACTCATGAATGCGATGCCCATGAGACCAGTAATGATGAATGCGATGCCCACGCCGCGCAGGGGCTTGGGAATGTCACTGTAGGCGAGTTTCTCGCGGATGGCGGCGATGCCCACGATGGCCAGCAGCCAGCCGATGCCCGAGCCCGCGCCATAGACGGTTGCCGTCCATGCCGAGGGGAAGTCGCGCTGCTGCATGAACAGCGAGGCGCCCAGGATGGCACAGTTCACAGCAATCAGCGGCAGGAAAATGCCCAGCGAAGCATAGAGCGAAGGAGAGAATTTCTCCACAGCCATCTCGACCAGCTGGGTGGCCGATGCGATAACGGCGATGAACAGGATCAGGCCCAGGAAGCTCAGGTCAACACCTGCCAGGGCAGGGCTGAGCCACGTGAGGGCACCCTCCTGCAGGACGTACTTGTTGAGCATGAAGTTGATGGGCTGGGTCACCACCAGCATGAAGGTGACCGCGATGCCCAGGCCGAAGGCCGTCTTCACATTCTTGGAAACCGCCAGGAACGAGCACATGCCCAAGAAGTAGGCAAATATCATGTTGTCGATGAATATCGACTTGATGAACAGATTAAGTTCTTCCATTGTCTTTCTTGTCTTTTAATGGTTAAACATGCCCGTTAATCCTCTTGCAGCTCCTTGTTGTGGGCGCGGTGAATCCAGATGATGCAGCCCACAGTGATCAGTGCCATCGGGGCCAGAATCATCAGACCGTTGTTCTCATAGCCGTGGTCGTAGCACCACTGCGGCACCACCTGGTAGCCGAACAGCTTGCCCGAACCCAGCAGCTCGCGGACGAAGGCCACAATCACCAGGACGATGGTGTAGCCCAGGCCGTTGCCGATGCCGTCGAGGAACGACGGACCACCACCAGCTGCACGATGATGCGGATGTTGGTGGGAATGGTCTTGCGCAGTAACGAAATGATCACGTTGCTGAACGCCAGCACGCAAATCACCGAGATGCCCATCACGATGGCGGGCTCCAGACTGGCGGTGACGGCAAGCGCGGAGCAGATACCCAGAATCTGCACCAAGACGGGATTGTCCTTGGACAGCGGGTTGAACAGTGCTTCTTTGTTTTTCTTGGATAACATAATCGTGAATGGGTTTATTCGGGTTGATTGTCGTTGATTTCAGTCTCGGCTGCATCGGCGGCTGGCTGTGCGCCGCTATCGCCCTGCAACTTCATGAGGAAATTCTTGTAGGGAGCCAGGCAGTCCTCCAGCATGGCGCTCACGCCCAAGCTGGTGATGGTAGCACCCGTCAATGCGTCGATCTGCTCGGCACCGGTGACGGATTTCTGTCCTTTCTTGAGCACTACCACGCCCTTGAACTCGCCCTCCTGGAACAAGTGCTTGTCCACGAACTCGTCCTGGAAGTCCTTGTCGGCGATGCGTGCACCCAGGCCCGGAGTCTCGCCCTCGTGCGAGAAGTTGGCGCCGTAGATGGTGTTGCCGTCGTCATTCACGGCGACATAGCCCCAAATGGGACCCCACAGACCAGCACCATAGACGGGCAGCACATATTTCACACTGCCATCGTCCATTTTGCACTTCATCACGGGCAACTTGCGCTCGGCCAGCTTCACGTTCTTCTTCATGTCCACGTCGAATGCCACGTTCTGGGCACTGTCCACGATATTGCCCTCGGGGTCAACCAGCAAGTCTTGGATGATGTACTTCTCGTAAGTCTCCTTGACCTGGCTGTCGTCAGGGGCGGCAATGTGCAGCGCACTCAGGATCTGCTTGCGTGTGTCGTTGGCGATGTTCTCGTTCTGCTTGGGCTTGAGCGCCATGTAGATGAGCGCCAGCAGCGAGCCCACGAGCAGGACCATCACAGCGGCATACAGGATTTGATAAGTATTACTGTTCTTGTTCATGGCTTATCCCTCCTTATTCTTTAGTGGCGGCGCGACGGGCGCGGCGCTTGATGTTAGACGAAACCACGCAGTGGTCGATGAGCGGTGCAAAGGCGTTCATCAGCAGGATGGCCAGCATCATGCCCTCGGGGTAACCACTGTTGTAAACACGAATCAGGATGGCGAACACGCCAATGAGCAAGCCGTAGATGTACTGGCCCACATTGGTGCGTGCACCGGTGACGGGGTCGGTTGCCATGAACACGGCGCCAAAGGCGAAACCGCCCAGGCACAGCTGTGTGCAGGGATCGAGCATCGAGGCGGGGTAGGTGGCACTGGGCAATGCGTGAACCAGTGCTGCCATGCCCAAACCGCCAACGAATACCGAGCACATGATGCGCCACGAGGCGATGCCCGTGAGCAGCAGGATGGCGGCACCGATGAGGATGGCGATCATCGAGGTCTCGCCGGGCGAGCCGGGGATGAAGCCGATGAAGGCGTCCATGGCCGAGATGGGCTCGCCCAGGACATTGGTCATGCTCAGGCTGTCGCCCACGTTGGTGGCTACCTGGCCCAGAGGCGTGGCACCCGTGAAGGTGTCAACCACTGTGCCCTGGCCCATGCCGAAGGCGCTGTCGATCTTGACAAACGCCTCGTCGCCGCTCATGCGCGACGGATAGGCGAAGAAGAGGAACGCGCGGGTGATGAGGGCAACGTTGAAGATGTTCATGCCCGTGCCGCCGAAAATCTCCTTGGCAAATATCACGGCAAACGCTGTGGCGACCGCGGTCATCCACAACGGGGTGTTAATGGGGACGATGAGGGGAATCAGGATACCAGTTACCAGGAATCCCTCTTGAATCTCCTTGTGATGAATCTGTGCGCCGATGAACTCGATGCCCAGACCCACGGCGTAACTCACCACAATCACCGGCAGCAAAGCCAGCAGACCGTAGAGGAACATGGTGAACCAACCCGTGGTGGACTCACCGATGGCCAGGTAGTGCTGGTAGCCGATGTTGTACATGCCGAACAGCAATGCCGGTATCAGGGCGGCAACCACGGTAATCATGGTGCGCTTGAGGTCATTGCCGTCGTGGATGTGGACGCCCGACTGCGATGTTGTGTTGGGCGTGAACAAGAAGGTCTCCATGCCGTCATAGACCGACTCCAGCTTGGCCAGCTTGCCGCCGGGACGGAACGAGGGCTCAATCTTGTTCATGAAATTCCGTAATGCTTTCATATCTTGATGATATTGTTGAATACCTTTTTGTTAATGGGTTAATTGATGCGGTCGGCCTCGGGTTACGACATCTCGGCGCGAAGCTTGTCGAGTCCTTGGCGCACGATGCGCTGCAGCTCAAGCTTGCTGGTGTCGGCAAACTCGGCAAGGGCGAAGTCCTCGGGCGCTATCTCATACACGCCCAGCTGCTCCATCTTGTCGATATCGCCGCTTATGATGGCCTTGATGAGGAACTCGGCGTGGATGTCCATGGGCAACATCGCGTCATACTCGCCCGTGCGAACGATGGCTCGCTCACCGCCCTTGATGCGGCTGTCCATGCTGACGGGCTTCTTCAAGCCGCGCAGCCATGTGGTGAACGTGCGGTAGATCGAGAAACGGTTGGGGTTGAATGAAGCCCATCCCATGAACTCGTCGGGCTTGTTGTTCTCGGGGATGATGGTGATGTGGCGGTAGGGAGCGCGCAACCACTGGTCAACGTTGACCTTGACACCGGTGAGCACGTTGCCGCTGATGATGCGGCTGCGGGCCACGTTGGTCAGTTGGTTCTTGAGCACGGTCTCCAGGTCGGCACCCATCACTGTCTTGACGTAACCGGGTTGCTGCACCATCTCGCCGTCGATGGCGACCACGGTGTCGTGGCTTACCATTCCCGTCGTGAACAGCTCACCGATGCGGGCCAGCGTCACGATGTCGAGGGTCCACACCACTTCGCCCTTGTTGACGGGGATGGTGTTGGCAGCCTGTACACCGGCATTGCCGGCGGGATGGGGGCCAACAAAGGTGTTGACCTGTGCTCCGGGAGCGTCAAATGCCTGTCCCTCGCGTGTGCCGATGCAGACGTTGCCGTCGGTGAGCGATTTCAGCACCTCGACGCCGCGGCCGATGAATTGGCGCTTGTCGCCCAGCACCACATCAAGGTCGGGAGCCAGCGGAGCCGAGTCGAAGGCGGTCACAAACACGTTGCGCGGACGCACGTCGGTGTAGGGGACCACGTCATAGGGGCGCTGCCTCAACATGACCCACAGGCCAGCTGCCTTAAGCGTCTTGACGGCATCGCCGCCAGTGTCGTGCTTGACGGCCTGGCCGTCGTTGTCGGGAGCGATGATGATGGCGTCGATGTGGCGGCGCTCACCGCGGCGTATTTCCTTGATGGTACCGCTCACGGGGGCTACAACCTTGATGTCCTCATCATTCTTGTCATGATAGAGGGGCTCGCCGGCGATGACGTGCTCCCCTTCTTTCTTCTCCATGCGGGGAATCACCCCGTGGAAGTCGTCGGGAACGATGGCAACACTGCGGGCAGGCGACGTGAAGGCAATGTCATTGCCCTGAATCGCTCCCAGCAAATGGAGGTCGAATCCCTTCTTGAGTCTAATGGTTGACATGTTATAATGGGATTTGGTAATATTATATTTTAATAATGTGAGGGCAAAGATACAAAAAAGTATTCAGTTGGCAAGCACAGGGCTCTTGTTAATAAAAAAAAGATGAAAAAATTGCTTTGATTTATGGTCTTTTCAAATATTTGTGATAAATTTGCGTTAATTTTAGTGGCAAAATAGCATGTTGTGACTCGAATGACTGCTGTTGCTTGAAATGAAATTTATTGTGTTTCAGTGGCTTGCATTTTAGAATGACGAGCTGGCGAGGCGCATTTGGAGCGATTGTTGAACATAACTTTAATAACTAAATTAAAAATTTTATTAATTCATTTTTTAAAACTAATTTAAATTATGGCTGAACAAACAAACATTCAGAAGCCACAGGCAGCTCCCAAGAAAGAGGTGAGCAGCAAAGTAGGTGGTATCAAGAGCGCATCACTCGTCGTTCTCTTTTGCTTTATCTTTGCAGTATGTTTCTACATCTTTGGTCTGGGTTACGTAGGTAACTTCAAGGACGCTACTAAGGATGTGCCCATTAACCTGATGGGTACCGTGTACAAGGGCGGTGTTGTTGTGCCCGTGCTGATCACCTGCTTCCTCGTGGTAGTTGTTCTGACCATCGAGCGTTGGATCGCTCTGGCAAAGGCTAAGGGTAGTGGTAACACCACCAAGTTTGTCGAGAATGTTAAGGCTGCCCTGCGCAACCATGACATTGCTAAGGCTGAGGACCTCTGCCGCAAGCAGAAAGGTACTGTTGGTGCCGTTGTTTATGCAACCCTGCAGAAGTACAAAGAGATGGAGCGTGACACCATCCTGACCAAGGAGCAGAAGCTCGCTTCTATCCAGGCTACCCTCGAAGAGGCTACCGCTCTGGAGATGCCCGCCCTGCAGCAGAACCTCCCCGTGCTGGCAACCCTGACTACCCTGGGTACCCTGATCGGTCTGTTCGGTACTGTGTTGGGTATGATCAAGTCGTTCCAGGCACTGTCTGCATCTGGTGCTCCTGACTCGACCGAGCTGTCAACCGGTATTTCGGAGGCACTTGTGAACACCGCTCTCGGTATCGCAACCGCTGCCCTCGCTCTTATCGCTTACAACTTCTACACCAACAAGATCGATAACATGACCTATGCTATCGATGAGATTGGCTTTGCTACTGTATCTACCTTCTCGGCAGCTCACTAATTGTCGGGTTAACAATTGTTTAATTAATCGTTTTTAAACAAAAGATTAAGGTAATTCAGAAATATGGGAAAAGTCAAAATCAAAAAGAAAGAGACGCGCATCGACATGACCGCTATGTCCGATGTGACGGTGCTTCTGTTGACTTTCTTCATGTTGACTTCTACATTCCTTCAGAAGGAACCCGTGCAAGTGATCACGCCTCCATCAGTATCGGAGGAGAAGGTTCCTGTTGCTAACCTGTTGTCAGTGCTTGTCAGCCCCGAAGGCAAGGTTTACCTTGAAGTACTCGGTAGCCAAGACTCGACCGACAACAAGAGAAAAGGTAGTGAAAATGTGCGCGCCAACATGCTGCAGAACATGGCAGAACAATACAATGCTCTGCATCCCGGTGCAAACATCAAGTTCACACCTGAAGAGTTAGCAACATTCTCGAAGTGCAACGCCTTTGGTGTGCCCATTACCAGAATGAAGGAATGGTTAAATATGCCGACTGACCAAAGAGACAAAGCGCTCGAGGCTGGACCTGGCGTTCCTATCGACATGAATGAAGATCCTAACAAGCCCAACGAGTTCCAGATGTGGGTTAAGGCTGCCTACAACTCCATCGATGACGAGCTCCAGGATGCTGTTGTGAAAGGTACAGGTATTGCAATCAAGGCCGACCAGACAACGCCTTACAGCGTGGTGAACGTGGTCATGGATAACCTTCAGACCATCAAGATGAACAAGTTAAAAGTCGTCAGAAAAAGTTCGATACCCGTATCGACTTCACTCCTATGGTTGACATGAACATGCTGTTGATCACCTTCTTTATGTTGTGTACCACCATGATCAAGAGCCAGACGCTCCAGATCGCGCTGCCTACCAACGAGAAGGTTGAGAAAGAGCAACAGAACAAGGTTAAGGAATCTGAGGCTATCACCATCATCATCGACGGTAAGATCGATGAGAAGACTGGCCTCGCCAAGCCTGAAGAGGGCATGCTTTACTACTATGAAGGCAAGCCCGAGACTGCCAATCTCGCTCAGGGCGAAAGCAACATGAAGCAGGCCGAGTTCGGCTCGACTAAGGGTGCTTATGACGCTATCCGCGGGATTCTACAAGAGCGTAACAAGGAGGTTGTGCTGAAAGTGAACGACCTGAAGAAGAAATGGAAAGAAATGGGCTTCTCCAACAACGAGGAGAAGAACGACTCCATCTTCCAGGTTGAGCGCAAGAAGGCGATGAACGACTCGACCTTGAAACGCCCGGTTGTGATCATCAAGGCTACGCCTCACGCCAGCTATGCTAACGTGGTTAGTGTACTTGACGAGATGCAGATCAATAACATCAACCGCTATCAGATCGACCGCATGAATGAGGTTGACTCGGCGATGATGATTATGGTCAAGGCCAAGAATGAAAAGAAGTGATGTGGGATTAATGGTTTTGTTTAATCTTTAAGAAAAGAAATGTATTATGGCAAAAGAAGTTGATCTTTCATCGCGTGAATGGTGTGACCTTGTCTTTGAAGGAAAGAATAAGGACTTCGGTGCATATGTAATCCGTACCGAATCTCCCAAGCGTCACAATATGGCTGTCCTGTGGACCCTCATCGGTGCCGTTGCCGTCGCAGCCCTCGCATTTGGTTTGGTAAAGGCTAATCAGTACCTCGAGGAGAGGCGCTTGGCCAATGCTCAGGATCAGACCGAGGTGCTCATCGACATGAGTCAGGAGGCTGAGGAACCCGAACCCGAACAGCAGCGCGTAGAACCCGAGAAGCCCGAGGTGCTTCCCGAGGAGGTGCTCAAGTCGGTAAAGGTAACCGAGCTCCAGATCGTCGAGGACGAGAAGGTAAAGAAGGAAGATGAGATCAAGACCCAGGACGAGCTCAAGGAAACCGAGACCGCTTTCGGTCAGAAGGATAATGAGAAAGGTACTGAGGACCGTAACATTACCAAGACCCTGAAGGACGAGGTTGTCGTTGAGAAGAAGGAAGAAAAGCCCAAGGAGGTTAAGGAGGAAGTCTTCCGTTCAGTAGAGCAGATGCCCCAGTTCCCCGGTGGTGAAGCTGCACTGATGAAGTACCTCCAGTCACACATCAACTATCCGCCCATGGCTGCCGAGAACAATGTTCAGGGCCGCGTGGTAGTACAGTTCGTTGTTGACAAGACTGGTAAGGTAGGTGAAGTTAAGGTTGTCCGCTCGGTGGACAAGGATCTCGACAAGGAGGCCGTTCGCGTCTGCAAGTCGCTGCCCAAGTTCACTCCGGGTCGCCAGAATGGTCAGGCTGTGTCCGTATGGTACACGCTGCCCGTTACCTTCAAGCTCCAGGGTACCAACTAATCGACAATTCGGTTAATCCCGTATAGTAAAAAAGAGGGTGTGTCAATATTCTGACACATCCTCTTTATCGTAACATGCTGGAAAGCATAAGACAAAGCCTCAGCCTGGGAAAGCTGAGGCTTTGTTCTGTCAAGAGGATTTGTTAACATTCATTGGTGTCTGGAAACACACACAACGCTGTTAAAGGTACTGAATGTAGTGCCTCGCCTTGGCGGGCAACGAGAAGCCGGAAATCATCACCATCAATCGCTTCCTCTACTTCGTTAAAAGACAAGGTCACCATGGACTTTACCTTCATCGCAATCAATCTTAACATCAATAAAATGGCATCATCATCACTACCCAAAATTCCGAATTACCCCCAAATGACCTTTTTGTTTTATAAAGCACTGACTGTCAGCACTCTATGTTTTAAAGTATGACCATCAAATGCTCGCTGTTTTTCAATTGTCTATAGTAATTTTGCAAGTGAGAGTTAGCCCGTTTATTAACCTTAATAATGTTTTGATTTATTATGGTTACAGTTGGTGAAATCGATTTTAAACAGATTAGCGTGATTATCTGAAATGATACACGACTGAATAAATACTGGGTTAATGGGCATTTGTTAAACTTTTAAAATCAAAGTATTATGGCAAGAGAAGTTAATCTATCATCGCGTGAATGGTGCGATCTCGTATTCGATGGGAAGAATAAGGACTTCGGTGCTTATATCATCCGTACTGAATCAGCTAAGCGTCACAATCTGGCTGTCCTCTGGGCGCTCATTGGCACCGTGGCAGTCGCCGCACTCTCATTTGGTTTGGTGAAAGCCAACCAGTATCTCGAAGAGAGGCGTCTTGCCGCTCTGCAGGATCAGAAAACGTACATTGTTGATTTTACACCTGAAACTGAGGAACAGCAGCCCGAGCAGCAGATTATTGAGCCTGAGGAACCCGAGGTGCTTGAAGAAGTCTTGAGTTCTGTTAAGGTTACTGAGCTTCAAATCGTCGAGGACGACAAGGTGCGACCTGAAGACGAAATTCTGACTCAGGAGGAAATCGAGGCAACAGACAAGGCTTTCGGACAGACTAATGTTGACGGAGGACAAGATGAACGGGACAAGTTCCAGACGGCTGTGATTGATGTAGTAGTCGAAAAGCCTGTCGAGAAACCCAAGGAGGCTGTGGCACAAGTCTTCCATTCAGTGGAGCAGATGCCTCAGTTCCCCGGTGGTGAAGCTGCCCTGATGAAGTTCCTACAGTCCCACATCAACTACCCGCCCATGGCTGCCGAGAACAATGTTCAGGGACGCGTGGTCGTACAGTTCGTTGTTGACAAGACTGGTAAGGTGGGTGAAGTGAAGGTTGTCCGCAATGTGGATAAGGACCTTGATAAGGAGGCCGTTCGCGTCTGCAAGTCGCTGCCCAAGTTCACTCCGGGTCGCCAAAATGGTCAGGCAGTAGCAGTATGGTACACGCTGCCCGTTACCTTCAAGCTCCAGGGTACCAACTAATCGACATTCGGTTAAATCCTAATCTATCAAAAAACGGCATCGCATCGAGCGGTGCCGTTTTTCTTTGTGCCGTTTATGATGATGTTCCCTCGTCCCACCCTCGGTCGTGGCCAGTGGTCAACTGGCGGTAGTGCTGCGTGCTTGAATGCGCTGTGCGATGTGCTGGCGTGCCGGACATGCACCGTGAAGTCCCGTTCCCGGGAATACTGCAGTCCCTTGCAGTCATCGTTGAGGGTTTTCAGTTCGCCCCGCTGTCCACAACCTACAATTCCTGGTTAGTATTCTTCAATAGCTCTGATGTGTTGAGACGCAAAATCTTGCGTCTCAAGGTATATACTAGTAATGCCTGACGAATGGAGACGCAAGATTTTGCGTCTCTACAAGTCTCATACCGATAATTCGCTGAATGTCAGGCTGTAGTCCCATCGAGTCTCTGTTAGATCAGTTCGGTAGAGAAGTTGATGGACTGGATCTCGATATCCAGTTGGCGCAGTTGGGCTGACAGTTTGTCGATCTGCTTGCGCAAGTCTTTGACATCGACAGTTGTCACATACTTGATCTCGCTGCGGGAATAGCGCTCGCTTGATGACGAGGATGCGTGCTTGAACACTTCCTGCAGCACGCTCACGCGCTTGGTGAGCACGTCGCGTTCGGCCATCAGTTGGGTGAGCGTTTTTTTGCCGCGCATGGTGCGCATGTTGGTCACATTGATTCTGTAGATGTACTCCTCGAGCTGCTTCAGGCAGCTGTCCAGCTCCTTGAGCAGGTCTTTGGGATCCTCGGCAGGCTCATCACCTTCCTGTATTTTCACATTGTTCATCAGGCGCGCCGTCAATTCGCTGATGCGTGTCTGCAGGTCCTTGCGGATGCTTAATGCTTCGGCCAGTTTCATGTCTTCTTACTTTTTAATGGGTTATCTGGCGCAAAGGTAAACAATATTTGCGCCCCGTCAAAACGCCCAAACAAAAACCTGTGGCCCGAAATTTGGACCACAGGCTTTCTGGCTTAATAAGTATCTGTTGACTTATTTGTTCACCTGGAAGCGGTTCCAGCCGTCCTTGAGGTGGGCAACCACCTGGTTGGCAGCGGCCAGACCGGCGTTGATGTTGGCCTCGGCGGTCTGGGCACCCATCTTCTTGGGTGTGAACAGCACGCGCTCGGGATACTTGGCCTCCAACTCGTCGGCGTTAGCGGGCTTCACGTCAGCCACATAGCGGAAGTCGGGACGTGCCTCCATGGCCTCGGCCAGACCGGCCTCGTCGATGACCTCCTTGCGGGCAGCGTTGATGAGCACACCGTTCTTGGGCAGCATCTCGATGAGGCGCTTGCCAACAGAACCGCGGGTCTCGTCGGTAGCGGGGATGTGCAGGCTCACGTACTGGTTCTCGCTGTAGAGCTCCTCTACGCTGTGAACGGGATGGATGCCGTCGGCTTCCATTACCTCGTCCTTCACCCAGGGGTCGAGAGCGCTGATCTTCATGCCGAAGCCCTTGGCGATGCGTGCCACGCAGCGGCCAACGGCGCCATAGGCATGGATACCCAGCGTCTTGCCCAGCAGCTCGGTGCCGCTGGTTCCGTTATAACGGTTGCGGATCAGGGTCACGAGCATACCCATTACCAGCTCGGCAACGGCGTTGCTGTTCTGACCCGGGGTGTTCATCACGCACACGCCGTGGGCGGTAGCCTCGGCCAGGTCGATGTTGTCATAACCTGCACCGGCGCGAACAACCACCTTCAGCTGGGGAGCGGCGTCAAACACTTCCTTGTCCACCTTGTCGCTGCGAACGATCAGACCGGCGCAGTCGGCGATGGCCTTGATCATGTCGTCACGGGTGCCTTTCTCGACGAGTACCAGCTCGTGGCCGGCGCCCTCGATCACTTCACGGATGCCCTGTACGGCTACGGGAGCAAAGGGCTTCTCGGTTGCAACTAAAATCTTCATGATTCTGTGTTACTCCTTTGTTTTTTAGTGTGAAATATGTGAATTAGCGGTTCTCAAATTCCTTCATGGCAGCTACAAGCACCTTCACGCTCTCGAGGGGCAGTGCGTTGTAGAGCGATGCGCGGTAACCACCCACCGAGCGGTGACCCTTGATGCCGACGATGCCCTTGCTGGTGGCGAAGTCCAGGAAGTCCTTCTCCAGCTCCTTGTACTCGGGCTTCATCACGAAGCAAACGTTCATGATCGAACGGTCCTCGGGCTTAACGGTGCCGACGAACATCTTGCTTGAGTCGATGGCGTCGTACAGAACGGCGGCCTTCTCCTCGTCCATGCGCTGCAGTTCCTTCACGCCACCCAGCTCTTTGTACCACTTCAGGGTCTGCAGGGCTGCGTAGATGGGGAATACGGGAGGTGTGTTGAACATCGAACCCTTGTCAACGTGGGTCTTGTAGTTCACCATCGTGGGCAGCACGCGGTCAACCTGGCCCAGGACGTCTTCCTTAACGATGACGAAGGTAACGCCGGCGGGAGCGATATTCTTCTGAGCGCCACCGTAGATGAGGTCATACTTTGACACGTCAACGGGACGTGAGAAGATGTCGGACGACATATCGGCAACCATGCGAACGGGCACGTCGTAATCCTCGCGGATCTCGGTACCGTAGATGGTGTTGTTGGTCGTGATGTGGAAGTAGTCCACGTCGGTGGGAACCTTATAGCCCTTGGGAATGTAGGTGTAGTTGTCCTCCTTGGAAGAACCGACAACCTCAACGTCGCCAATCAGCTTGGCCTCCTTGATGGCCTTGTTGGCCCACGTGCCAGTGTCCAGATAGGCAGCCTTGGTCTTCAGCAGGTTCATGGGAACCATGTAGAACTGGGTGCTGGCGCCACCACCCAGGAACAATACCTTGTAACCCTCGGGGATATCGAGCAGCTCTTTGAACAGAGCCTCGGCCTCGTCAACGACGGCCTGGAACTCCTTGCTGCGGTGTGAAATCTCAAGAATCGACAGGCCGGTGCCTGCAAAGTCACGAATAGCGTCAACGCACTTGTCCAGCGTGTACTGGCTCAGGATTGACGGTCCAGCATAAAAATTATGTTTCTTCATAATGGCGTTAATTGAAATTAGAAGTTATTATAAATAATGAATGATTGTCTAAATCGGGTTTTTTAATTGTGACAAAGTTACGGCTTTTTTTTCATTGCCGCAAGAGTTCAAAAAAAATAGTTAAAAGTGTCATTTTGTCATTTTGCCGCCCTGTAGCGGGCTTTTGTGCCACAGCGAGGGCCGAAAATCGTTGTTTTTGTGGCAGAATGGTGAATTTCGCCCGGTTTCGTGGCAAATGGTTATTTGCGCCTTTTATGCTTTTTTAATGCCTGATGTAAAAAATATGAAAAACCTCACAAAAAATGCCGCTCGTTTGGAAAATTCAGTGTATATTTGTGACGCTTTTAGAAGGCGTTTTGAAACCGCTCAGAGCGTCCGATAATTGAACCGAAGAATAATTAACTTTATAGTTTTATCTAATTAACAACATTTTTGTATTATTATCATGAACGTTGAGAAAATTATGGCCGACCTGGAGGCTAAACACCCAGGCGAATCAGAGTATCTGCAGGCTGTACGTGAGGTCCTTGAGTCGATTGAGGAGGTTTACAATCAGCATCCCGAGTTTGAGAAGGCCAAGATTGTTGAGCGCATGGTTGAGCCCGAGCGCATCTTCACTTTCCGTGTAACCTGGATTGACGATAAGGGTGAGGTTCAGACCAACCTCGGTTATCGTGTACAATTCAACAGCGCCATTGGCCCGTACAAGGGCGGTTTGCGCTTCCACAAGGCCGTTACCCCTTCAATGCTGAAGTTCCTCGGTTTCGAGCAGACCTTTAAGAACGCTCTGACCACTCTGCCCATGGGCGGTGGTAAGGGTGGCTCTGACTTCGACCCCGTTGGCAAGAGCGACGCTGAGATCATGCGTTTCTGCCAGGCCTTCATGCTTGAGCTCCGTCATAACATTGGTCCCGACCAGGATATTCCCGCTGGTGACGTTGGTGTTGGCGGTCGCGAGATCGGCTTCCTCAATGGTATGTACCAGAAGCTCGCTCGTCAGTACCACACTGGCGTGCTCACCGGTAAGGGCATGACTTGGGGTGGTTCTATCCTCCGTCCCGAGGCAACCGGTTTCGGTGCTCTCTACTTCACCGAGCACGTGCTCCGCACCGCTGGTAAGGACATCAAGGGTAAGAAGGTTGCTCTCTCTGGCTTCGGTAACGTAGCTTGGGGTGCCGCTACCAAGGCTGTCGAGCTCGGCGCTAAGGTTGTTGCCATCTCTGGCCCCGACGGCGTTTGCGAGATCCCCGAGGGTATCACTCCCGAGATGATCGACTACATGCTCGACATGCGCGCTTCTAACCGCAACAAGGTTGAGGACATGGCCACCAAGTTCCCCGAGAAGGCAAAATTCACCGCTGGCAAGAAGGCTTGGAGCGTTCCTTGCGACATCGCTCTGCCCTGCGCATTCCAGAATGAGCTCAGCGAGGATGATGCTAAGGAGCTGAAGGCTAACGGCTGCTGGTGCTGCTGCGAGGTTTCCAACATGGGTTGCCAGCCCGGCGCTATCCACTTCTTCCAGAAGAACGGCGTGCTGTTCGCTCCTGGTAAGGCCGTTAACGCTGGTGGTGTAGCTACCTCAGGTCTCGAGATGACCCAGAACGCTGCTCACCTGAGCTGGTCGGCTAAGGAAGTTGACGAGAAGCTCCACTGGATTATGGAGAACATCCACGAGCAGTGCGTGAAGTTCGGTACTCAGGCCGACGGCACTATCGACTACGTGAAGGGCGCTAACATCGCTGGCTTCATGAAGGTTGCTCAGGCTATGCTCGAGCAGGGTGTCATCTAATCCGCTAGCAGATTGCTTAACTAATTATAGTGAGGCAGGTTGTCGATCAGGCAGCCTGCCTCATTCTTGTTGCCTGGCAGGACGGATGCCTTTTTAGGCCGATTAAATTAAATTTACGGTTTTTCGCTCTTGGATTCTTGAAACTTTGATTATCTTTGCACATTGGAATAATTTCATATTGTATGAACGAAAACGAAAAACTGATCAAATCTATCATCGAAGCAATTCAGGAAAAGAAAGGACACAACATTGTCCATGTGGACTTGTCGGGTATTGAAACTGCCGCAGCTCAAGGTTTTGTCATCGCAACGGGCAATACGCCCATGCAGGTGACCGCTATCGCCGACAGTGTGCGCGAGTATGTCGAGAAAAATGCGGGGCAGCGTCCGTTCAACTACGACGGTTACCAGAATGCCCAATGGATCATCATCGACTACGGCAACACCTTCGTCCACGTCTTCGTGCCCGAATTCCGCGAGCGCTACAACCTGGAACAGCTGTGGGCCGACGCACGCATCAATACCATTCCTGACTTGGATTGACTTGGTACTAAGCAGTAAAGAATAATAATGGCAAACAATAATCAGCGCAAGACACCCAAGTTCAACATCTTTTGGATGTACGGACTCATCATCCTGTTCCTCCTCTCCATGTTGTGGATGAACCAGGATGGGAGCGTCGCCCAGGAGGTGAACTGGACCCGCTTCGAGAATATCGTCAGCAAGGGTGGCGTTAAATCCATTACTGTCTATCGCAGTAAAAATAAGGCCGAGGCTCTGCTGTCCGACTCCCTGGCCCGCGAGGTCTTCAAGGACCAGCCGGCCCAGCCGTCGTCCAGCCCCTTTGGCACGGCTGCCTCGGCAGCGACCGACAAGGTGTCGGCCCAGATTCCCAGCGCCGACAAATTTGACGATTATGTCAAGGCCTGGAGCGAGCAGGGCGTTTTCACGGGCGAGGTGAAGTATGTCGAGGGCGGGAATGACCTCTCGATGATTCTTTATACCTTTGGCCCCATCGTGCTGCTCGTGGCATTGTGGTTCTTCCTGTTGAGGAGAATGGGTGGAGCCGGTGGTGCCGGTGGCGGCATTTTCAATGTCGGCAAGTCCAAGGCACGCCTTTTTGACAAGGACAATGATAGCAAGGTAACCTTCCAGGATGTGGCAGGACTGGCCGAGGCTAAGGTCGAGATTGCCGAAATCGTGGACTTCCTCAAGAATCCCAAGCACTATACTGAACTGGGCGGCAAGATTCCTAAGGGCGCACTGCTCGTGGGTCCCCCGGGAACGGGAAAGACTTTACTGGCTAAGGCTGTGGCCGGCGAGGCTGATGTGCCTTTCTTCTCTATGTCGGGTTCCGACTTCGTCGAGATGTTCGTCGGCGTGGGAGCTTCGCGTGTGAGAGACCTCTTCCGTCAAGCCAAGGAAAAAGCACCCTGCATCGTCTTTATCGATGAGATCGATGCCGTGGGCCGCGCACGTGGCAACAAGCCCAGCATGGGCGGCAACGACGAGCGCGAGAGCACCCTCAACCAGTTGCTCACTGAGATGGACGGCTTTGGCACCAACAGTGGTGTAATTATCCTGGCCGCCACCAACCGTGCCGATATTCTGGACAAAGCCCTGTTGCGTGCCGGTCGTTTCGACAGGCAGATTTACGTCGAGTTGCCCGAGTTGAGCGACCGCAAGGAAATTTTCCAGGTGCACCTGCGCGATGTCAAGACCGACGGCTCGGTTGACCTTGACCTCCTGGCAAGGCAAACGCCTGGTTTCTCGGGTGCCGATATCGCTAACGTCTGCAACGAGGCCGCGCTTATCGCGGCCCGTCACAAGAAGCAGGCCGTGCAGCGCCAGGACTTCATGGATGCCATCGACCGCATCGTCGGCGGTCTCGAGAAGCGCTCCAAGGTTATTACTGACGAGGAGCGTCACTCCATCGCCGTGCATGAGGCGGGGCATGCCACCGTCAGCTGGCACTTGCGCTATGGTGACCCGCTCATCAAGGTCACCATCGTCCCGCGCGGCAAGGCGCTGGGTGCAGCATGGTATATGCCCGAGGAACGGCAGATAGAGCCCAAGCAGGCTCTGCTCGACAAAATCTGCTCGCTCATGGCAGGTCGAGTTGCCGAGGACATGTTCATTGGGTTCATCGACACGGGAGCGCTCAACGACTTGGAACGTGCCACCAAGATTGCCTATGCCATGGTCACCTACTACGGCATGAGCGACAGGTTGCCCAACATATCCTATTACGACACGTCGGGTGAGGCTTACGGTTTCACGAAACCGTATAGCGAGAGTAGGGCACAGGCCATCGACGAGGAAGTGCAGGCCATCATCGACAGCCAGTATGAGCGTGCTCGTCAGATTCTGGCCCAGTACGAGAGCGGGCATCACGCCCTGGCCGACCTGTTGCAACAGCGAGAGGTCATCTATACCGAGGACGCCGAGCGCATCTTCGGCCCCCGTCAGTGGCAGTCCCGCACCGAGACCATCCTGAAGGAGAACGCCAACCAGGATGCCGCAAATACTGCCGACGCCAGCGACACCACAACGGTAACGCCTCCTCCCTTTGAACAGCAGGACAATCAATCTACACATTAATAATATGATGAAAATTGATTTTAACGAAACCCAGAAGGCAGCCGTCGTCAGCCTGCTGATAGAAATGATAAATGCCGACGCAGAAGTGCATCCCAACGAGTGTGCCGTCTTTGACTCCATTTGCGTTGAGTACGGGATCTGCGATGACACGTTCAGCCTGGGACGGTCACTCAACAGCATGGTGGCCATCGACATCATGAAGCGTATGAGCGATTTGCAGAAGCTGGCAACCGCCCAGCTGCTCACGCGAGTGATTGATGCCGATGCTAAGGACGACGATAAGGAGATACAACTCTTTAATATTATATGTAAAGCTACCGGCGTCGATGTCCTCATCAATGCCAAAGAAGGGGTGGATTAAGAGTTTACATTCACAAATTTAGAAACGCAATAATGGCAGTTGTCGGTTAACGTCCGAAAACTGCCATTTTCGGTACCCGTCTTCAGGCGTGAAATCGCGTTTTTGGGGGGCATGAACAGGAATTTGACGAAAATAGCAAAAAAATATCAAAAAAATTTTCAGCACTTAATTTGTTGATAAATAGTCTGTTAAATGTAAATTTCAAGGAATTGTCAATAACTTCGATGAAAAAAAGTTCCAAAAAAATTTGGTCAGTATCAAAATCGGTTATAATTTTGCACCGCTTTTCGCCTCAAATGAGGCATGAAAGCAGCTCTAAAAAGAGTTCTTTGACATGTTTGCAACAAGATTGACGTAGTACAAGAGAACAGGGACAAATTTGTTCCCGTTAATTCTGAACACATAGTACAACACAATAATCAAGCAGGAATCATCAAGGGCCGGACGGTTAGAACTCAGGTCGAGTGTTGCGTTTTCATTATTCTAGAGATAGAAAAAACGATAATACAACAACGAAGAGTTTGATCCTGGCTCAGGATGAACGCTAGCGACAGGCTTAACACATGCAAGTCGAGGGGC
>ONKU01000010.1 GCA_900318535.1 uncultured Prevotellaceae bacterium | reverse complement strand
TCTTCCCATTCCGAACAGAGAAGTTAAGCCTCACCACGCCGATGGTACTGCGAAAGTGGGAGAGTAGGTAACCGCCCCCTAAGAGGGAGTCACAGTGAAAACTGCGGCTCCCTCGTTTTTTTGTTGGACGGATATAACGCAGAAAACGGAGTGGATTAAGTGGTTTTTCTTGAATTGTTTGGGTTGTGGATGATTTTTAGTAACTTAGCAAGCTCAAATCATTCATGTTAATGACCAAAATGATGATATTATGTTGAGATTAAGGAATTTAGGATTGGTTGCGTTGGTGTTGGCATTGCTGGTTCCTGTGCGATTGCTGGCGCGTGACAAGGTGGTTTATTCTCCCGACCGTAACATCTGTGTAAACTTTGATGTGAAAGACGGCATTCCTGTTTATAACGTGTTTTTCGGTGACAAGCAGGTGATTAAGGACAGTCGTCTGGGATTGGAGCTTGCCAGTGTGAAAGGTAATGGTGAATTCAATAATTTTGACAATAAGCAGGTTGCGAACCAGAACTCGCTGTGTGACGGTTTCTCGTTGATCACGTCAAGGATATCGTCGTTTGACGAGACGTGGCAGCCCGTGTGGGGCGAGGAGAGCAGCATCCGCAATCATTATAACGAGATGGCTGTTACCCTGCGCCAGGAGGAATTGAAGCGCTTTATCATTGTGCGTTTCCGCGTCTATGACGACGGTGTGGGTTTCCGTTACGAGTTCCCTCAGCAGCCCAACCTCACTTACTTCGTCATCAAGGAGGAGCATACCCAGTTTGCCATGCCTGGCGACTTGACGGCATGGTGGATTGCCGGCGATTATGACACGCAGGAGTATGAATTCACCCGCTCGCGCCTGAGTGAAATACGCGGCCTGTTTGGCAGCAAAATCACCCCCAATGCCTCGCAGGAGCAGTTCAGCCCGACGGGCGTCCAGACGGCTCTGCAGCTCAAGACCGACGACGGTATCTACATCAATCTGCACGAGGCAGCGTTGGTCGATTATCCCTGTATGCACCTGAACCTGGATGACAAGAATATGGTTTTCGAGTCATGGCTGACGCCTGATGCTCAAGGCAATAAAGGCTATATGCAGACGCCCTGCACGACACCGTGGCGCACCATCATGATTGTGGACGATGCCCGAAAAGTGCTGGCTTCTAGGTTGATTCTGAATCTGAACGAGCCCTGCAAGATTGAGGACACGTCATGGATCAAACCCGTGAAGTACATGGGCGTGTGGTGGGAACTCATCACCGGCAAGAACACGTGGAACTATACCGACGAGCTGCCGTCGGTCAAGCTGGGCGAGACCGACTACAGCAAACTGCAGCCCAACGGCAGGCATGGCGCCAATAACGACAACGTGAAGCGCTATATCGACTTTGCCGCTGCCAACGGCTTTGACCAGCTGCTCATAGAGGGTTGGAACGAAGGCTGGGAAGACTGGTTCGGCAACAGCAAGGACTATGTGTTTGACTTTGTGACACCCTATCCCGACTTCGACATCAAGATGCTCAACGACTATGCCCACAGCAAGGGCATGCGCCTGATGATGCACCACGAGACCTCGTCGAGCGCCCGCAACTATGAGCGCCATCTCGAGGCCGCTTACCAGTTGATGAACAAGTATGGCTACAATTCGGTCAAGAGCGGTTATGTGGGCAACATCATCCCGCGTGGTGAGCACCATTACGGCCAGTGGATGGTCAACCATTACCAGTATTGCCTGGAGCTGGCCGCCAAGCACCACATCATGCTCAATGCCCACGAGGCAGTGCGTCCCACGGGATTGTGCCGCACCTGGCCCAACCTGATTGGCAACGAGAGCGCCCTGGGCACCGAGTATCAGGCCTTTGCCGGCACGCAACCCGGCCACACTGCCATCTTGCCGTTCACGCGTCTGCAAGGCGGCCCGATGGACTACACTCCGGGCATTTTTGAGATGGATCTGGCCACTTTCTCGCCCGAGAAGGATACCCATGTCCTGTCCACCATCTGCGGCCAGCTGGCGCTATATGTGACGCTTTACAGCCCCTTGCAGATGGCTGCCGACCTGCCCGAGAACTATGCCCGCTTCATGGACGCGTTCCAGTTCATCAAGGATGTGCCTGTTGACTGGCAGCGCTCGGTCTATCTCGAGGCTGAGCCGATGGAATATGTGACCATTGCCCGCAAGGACAAGAACAGCGACGCGTGGTACATGGGCAGCGTGACCGGCGCTAAGCCCCACGACAGCGTCATCAAGCTCGATTTCCTGGACAAGGACCGCAAGTATGAGGCAACGCTCTATGTCGATGGCAAATCCGCCGACTACAGGACAAATCCGCAGTCCTATGCCATCACCAAGAAGAAGGTGACCGCCAAGACGACGCTCAAGCTGCACAGTGCAGCCGGTGGCGGCTTTGCCGTTTCGATCAAGCCCTTGTAAAGAATCGAGTCGCAGAAAACTGCGACTCGGGTTTAGGGTTTAGAGTTTAGAGAAGGGGTGCGCTTGCGCGCCCCTTATTCTTTTGGGGGCATAAAAAAAGAATGGGCAACCAGCCGAAGCGTGGTCACCCAAATCCTCTCTCCACTGCGGTGCGTACGTGACTCGAACACGCGACCCCCTGCGTGACAGGCAGGTATTCTAACCAACTGAACTAACGCACCAACATGTGAGTGCTAAGGAGCATTTCTTTTCCAAAGCGACTGCAAAGGTACGTCGAGTTTTTGAATTGACAAAGAATTTTTGAAGAAATTTTTCAAAAAAATATCACATCATCCATCAATCGTCTGTTTTACAGCAAAATAGCGTAATTGCTTTTTGCCGTTCCTCAGATGACCAGATGATGTGATATCGAAAAATGAAACAGGTGTTCTACAGTCTTTCCTTCTCGCTGGAGCCGGCTCCAGTGCCCTTGTATTTGCTTTGGGCGGCATTGAACTTGTAGCGGACGGTGAATTCTACCTCGCGCGAATCACGTCGCATATTTTGCCGCAGGGTGCGTAACCCGAAGCGCAGCTTCACGTGCTCCTGCGAGTCCAGCAGGTTGACACCAGCTAGACGAATCGACAAGCGATCGTTCAGGAAGGTCTTGGTGGCCCCGATGTCGAGCCGATAGGCCGGTTTAACCAGTGTCACATTCTCCATATCACCACAACTCGTGAAGTCAAAGCGTACATTGGCCGTCAGGGTGGGCATCAGCTGGAAATTGTTGTTGAATTGCACGAGAAACATAGGGTCGTGCGGACTGATGAAGCCTGTGGGTGTGGGAATCTTGATCCACTCCTTGATCATGGCCAGCGTGAGCGACGGCTGGTAAAGTCCAAAGCGCGGCGAGAGTGTGAGCATCAGGCGCATAGCGTCCTTGTGATCGACATTCTCCTTGGTCATCAGGGTGGTGGCCTCGCTGCCGGGCACCTCGTGAGCCACATTGACATTCACGTCGCTGTTGTGCTTGTAGTCCAGCATTAGGTTCACCCACTTGTACATCGCCATGAACGACACAGAATTGTTAATGGCCGGCTTGAGGTAAGGGTTACCGCCATCCCACGTGAAGCGGTTGGCATAGGTGACCGCGTTGCGCAGTTCCCAGTAGTAGGGTCGCTGGATTTTCATCGCGTAGTTGAGCATCAGTTGCACCTGGCCGGCACGGGCCATCAACCCAAGGCTGGGGAACATGTGGTGATAGTCGCGGCTCTGGTCGGCCATGTGCACGCCCTGGTCATAGTAGTCGCTGGTGACATTCTCGTTGCGCAGGCCCGCCTTCACTTGACCGAAGGGCAGCGGATGGGCGTACTCGACAAAGAAGATCATATTGCGTTCCCGTTGCTCGCTGTAGGACGTGGGCACAACCTGTTCGGGGTTGATGTAGTCATCGTTGCGGCGCGTGTGGTCCAGCTCGGTGCCCACTTGCAGATTGCCGCCCCACAATGGCCACGAGAGCACGAGTTTGGAAGCCCACAGCTGGTTACGCACCACGTTATTGCTGGTCACGGTGCGGCTCTGCTGCTCCTGACTTACCTCGTCGTTGAACTGGCTCTTGCGGTCCTTGTAGAAGACGTAGTCGGTATTGAAGTCTATCGAAGTGCTGCCCACCTTGCCGTTGTAATACACATTGAGCGTATGAGGCATATTGGACTTACTTGACATGTGTATCTTGTTGTCCAGGTGGTCGTAGAAGGCGCCATCGGCCATCACATCGGCCGTGAAGGTGCCACGGGTGCGGTTCAGGAAATTGGCTTGGGTGTCATATTTGAATCCTGCCGAGTGATTGTCGTTGAAGATGTAGTTCATGCCCACAGACGTGTAGAGCAAGTTGCTGTGGCTCTTCAAGTCGGAATGCTCGTCCATGCGCCACAGTGTGTCAGCATCGACCTCAAGGGTGAAATCGTCGTTCTCAATCCACTTGTAGTCGTTATACCACACGCTGCCGAACACGTCCAGCCCACGATGGCGGTAGTTCCAATTCAAGCCCAATGCGGCATCAGGGCCCTTACCCATACAGTAATTGGCCTGGGTGTTGAAACTGAAGCCCTCGCCCTGGGGCCGCTTGGTCTTGATGAGGATGACCGACTCGACCGTGGCGTCATACTTCGCCCCGGGGTTGGTAATCAGCTCCACGCTCTGGATGTCCTCGCTGCTGATCTGGTCCAGTTCGGTCTGGTTCTGGAGTTTGCGGCCGTTGATGTAGATCAGCGGTGTGCCCTTGCCGAAGACCTCAATGCCGTCCTTCTTGCCCTGCACGCCCGGCAGGTTCTCGAGCACAGCTTTGGCGGTGCCCACCTTGCTCAACAACGTGTTTTCCACCTCGGTCTTCAGGCCCTCGGTCGTCAACTTGAAGGCGGGGCGCTGGCCCTTGACGACCACCTCGCCCAGCACGGTAGCCTCGGGCTCCATTGCGATGGTGCCCAAATTACTGCCAGGTGCATCCAGCACCAGCGTCTTGTAACCCAAGTAAGTGATTTTGATCAATGGTTTGGCGGCATTGCCCGTGAGGGTAAATGCGCCGTCACCATCGGTTGTCGTTCCCGCCACAAAGGCGCTGTCGACGGCATTGAGCAGCACCACGTTGACAAAGGGCGCCGGTGCATTTGCCTCGTCGACCACGCGGCCGGTAAACGTGTCGGCGGCTGCCGTCATCACGACCAGCAGCGCCATCATCAGTGTGAAAAAGTTTCTTTTCATTTGTCTATAGGTTTTTATTGAGTTTTCGTGTTACCGGCAGCACATAATCCTACCGTTTTCCCTATAGACGCGCACCAGCGGTCGAAAAGTTGCAACCTTCAAGAGAAAACCGCACTTTCACCCTTTAGTGTGTTAAATGCCCCGTAAAAAAATAGTGCTCCGTAACGGCAAAAAAAATGGCGTTACGGATGGGTAAAATAAAAAATAGTGCTCCGTAACGCGTTTTTTTTAGGCGTTACGGAGCTACTAAAGAATATAAACATCACCTTTTTACAATTGATAGACCCGCGTCATGCCATCGATCTCCAAGGGTGCGAAGGACTGTTGTAGCAGCACTATGTAGAAACGTGGCAGGCATTCAACTGGCGGGTGTTCGACGATGTAGCGGTCAATCTTACTGCGGGCGGCTGCACGCAATGTCTCGTCATCGCAAGGAACCAACCGCTCTTTTTCTATAAAAGCGATTTGCCAGAAAGCCATATAACCGATAATGTAACGCTCTACTGCTTGCTCCACACTATCGTCGTGGATGAGTTGATCGATAGTGAATGAATCACTCTCGCACACAGACACGACGGCCCATGATAGGTCGATATATTTCAATTCCTGTTTCATAGTCTGTTTTTCTCTTCATTACCAGCGCCAGTACCCTTGTACTTGCTTCGTGTCCAATTGAAGTGGTAGCGCACGGTCACTTCTGCATAGCGGGTTTCGTTGGTGCGGTGCTGCCACAGGGTCAATTCACCGAAGTGCACCAGCACGTCCTGGCCATTGCGATGAAACAGGTCATGCCCAGCCACCTTGACTGACAAGCGGTCATCCAGGAACGTCTTGGTTAAACTAATGTACAAGTCAAGCTGATGGCTGCGGCTGCTCAAGTTCTCGCTGTCGCCCTTGCCCTGCCAATCTAGATTGAGCGATCCAGTGAATGATGGTATAAATTTGAAGTTGTTGTTCCACTGGGCCATGAAGATGGGCCTTGACGGGCGATAAAAGCCATCAGGCATGGGAATCTTCATCCACTCTTTCATCATACTGACCGTGAGTTGCGGGTTCCAGATACCAATATGTGGTGCAACTGTCACGCTGAGGGTCAACACGTCCTTTTTATCTACATTCTCCTGAACGATAAGCGTTGTGGCTTCGTGCCCCTCGACCTGGCGGCCCAACTGTAAAACGAGATCCTTGAGGTGAGAATAGCTCACGTTAAGAGAGATATATTTCCAAGTGGCATCCAGCGACACATTGTTAATGATGGTGGGTTTCAGGAACGGGTTGCCTGACTGCCAAGTGAAGCGGTTAGAATAATAGGTCTTGTTGCTGAGTTCAAAATATGTAGGGCGGCGAATTTTCATCGTGTAGCCTAACATGGCGTTGACGTTGCCCACCTGAGTCGATAACGAGAGGCTGGGGAACAGATGGTTTTGATGGCGGCTTTGTCCGTCGATGTGAACGCCTTGACTGTAATAGTCGGTGGTGACATATTCGTCACGCAATCCACTGCTCACCTGGCCAATGGGTGTCAATCGGCTATACTCGATAAAGGCGCTGTAGTTGCGCTCCTTAACCTCGGTGTAACTTGACGGAACAATCTGCTCGGGGTTGAGGTAATCATCGTTGCGGTGGGTGTAGTCAATTTCACTGCCAGCCGACAGGTTTCCACCCCATAATGTCCACGAGAACACGAGTTTGCCGGCAAACAGTTCATTTCTCACGGTATTCTCGCTGGTTACTGTGCGGTTTTCCCACTCTTGGCTCTGCTCAAGGCTCCACTCACTCTCGCGGTTCTTGGTAAAATAGTAGTCGGCATTGAAATCGATGTTCGTCTTGCCCACTTCGCCATTATAATAGAAATTGAGCGAGTGCGGCATATTGTGCCGTGTTTTATTCTTACTATTGGTTATCAGGCTGTCGTAGAAATTGCCGTTGGCGGTCACTTTGGCAGCAAAAAAGCCTTTGTCAACATCCTTGAGACGGATGTTGCTGTTATATTGGATGCCCATCGTATGCTTATCATTAAACTGGTAATTGGCTCCAAAAACCAAACGCAAGATATTGTAATTACCCTGGCTGCGGCCGTGATTGTCCTGATGCCACAAGGTGTCGGCGGTGACATCCTGGGTGATGCGGTATTTCTGCAACCAGCCGTTCTCAAAGTCGCTAACTGTACCGAAGACATCCAACCCCTGGTGACGGTAATTCCAAAGAAAGGCATTATAGGTGCGGGACATTTCGCCCTGAAAGATACTGCTGCGCAGGTGACCGCCCCATCCCTCACCCAGTGGCTTGCGTGTCTTAATCCGAATCACGCTTTGCACCGACGCATCATACTTGGCGCCGGGGGTGTTGATGATCTCGACACTTACGATGTCTTGTGATTTCAATTCGTTGAGTTCCGACGCGTCGCGCATCAGGCGATTATTGATGTAAATGAGGGGTTTGCCCTTGCCAAACACCTCAATGCCGCCATCTTTGCTCAAGATGCCAGGAACATTTCTCAATACGTCCTCAGCAGTTCCCAATTGACTCAAAATCGAACCCTCGATAGTGGTAAGTAACCCCTCCTTGCCTAATTTATGGACGGGACGGTGCCCCTTGACCACTACTTCGCCGAGTATCGTCGCGTCAGGCTCCATTACAATACTACCCACGTTACCTGGAACCACGTCAATGTACAGGGTCTTGTATCCCACGCTGGAGATTTTCAATATCCCGGTTTCCACCTCTCCAACGATGGAAAAGGCACCATCCTCTCCCGTCACAGTGCCCTGGACATAGGTCGAATCAGCGCTGTTGAGCAATAATACGTTCGCATAGGGCATCGGCACCTGATTCTCATCCAGCACGCAGCCTGTAACCGTACCAGCTGCTGCTGTCAAAGTCACAATTAACGCTAAAATGATGATAATGGTTCTCTCAATCATAATGTCTCTATTTTGGTTGTTCGATGGCAAAATTATCGAAGCAGACCTCAATAGAGACACGCACTAAAGGGTGAAAAGTTGCAGTATCGGGGTGAAGAAATCGCATTTTCACACTTTAGGGTGTTAAATTGCCTTGTGGCATGTTACTACTTCTTAAGGATAAGGCTTTTTTAGTTTCACCATTTGTCGGAATTGGGCATTTGGGGTACATTTGCATGACTATTAACCTGCAAGACTGATATGGCAAAAATTGAGGATTTCTTCACGTTGACCAACAGTGTAGAGGGCATCGATGATGAGCAATACCGCCACCTAGAGCCCATGATACGAGCCATCGATGCGATGGCCAATGCGACCTACCAGAGCATTTATGTCATCGACTACCTGAGGCATGGTTTCCTGCATGTAGCGAGTAATCCGCTATTCCTGTGTGGGCACACGGCCGAGGAGGTGCGCCAGATGGGCTACCGCCTGTATATCGACCACGTCCCTGCCGAGGAACAGATTATGCTCACTGAGATCAACGAGGTGGGCTTCAAGCGCTTCAACGAGGAGCCCGTGACTGAGCGCAGCCGCTGCTTCATGAGCTACGATTTCCATATTGTGAATGGCGAGGACTGCTACTTGGTAAACCACAAGATTACGCCGTTTGCCCTTGCACCCGATGGACGTGCCTGGCTGGCGATGTGCGTCGTGTCGTTGTCGCACCACACCACTTCCGGCCACATAGAGTTCCGCAAGAAGGGTCAATCCATTTACTGGGAATATGATTTGAACAGTCACCATTGGCAGGAGCGGAAAAGCATTACCCTGCGCGGGCAGGAAAAGCAAGTGCTTATCCTGTCGGCTCAGGGATATACCGTGCCTCAGATAGCCGATAAGATGTGCCGCGCTGTGGACACCGTCAAGACTTACAAGCGTGCACTGTTTGAGCGCTTGGGTGTGCGCAGCATCACCGAGGCCCTGACTGTTGCTGCCAATCAAGGCCTGTTGTAGAATCAGAGATAATTACTGGGTGAAGTAGAGGGCTAGAAGGCTCAATCGATGGGTTACCAGGGGTCTTCTGCTTGTGATTCCTCCATGAGCTGTTTGCCGTAGGGGGTGAGGTACTCGGGGGCGCTGGGATCGTTGGGATAAAAGAGGGGCACGTCGATGTCGCCTTGGGCGAAACTGGCGATCTCATAGGGCTGATAGACGAGATGCAGAAATCCCTCCTCGAAATACCATACTGATGGAATTTTCATAATGCCGTCTTCGGGGAGGAACAGGTCCTCCTCGGTGTAGTCATATTTGAGGTTGATCGACTTCAGGATGTGGGGACGGATCAATTCCGGGTCAATCAATACGTCCTCTAATGTGACGATTTTGTCGAGTTCGGTATCGTAGGTGATGTAGTTGTGGACATACATGCCATGGGCTGCTCCCGCAAAGTACATATAGGAAAACAGATGGAACACGGCGAATCTCTTGCCCAAAGCTTTGAGTTCGATTGACTCGGTAGAGGAAGAATAAGAGGATTCTATATCATTGAAATTGTCGAGAATCAGATAAGGGCCATTGTCGCCAAAGGGCACATTCTCGATGTCGGTGTACAACGTGTGCTCGATGGCCCGATCCATCTGTTTGATGTCGTCTTTGTCGGTCAGCCATTTGCAGATGGCCTCTTGCAGCTTGGGGCATTCCTTGCCATTGAGCATAACGGGCCAAAGGGCTTTGATGGAGTTTAGCTGATACTGGGCGTCTTCTCCTTCACCGAGTTCTGCCCTGACGGTCTTGTCGATGTTATAGAAATGGCACGGTTCTCCGTATGATGATGATTGTCCCATGGTGGGGCAAGCCCACATCATGAGCGCCACGATGGCTACGATAAGTGAAAACGGTTTCATGTTGGCTGATATTACTATTCAATGTTACTATTCGATGCTTAAATCCAGCAGTTCCATGCCGTAGGGGGTGTAGAGGCGCTTTATCTCCTCGGGCTTGAGCATGTGAGGATAGATGGGGGCGTCGATCATGCCCTGGGCGTAGCTGGCAATCTCATAGACCTGATAAACGACATGGAGTGCCGAGCCATCAATATAAAAGTCGCGGGGCAGAGGCAACAGGCCATTGTCGGGGATGAAGAGGTCGTCCTTGTCGTAGTCATAGGCCTGCTTGATGGCCTTGAAGGTGACGTCGCGCAGCAGGGTGGTGTCGGCGATGATCTCCTCAAGGGCAACAGCTTTCTCGGTCTTGAGGTCGTAGGTGACATAATTGTTGGCGTAGATGCCATGCGCACCGCCGGCCATGTAGGAATAGGTGCCCAGGTGGTAGAGGAGCAGGCGATCGGTCATGCTTTGCATGATCACGTCCACCTCGCTGGTTGATAACTTGCCCTCATCATCCTTTACCGCGGTGACAGGGGTGAATTTCTTGGCGTCATAGTCGGTGTAGTTGCCTGGATTCGTCAGGAAGTCGATGACTTTGTCCAGTTGGTCGAGTCCAGCGCTATCGGTCATGGCGCGGAACAAGGCTTGCTGCAGGTTGGGGCAGGGCTTGCCATTGATGAGCTGTGGCCAGAAGGCAGAGAATGAGTTGTCAAAATACAGCGTGTCGCCATCCTCATCAATATAGGAGAACTGCTTGTCCACGTCAATGTTGCTGAACTGGCACAGGGTGGTGTCGGCATTCTTGGGAGCATTGACCGCAGTTGCAGTGGAACCGTTGCTGTTATTGCCACAGGACGACCACATGGCGCAGATGGCCATCAGTGCGAATAGTAAGATTTTATTCATAGTCATTAATTTGTTTAGTATTGTGTCCGCAAAGTTAACTATTATTCCGGTAACTATTCCTGTAGGGGGCAAAAAAAATCCTCGACTCACGTCGGGGATTGCTTAACTAATTAACCTTCTAATACCATTAACATAAACCTTTAAACAATCTTGAAAAAACAACTGTCTCGCGACACCTGGATTTTCATTAACCTTAAAAACTATTACCATGAAAAACCACTGCAAAATTAGTGCAAAATATGTTTTATAACATGTTTTTAGAGCACAAAATCGCCATAAATTAACAAAAATTTGCTAATTAGCTGCTTTTTTCGTGGAATTTTACACCTGTTAACATTCTGTCGGGAGTTATTCCAGGTGCGGCAAGTTGACGACTAAATTTGCGGAGAGGCGGTGTCAGCATGAAGTGAACCCCAAAAGTTAGACTATTACTTTTGGGGTTCATTATAGGGTTTACCAGGGTTTACATATCCAGTGCCAGACGTAGGCCGACATTGATGTTGGCGCTCGTCGGGAATCCCTCGTGGCGATAGGTCACACGGTTCATCCTCCAAGCCTGATCCCAGCTGCCACCGCGTACAACACGGGCATCTCCCGTAGCAGGTCCAGTGGGGTTGGTCTGGGCTTCTTCGGTGTAATCTCCATACCAGTCTTTAGTCCACTCGCCAACGTTACCGGCCATGTCATAAATGCCTAACTCATTGGGGGCCTTGGTGCCCACGGCATGTGTCTTATCACCGGAGTTCCCCTTGTGCCATGCCAATTCGTCAATATCATCACCGCCGGCATACATGTAGCCATGGTCATACTTACCGCCACGGGCGGCATATTCCCACTCGGCCTCGGTGAGCAAGCGGAAGGTCCTGCCAGTCTTCTGGTTGAGGCGGTTGATAAAGGTCAAGCAGTTGGCATACGTCACCTTCTCCACGGGGCGCTGAAAGTCATTGGCAAAGCCATTGGCGCTGACAAACCAACTGGGGTTGTTGTTGGAGCCCATCACGGCCTTCCACAATGCTTGCGTCACCTCGGTCTCGCCGATATAGTAATCGGACAGCGTTACCTGATGGACAGGTAACTC
This sequence comes from uncultured Prevotellaceae bacterium, assembly GCA_900318535.1. Taxonomy (GTDB): domain Bacteria; phylum Bacteroidota; class Bacteroidia; order Bacteroidales; family Muribaculaceae; genus Sodaliphilus. The sequence goes on along the minus strand of ONKU01000010.1, from coordinate 60,153 downwards.
CCAGGGCTTGACATAAGGGTCAAAGTCGCGACCACCCATCATGAAGGTGCCACCCTGGACGGGTATCATCTTGAAAGTCACTGTACCCACTGTGATTTCCAGGGGCTCGGGGGCGACATAAGGCCACTCGCCCGACAGCAGGTAGTCAATCAATGCGGTTACATCACTGATGTTCACTGCGCCGTCATTGTCGACGTCGCATGCCGCTATGACAACTCTTGACGGGTCATTGCTAAGCAAATAATCAATCAGCGAAGTCACATCGCTGATTGTAACGTTGTTGTCTCCATCAGCATCGCCACGGAGCGCGGCATCCTGACCAAACATCGGCAACCAGAACATGGCCGACAGGCTCAGGATTAACAAAGTCTTTAGGCAGTTTTTTCTATACATTATTTTAATTTAAAAATATAATTAATTGATTTATTGATTTATATATCGCAACAATGGTTAAACCTCGGGGTTAGCGGTTGGTGAGGGTGGCAAAGTAGATCATGTCAATCTCCTCGTACGAAAAGTCGCCGCTGAAGAAGTTGCCTGTCTTGAGCTTCAGGCAGTCGGACAGGCGCTGCAAGGCCTGTTCAAACATCTGCTGATGGTCAAATGCCAGCGGCGGCAACTGGTTGATGGGGTACCAGCGGGCCACACGTGCATCGTCGCCCCCCTTGACGTCCTGCACGCGTGTGAGCGTGAAATAGGCGATGGAGATGACGCGCTCGCGCGGGTCGCGGTCAGGTGTGGCAAAGGCGCCCAGCTGCTCGATGTTGGTCACCTCGAGCCCCGTCTCCTCGAGCAGTTCGCGTCGAGCGCCGTCAGGGGCATCCTCGTCGATGTTGAGGAAACCTCCTGGGAAGGCCCAGCAGCCCTGGTAGGGTTCGCCGCCGCGCTCGATGAGCAGCACGTTCAGGCGCAGTCCGTCATAGCCAAAGACGACGCAGTCGGTAGTGACTGCGGGATGAGGGTATCGGTAACAGTAGTTCTCCTGCATGGCGTTATTTTTCGATATAGAAGACCTGTAATTGCTGCGGTTCCTCGGAGCGTTCAAGGGCGATTGCGACAAAGGGCACCAGCGTGTATTGCGTTTTGCGTCCCGTGTTCACCTGATAATAGAGAATGACGTTGCCGGGACTCTGCTTCACCTCCTTGGGGGTAATCATCGTCTGCTTGTTGGTCACGGGCAGCAGCAGGGCGATGACATACTGGCGCCTCCAATTGATGTCGGTGGGCATTCCGCCCATGACGGCACCTTCGCCAAAGTAGGCCTCAAAGTCTTCCTTGGTGTCCAGAATGAGCCGTTGAACGTGGTTGCTGGCGGCATTGTTGCGCACGTAATAATGCTCCAGCGTTGTAAAAGGAACCGATTTCGCGCCTTTTTTGGCCAGCTGGTATGGGCTTTTGGCACACTGGCAACAAAGCAGTACCACAGCGGCCAACGACAAGATAATGGCTATTCTTCTCATGATTTGGAATGCTCGTTGGTGATTTTATCGTAGTAAAAGTTAAGCACATCGCTGGCGGCGACAAACGACGTCTGCTTGCCAGCCAGCACAGTTTCCTCCTTGATGTTGAGCAGGCGCTCGATTTCGGGGTCGAAGTAGAAGCGTGCCAGCAACTGTTCGTTGATGGTCTCGCGCATCCAGTAGCGCTCCTGCTCGTGGCGCTTCTCGTCAAAGTAGCCGTTTGCCTTGACGTGGGCAAAGTAGCGGTCGATCATGTCCCACACGCCCTCGATGTTGAGGTCGTAGTAGCCCGAATAGGTGATGACCTCGGGCAGGAAGCCGCTGGGGGGCAGGGGATAGAGGTGCAGGGCGTTGCGGAACTGTGCCGCGGCCAGGTTGGCGCGCTCGATGTTGTCGCCGTCACACTTGTTGATGACGATGCCGTCGGCCATCTCCATGATGCCGCGCTTGATGCCTTGCAGCTCATCGCCGGTGCCGGCAAGCTGGATGAGCAGGAAATAGTCCACCATCGAGTGGACGGCAATCTCGCTCTGTCCCACACCGACGGTCTCGACAAAGATGGTGTCGTAGCCCGCCGCCTCACACAGCACGATGGTCTCGCGAGTCTTGCGAGCCACACCGCCCAGCGAACCGGCTGAGGGGGAAGGGCGGATGAACACATCGGGCTCGATGGCCAGACGCTCCATGCGTGTCTTGTCGCCCAGGATGGAGCCCTTGGAGCGCTCGCTGCTGGGGTCGATGGCCAGTACGGCCAGTTTGTGGCCCTGCTTGATGACGTGCATGCCGAAGGAGTCGATCGACGTGCTCTTGCCGGCTCCGGGCACACCGGTGATGCCGATGCGGCGCGAGTTGCCGGTGTAGGGCAGGCACTTCTCGATCACCTCTTGGGCGATGATCTGGTGCTCGGCATTGCGGCTCTCGACCAGCGTCACCGCCTGTCCCAGTACGGCGCGGTTGCCCTTGCGGATGCCCTCGACATACTCGGCGGGCGTCAGCTGCGGCTTGCGTTTGCGCTTCAGGTAAGGGTTGACGATGGGCGGCTGTTCCACGCCGCTGTTGACCTGCAGCCCGGCAAACTGGTCATCATTCTCGGGATGACTCATGCTGGGGCACTCCTCGGTGTGCTGTATGATTCTTGTTTTATCTGACATATAATTGATTAGGTATGATTACTTGTTGATGATGCCCACGATGCGGACGGTGGCGCGTGGCGTTTCAGGGTCGTTGGTCATCACGGTGAGCGGCACGTTGAGCATGTTGCCCTGCTGGCGGGCCGGGTCCACGGTGACGGTGACGGTTGCCTTCTTGCCGCGCTTGAGTTCCAGCTTGTCGGCCTTGACTGTGATGCCTTCGCCCTCAGGAACCCACAGACGTCTGATGATGAGCGGGTCTTTCCCTTTGTTGGTGATGGTGAACGTGCGCGTCGCCGGTGTTGCGGCCATGATGGTCTCAAAATCCAGCCTGTCGCCGCAGTCCACGCTCAAGATGGGTGCGTCTTGCCGTTGCTTCTCAGTCAGGTTGTCAAACGACTCGATGACCTGTGCCATCACGTTGACCTGTGCTGTGCCTGCTGTGGCCGATGACGGCTGGCGCAAGGGACGGCAGGAGAGGGTCAGCGTGTCCACATTGAAGCCCCACAGCGGAGCCTTGCCCGTCAGGTAATGCACGGTGAGCGCAGCGACGCGGGCGGGCGGCAGCGTGTCGGGGACAACGGCGGGATTGATGTGGGCATGGTCACCGTGAACGCTCACCAGCAGCGTGTCAGTCGATGCGTTATAGGTGCTCAGGTATAACGTCTTGTTCTTGCCCTTGACCAGTTCCCCGAAGGGGATGCTTGACTGGCTGATGCGCAGCGAGCCGGCCTGCAGCGGATACTGATTGTCGAGCGTGGCTGCGGTGGGGATGACGTTGCCCGTGATTTCCAGCACGGTGCGCTTGGGCGTTGTGTTGGTGAAAATCAGCACCTGCTTGGAGAACTGTCCGGGGCGCCCTGACGGATTATAGGTGATGCCCACCGCCGCGGTGTCGCCAGGCTCAATGGGCGTCTCGGGATAGGTGACGGCAGTGCAGCCGCAGCCTGCCTGGGCCTTGACGATGATGAGCGGACTGTTGCCCGTATTCACCACGCGCATCTGGCACGTGACCTTGCCGTCCTGCTCCATGAACACGCCCATGTCGTGCTGTCGCTCCAGCCAGGTGGCTTCGGGCTGGGCGGCAGCGGTCATCGCCATGATGGCCAGCAATGCTATGGTCAGGGCATATTTCACTTATTTCTTGGGGATGACGGTTCCCTCGATGCGCAGGGTGGTGGTGCGTTCCTTGCCGTTGGTCTTGATCTTGACGGTCTTCTTGAAGGCACCGGGACGCCCGATGGGGCTGTAGGTCACCTTGATTTTCCCCTTCTTGCCCGGTTTGACGGGCTTGGTGGGGTATTCGGGGCGAGTGCAGCCGCACGAGGCCGTCGCATCGATGATGAGCAGCGGCTTGTTGCCCGTGTTGGTGAACTCAAAGGTGCAGCTCACGGGACCGTTGGCCTCCTTGATGGTGCCGAAGTCATGGCTCATGACCTCAAAGGTGGCTTCGGCATACTTGTCGTCGGCCAATGCACTGAGTGCCACCAAACAAACGGCGAATATCGCCATAAAAAACCGTTTTGTCATTGTCATTTTTCTTAATGATGATGAAGTCTAACCTGCAAAGTTAGGAACATTTTTTGGTGAAGCAAACTGAAAGCGGGGAATTTAATATTATTTTATAGTAATGGGCCGAAAAAGCATTCAGTATTTGTATGTTTCGGTAATCTAGTCTATCTTTGCAAAACACAGTCGAAACTTATAAATATCTATAATAAACCTAAAAAAAAACGTTGATTATGAAAAAAACAAGATTACTCATTGCATTGCTGGTGATGCTGGTTGCCGCCAGCGGCTATGCCCAGGACAGTTACCGTGAGGCTGCTAAGGACTACTTGACAGCAATTGGCCAGTTTGAAAAGGAAAAGGCATACATCTCAACTTTGAGTATGATGTTTGAAAGGGATGGCGAAGTGGACATAGACCAGTTGACACAACGCTATCTCGATGAACGCTATGAGAATGACATGATTAATTTCTATGTTACCGCATGGAAAGAACAAGGCATGACTGAGGCCGATTTGAGAGAATTGTCATCGCTGCTCTCCACACCACAGTATAAGGTATTTGACACCCATTACAAAGATTGGATGATGGGGTTCGCCACCAATATGTTGGAGCCGCTCATGGAATTAATGAGAGATGTGGAAGAGCAGTTGGAAAGCGGTGAATACAAGTACAAGGAATCAAAATACTTGTCTCGTATGGAGTCGCCCATTCAGCCCAATGCCGAAATAGATGCCGAGTATGCCGAGAAATTCAATAGTGTTATGATGAAGTCATCTTTAGTAAAGACCATGACGGATGCGATGTTCAAGAGGATGGATGAGGGGATGGACCGCGTATCTATCGATGAGCCCATTAGGAAAGAGTCTCAAGAGAAAGTTAAAGATTGGATGACCAAGAGTTTGCCCGCAATGTTGCTGAATAATGCTTACGGCAATTTAACCATTGAAGACCTTGACTATGCCGCCAAACTCTATGCCAACGAGCCCTTTTGTAAACTCCAAAACAACGACCTGAGCAATGTCGATATGGAATCTTTAAAAAAGGCACATGCTGTTTCCAAATACATGACATGGATGGAGGAGCAGGGCGCAAAGAAAAGCGAAGACCCCAAAGCCTTCATGAAATTCGTTGAGTCGCTCTTTGAAACTGTCAACCCGAATAATTGACGATATTAACACTTAGCGGCACTAATGACTTAGGGATTAAAATCCTGACGAGTGATGCCGTCACTTATAGTACCCATCAGCCGCTGTCCGTGTCATCGCAACAGCGGCTGATATCATATGGATGCCGACAGTTTTTTTAGCGTTTTTCTGCGAGAAAAAGGTAGTGTAAAGGCTTTTTTTGTAAATTTGCAGGATTAAACCTAATAGAATATAGCATCATGATGAAGAAAATCTTGCTTTCCCTCGCCGCAATGACAGCGATGACCGCGATGGCCGACACGCCGTTGTGGATGCGTTTTGCGAGTATTTCGCCTGACGGCAACAAGATCGCGTTCTGCTACAAGGGTGACATTTATGTGGTGCCCTCAACAGGCGGACAGGCTGTGCAGTTGACCTCACAGTCGAGTTATGAATCCCAGCCCGTGTGGTCCCCCGACGGCACTACGCTTGCCTTTGCCAGCGACCGTAAGGGCAACAATGACATCTTTGTCATGCCTGCCGACGGCGGACAGCCCAAGCAGCTCACACGTAACAGCGCTGCCGAGACGCCGTGGACCTTCAGCCCCGACGGCAAGTACATCTACTTCAGCGCCGCGATTCAGGACCCCGCCAGCAGCATGCTGTTCCCCAGCGGCCGCCTGACCGAGGTCTATAAGGTTCCCGTCGAGGGTGGCCGTGCTACCCGTGAATTGGGTACCCCAGCCGAGTACATCTGCTGGAACAAGACCGGCGACTACTTCGTCTATCAGGACCGCAAGGGCGGCGAGGATGAGTACCGCAAGCACCACACCTCGTCAATCACCCGCGACATCTGGTGCTATGACGCTAAGACCGGTCATCACACCAACCTGACCAACATCGGCGGTGAGGACCGCAATCCCGTCCTCAGCCCCGACGGCAAGACCGTTTACTTCCTGAGTGAGCGCAATGGCGGTTCGATGAACGTCTATTCGATGCCGCTGGACCATCCCAGCCAGTTGAAGGCCGTGACCGACTTCACGGTGAATCCCGTGCGCTTCTTGTCGATTTCCAATAACGGAACCCTGTGCTTCACCCAGGACGGCGAACTCTACACCATGCGCCAGGGCGGCCAGCCCAGCAAGGTGAATATCAGCCTGTGGCACGACGACAGCGACCAGATCCAGAACCTGTCGTTCACCCGCGGCGCTACCGATGCCGCCGTGTCGCCCGATGGCAAGATGGTGGCCTTTATCGTTCGCGGTGAGGTCTTTGTGACCTCGGTGGAATACAGCACCACCAAGCGCATCACCAACACTCCCGAGGCCGAGAATTGGGTATCGTGGGGCGCCGACAACCGCACCCTGGCCTATGCCACCGAGCGCAACGGCAACTGGGAACTCGTCCTCGCTACCATTGAGCGCAAGGATGATCCCAACTTCCCCAACGCCACCCTCATCAAGGAAGAAATCCTGCTGCCCTCGACCACCGTTGAGCGCATGTATCCCTGCCTGTCGCCCGATGGCAAGAAACTCGCCTTCATCGAGGACCGTATCTACCTCAAGGTGCTTGACCTCAAGACCAAGCAGGTGACCCAGGTGACCGACGGCTCGACCTGGTATGAGACCAATGGCGGCTTTGACTACAGCTGGTCGCCCGACGGCAAGTGGTTTGCCCTCGAGTTCATCGGCAATCAGCGTGACCCCTATACCGACATCGGTATCGTGTCGGCCAACGGCGGCCCCATCACCAACATCACCGGTAGCGCCTACATCAGCGAGGGTCCCCGTTGGGTGATGGAGGGCAACGCCATCATGTTCCGCAGCAACCGTTATGGTATGCGCAGCCACGCCTCGTGGGGTTCGCAGGACGACGTGTTCCTGGCTTTTGTGAACCAGGAGGCACTCGACCGCTACAACCTCAACAAGGAGGACTATGAACTGCTGACCGAGGCCGAGAAGGAGGCCAAGAAGGCCGAAGAGAAAAAAGCCGAGGATGCCAAGAAGAACAGCAAGAAGAAAAACGCTCCTGCAGCCAAGGCCGATGACAAGAGCCTGAAGGTGGAACTCGACGGCATCGAGGACCGCATCGTGCGCGTGACGCCCAACTCGAGTAGCATCTCGGGCTGCATGATCACCCCCGACGGCGAGTCATTGTATTACCTGTCGGCCTTTGAGAAAGGCTATGACCTGTGGAAGATGGACCTGCGCAAGCACGAGACCAAGCTGTTGAACAAGATGGGCGGCGGTGGTGCCGACATCCAGGCCAGCAAGGACGGCAAGACGCTGTTTGTGCTGGGCGGCAGCAGGATGCAGAAGCTCACCGTGGCCGGTGACAAGCTCACAGGCATCGACTACAAGGCCGACATGAAGATGGACCTGTTTGCCGAGCGCGAATACATGTTCAACCACGTGGACAAGCAGATTTCCAAGCGTTTCTACAACCTCAACTACCACGGCTGTGACTGGAAGGCCAATGTGGAGACCTACCGCAAATTCTTGCCCCACATCAACAACAACCAGGACTTCGCCAACCTGTTGAGCGAACTGCTGGGAGAGCTGAACGCTTCGCACACCGGTGGCCGCTTCTATCCCACCAGCGGCGAGGCTACCTCCGACCTGGGCCTCATCTACGACTGGAGCTATACCGGCAACGGTCTCAAGGTGGAAGAGGTTGTTGAGGGAGGTCCCTTGGCCAAGGCCAAGAGCAAAATCAAACCCGGCGTCGTCCTTGAAAAGATCAACGGCACTTATATCAACCTGGAGAACGACTATACCGAACTGCTGAACGGCCAAGCCGGCAAAAAGACCCTGCTCTCGCTCTTCGACCCCAATACCGGCAAGCGTTGGGAAGAGGTCGTGAAGCCCATCACCAAGGGTGCCCTGGGCGACCTGATGTACAAGCGTTGGGTAAAACGCAACGCCCACATCGTCGACAGCCTGTCAAACGGCCATCTGGGCTATGTGCACCTGGAATCGATGAACGACGCCAGCTACCGCGACATCTACAGCGATGTGCTGGGTAAGTACAACAAGCGTGACGGTATCGTCATCGACACCCGCTTCAACGGCGGTGGCCGCTTGCACGAGGACATCGAGGTGCTCTTCAGCGGCAAGAAGTACTTCACCCAGGTCATTCGCGGCCGTGAAGCCTGCGACATGCCCAGCCGCCGCTGGAACAAGCCCAGCATCATGCTGCAGTGCGAGGCCAATTACAGCAACGCACACGGCACGCCGTGGGTTTACAGCCACGACAAGTTAGGCAAACTGGTGGGTATGCCGGTTCCCGGCACCATGACCAGTGTGTCGTGGGAGCGCCTGCAAGACTCATCGCTCGTGTTCGGTATCCCCATCATCGGATACCTGCTGCCCGAGGGCAACTACCTCGAGAATACGCAACTTGAACCCGATATCAAGATTGCCAATAATCCCGAGACCGTCATCAACGGTGAGGACTTGCAGCTCAAGGCTGCCGTCGAAGAGTTGATGCGCGAGTGCGGACTGAAATAACGAAACAAACTTATGTGGGGCCCTTTGGGGTCCCACTTTTTAAAATAACCTATTCTCATGATTGACTTTATCTCAACTCACCTGACCGACGTCATCGGTTACACTGCATCGATTTGTCTGATACTGGGTTACATGCCTCAGGCAATCTACACCATCCGCACCCATGACACCGAGGGCATTGCCCTTCCCACCTTCCTGATGATGGGCTTGGGTGGCATCTTCTTTGCCATCCAGGGCTTGTTGCTCAAGAACTGGCCCCTGTTCATCACCAACGTGATTACCACTGTCTCGAGCGCCATCGTGTTTGGCATTAAAATCTACAACGACTACTTCAAGAAAAAATAAAAAGCATGGATTTTTCTTGGATAGATAACGAAATAAATGTACCTTTGACAAATTTTAATTGAATGGCGCGAAACCTCTAAAGGACTTTCGCTAGAGTAGCTGGAAAGTACCAATTTGACAAACTGACTAAGTAATAACCATTTAGATATTATTTGTTTATGAGACTTAAACTGTTTTTGCTTTTAGCACTCTTTGCCACCTTACCGCTGTTGGCACAGCACACGGGTGTGCAGGGTTTGGTCGTGGATGCAAAAAGCGGCCTGCCCGTCGTGGGTGCTACCGTCATGCTTGACAATCAGGGCTATGCGGCAACCACAGATGCCTTAGGCAAGTTCCTGATTGACGATGCCCGGCAGGGTACCGATGAGCTGCTGGTCTTGTGCTATGGTTACAAAGACTGGTCGCAAGCGGTGACCATCATTGATGGTGAGATTGAGAACCTGGGCACGATTCAAGTCGAGCCTGTCTCATTCGAGAGTGCCGAGGTGATGGAGTACCGCAATGCCGTCGCCGACATGGCATTGTCTGAATCTCAGCTCGAGGATGAGGAAGGAAACACCCAGGAGGTGGCACTGTTGAGCGGAGCAAGCGACAATCCCTTCTATCAGGCATCGAGCTACACCTTCAGCACCGCGCGTTTCCGCATCCGCGGTTACGAGAACCAAAAGACCGAGACCTACATCAATGGCATCCCCTTTAATGATGGTGTGCGTTTCTCGTTCAACTACTCGATGACCGGTGGTTTGAATCAGGCATTCAGGAACAAGACCATCGGCATGGGTCTGGAGGACAATCTCTTTGGTTTTGGTGGCATTGGCGGTGCCAACAACATCAAGACCTTTGCAGCCGATTATGCTCCGGGCACCCGTGTGAGCCTTGCTTACACCAACGGCAACTACCGATGGCGCGGTATGATTACCCATGCAACGGGCTTGAACAAGCATGGCTGGGCAATGACGGTTTCGGCTGTCGCACGCTATGCCAAGGAGGGTGTTTATCCCGGCTCGTTCTATAACAGTTGGGGCTACTTCCTCGCGTTGCAGAAGGTATTCAATCCGCAGCACACGCTGACGCTGACCACCTTTGGCGCTCCCACCAAGCGTGCCGCCAACTCGGCCATCTATGAGGAGTGTGCTCAGTTGGTAGGCAGCAACATGTACAGTCCTGACTGGGGCTGGCAGGAAGGCAAGAAGCGCAATTCCAAGGTGGTCGAGTCGTTTGACCCCACGGCCATCCTGAACTGGGTGTGGAAGCCCAACGACCACACCTCGCTCAACACGGGTTTTGCCTATCACAAGTCATTCTACAGCAAGGCCGCCCTCAACTGGCACAAGGCCGCTGACCCGCGTCCCGACTACTACCGTTACCTGCCGTCCTATTTCGATGTTAATAGCGAAGCGTTTGACCTTTATTACGACCGTTGGCACAGTGAGAACGAATATACCCAGATCCGTTGGGACAACCTCTATCAGACCAACTACCTGAATAACCTTGAGGCTGACAATTCAGGTGTGGAAAAGGGTTCAACCTACATCCTGGAGAACCGTCACAGCAACCAGTCGAGCTTCACCTTCTCATCCGTGCTCAACAAGCGTTTCTCTAACAAACTGACAATGCAGACCGGTGTCAATGCCAACTATAGCATTGCGTCTTACTACAAGACCATCAAGGACTTGCTGGGTGGACGTTACTGGTTGGATATTGACAACTTCAGCGAGCGCGACTTCCCCGAGAATCCCGATATGGCTCAGAACGATTTGGAAAACCCTAACGGCAAGGCGCTCAAGGGTGACCGTTTCGGTTATGACTACGACATCCTTACCCTTAAGGCCCAATTGTGGCACCAGTGGGTACTCAACCTGGCCAAGTGGGAGATGTTTGCCAGTGTCAAGGGTGACTACTTCCAGTTCCAGCGCGACGGTAAGATGCGCAACGGCCGTGCACCCGAGAATTCTTACGGCAAGGGTGACACTCACCGCTTCTTGACCTATGGCGCCAAGGCCGGTATCACCTTCAAGCTCGATGGACGCAACAGCTTCACGGGCCACGCTTTCTATGGCACTGAGGCTCCGCGCCCCTATGACGCCTACATCTCGTCCCGCACCAAGGACGATGTCATTGACCTCAAGGTGGAGAAGATTTTCGCGGCCGACTTGAGTTATACGATGAATTTCCGCAATTTCAAGGCCATCTTCACAGCGTTCTTCACCGACCAGCGTGACAATACCGAACGCACGGCATTCTATGATGACCAGTACAGCACCTTCTGTAACTTCGCCCTCACGGGTGTGCACAAGCAGTATAAGGGTGTCGAGGTGGGTCTGAGCTATAAACTGTCCCCATCGTTGACGATGAGTGCCGCTGCCAATATCGCACGTTACCAGTACAAGAACCGTCCCATCGGCACCCGCAGTTATGAAAACGGTGTGCAGGAGGATATTACCCAGACGGTTTACTTGAAGAACTTCTATGTGGCTGGAACACCCCAAGAGTGCTATATGTTGGCATTCAACTGGGCTGGTCCCAAGCAGTGGTATGTTGAATTGAATGGCGCTTGGATGAACCGTGCTTATGTAAGCCTCTCGCCTGTACGCCATGTCGAGATGCCTACCTTGTACACTATGGCTGACAACGAAGAACACCTGGCACAGATGATCAAGGACATCAGCCAGCAGGAGAAACTGAACGAGGCATTGGTTATCAATGCCAGCATCGGCCATGTCATTTACATTAACCGCTCAGCATCGTTCAACATCAACTTGAACCTGAACAACATTCTCGATAACAGGAATATCCAGACCGGTGGTTACCAGCAGGGTCGTATCGACACCAAGGATATCGCCAACACGGCTAACAAGTTCCCCAATAAGTACTACTATGCACAGGGGTTCAAGGTGTTCCTGAACTTGGGTCTTAAGTTCTAATCATTCATCACATTTAATTCAACAATCAACCAGATATTAATAAAACAAACAATACAACCATTATGAAACGTTTTAATTATTATCTCAGCCTGATGCTCCTGTTGGTGTTCACCGCTGCCTGCAGTGATGAGTTTGACCAGCCGCCCATGGTAATCCCTACCGCAGCGCACACTCCTAACATCACCATCGCTGATTTCAAGGCCAAGCATTGGCAAGACGAGAGGAACTACATCGATACCGTCACCGAGGACGAGGTCATCCACGGTTGGGTAACAAGCAGTGACGAGAGTGGCAACATTTACAAGTGCCTCTACATCATGGACGAGTCTGGCGCGGGTTTGGCCATATCCATCAACCAGAACAGCTTGTACAACAACTATCGTCTGGGACAAGAAATCGTTATTCCCATGAAGGGATACTTTGTGGGCAAGTACAACGGACAGCAGCAATTGGGCTATCCCGAGTGGTACTCTGGCGGTAGCGCTTGGGAAGCCACGTTCCTGCCTCAGGCCATGTGGGAATCGATGGCCGAGCTCAATGGCTTGCCTGATGTCTCCAAGATTGATACCCTCGAGATAACTATCGATCAGCTGAAGACCGATGCCGAGAGCATGTTGAAGTACCAGGGACGTCTCGTGCGCATCAATGGGGTTACCTTTGATGATGCTGGTCAGCCCTATGCTGTGACCCCGGTGCCCGGAAATTCATCAACCAACAATACCAACCGCAATATCACCGATGAGAATGGAAACCAGCTGATTATCCGCAACAGTGGTTATGCTGATTTCCGTGGTGATATCATTCCCGATAGCGAGGTTGATGTCATTGGCTTGGTTGGATGCTATGGCACAACTTGGCAAATGTATTTGCGCAGTGCAAACGATGTCATTGTTGGCGCTACTAGCGGCACCATGCGCCACCCCTACAGTGTGGCTGAGGCCATTGGAAAACAGAATTCCGGCGCAAAGGGATGGGTCGGCGGTTATATCGTGGGTGCTGTAGCCCCCGAGGTGACCAATGTGAGCAGCAATGCCGATGTTGAGTGGAAGGCTCCCACCACCCTTGACAACACGCTCGTGATTGCCGATGACCCCGAGTGCAAGGATTACACCAAGTGCATTTTCATCGCCCTTCCCCAAGGCACACCGTTCCGTGAGCAGGCTAACCTGAAGAATAATCCTGTTTACTATAAGAAATACCTCAAGGCTAAAGGTGTCCTTGCCTCCTATATGGGTGTTGCAGGTATTACCGGCAATTCTGGCGCGACCGATGAGTTCGTCCTTCCGTTCCCCCGTCCTGTCAGTGAACTTAACGAGACCTTCGATAACGCACTGCCCACCAATTGGACCGAGGTTGTTGTCAGCGGCGACAAGAAGTGGTATAAAGCAGACTTCAATGGTGACGGATATGCTGCAATGACGGGTTATAACGGCAAGCAGCCGCCTTTCGACACTTGGTTTATCACGCCTGCATTGGATATCCAGAATGCTGCCGGTAAGGGCTTCTCCTTCACCAGTGAGACCCGCAGCTATGGCAGCACCAAGACGGTGTTTGAGGTCTATCTGCTCAATTCGCTTGATCCCGCTACCGCCACCGTCAAGCAGAAGCTGAACCCGATACTGGCTAAGGCTCCAAACTCTACCGGTTCGTGGAGCTCATGGACCTCGTCGGGCGAGCTTGACCTGAGCGAGTGGGCCGATGGCATCTATTACATCGCCTTCCATTATTTTGCTGATACCGATAGCGAATATGATACTTGGGCTATTGATAACGTGAAATTCGGCTTCAAGCTGGCTCCCAACACCCGTGCCGACTTTGAGACGATGGGTACACCTCAGGGTAGCGCGTACAAGTCATACACTTCCACCAAGGGATGGGAGGCCACTAACAGTCTCTTGTTCCAGGGTGGATCGTCGGATGCTCCTCCCACCTATCAATTCATTGGCTTTATGACAGGCAGTGACACCAATTATGCGATGGCTCCGACGCTGAACGGCAAGACTTCTGCTGTGGGCACCCTCGTGTCGCCCACGTTGAAGGGTGGCATGAAGAAGCTCACCTTCAAGTACGGTGCGGCCTTCTCGGACAAGAACCTCGCCTTCCGCGTTGACGTGAAGCAGAATGGCAGCGTGGTCAAGACTTGGGAGGTCAACAGGACCGACATCGTTACAAAGACGGCTTACACCTTCTCAGAGGACTGCAACGTGAATGGCGACTTCACCATCGAGATCACTAACCTGTGTCCGTCGAACTCCAACTCTAACAAGGACCGTGTTTCGATCTGGAACCTCGTTTGGGAACAGTAAATCATTCTTGACCATTAAAACGATATTGTCATGATGAAGAAAGCATTATGGATGGCCCTGGCGCTGGTGACTTTATTGCCGGCGCTGGCCGTGGGCCAAGATCAAGAACAACAGGAACGCCGCTATCTGATGTATGGCGTGATGTTCTACAACCTCGAGAACCTGTTTGATACCATCAACAACAATGGTGTCTATGACAAGGAATTCTCGCCTGAAGGTGCGCGCCAATGGAATGGCACCAAGTATTGGCAAAAGCAGCACAACATGGCATACACCATCGCCCAGATGGAGGTGAAGGGCTCACCTGCCGAGGGTCCCGTCATCATCGGTGTGAGCGAGATCGAGAACATCACCGTGCTGCAGGACCTCGTACGTCAGCCCGAGATTAAGGACCGCCGTTACCAGATCGTGCATCATGACAGTCCTGACCGCCGTGGCGTGGATGTGGGATTGCTGTACAATCCCCGTTTCTTCAAGGTGCTCAATGTGACCAACCAGCGCATCAACAAGTATCTGCCCGACTATCCCGACTTCCGCTCGCGTGACCAATTGTGTGTAACGGGCATGCTTGCCGGTGAGAAGGTGTCGGTGATCGTCAACCACTGGCCTTCGCGCCTGGGTGGTGAAGAGGCATCGAGCTATCTGCGTGAGGCTGCCGGACGCATGGCACGCGCGACGATCGACTCGCTGCTGCTCGACGACCCCAACCAGGGCATCATCTTCATGGGCGACTTGAACGACGACCCGCAGAACAAGTCCTGTAGCGAGGCCTTGGGTGCCAAGAAGGAAATCAAGGACTGCGTCGAGCCTGGCTCGTGCTTCAATCCCTGGTGGAACATCCTCAACAAGGGTATCGGCACCCTGGGTTACAAGGGAAACTGGAACCTGTTCGACCAGATCATCTTCAGCAATTACTTCCTGAAGAACTACGACAGCAAGGACAAGCCCACCTTGACCTTCTCTCGTGCCGAGGTGCTCAACCGCAAGTTCCTGCGCAGCAATGAGGGCGACCGACAGGGTTATCCCATGCGTACCTTCTCGGCAGGCGTCTTCCTGAACGGTTACAGCGACCACTTCCCCACCATGATTTACCTGGTGAAGGAAATCAAGTAACCCGCTCATCAACCCATCATCAAGGGGCAGTCGCCATCCCGGCGACTGCCCCTTTTTTAACGTGAGTTCGACAAAATTCTATTCTAGATTTCAGCGAGTTAGCTACCAGATAGCAAGTAGAGACGCAAAATCTTGCGTCTCTGGGCGTCATTTGGTAATGTTTAATGTTTGGAGACGCAAAATTTTGCGTCTCTACATAGCGAATATATTGAGTATCATTGATTTATGACTAGCGGCGGTTACAGGCCGGTGATGCGGACGACGGGGCCGAAGGGCTTGAGGTTGTCCTCGTTGCCGCCCTGGGTGGTCAAAATCCAGGCCAGGGGCTTGTGGCGCTTGTCGTCGGGCAGTTTGGGGGTGGGAGCGTAGCCGTCGGTCAAGAAGACGAGGCCGTCGTACTCCTCGTGCTCGTAGTAG
Source organism: uncultured Prevotellaceae bacterium (assembly GCA_900318535.1). Classification (GTDB taxonomy): domain Bacteria; phylum Bacteroidota; class Bacteroidia; order Bacteroidales; family Muribaculaceae; genus Sodaliphilus. The sequence continues at coordinate 44,313 of ONKU01000010.1, read as the reverse complement.
AAGTCGATGGCGGGTTGGAAATTGGTGCCGCCGCGACCGATGACACGGATACCGTTGGCCGCCTGCTTGAGCAACAGGGGTTTCTCGGTGGTGATTTCGCTGTCAAACTCGATGACCTCGATGCTCTCGATACCTTGCTTGAAGAAGCGGTTGATGACGGCGAGGAACTTGCGGATGTCCTCGTCGGGCACACTGCCGCTAACGTCAACGGCAACGAGCAGGCGGGTGCTGTAGGCATACTGGCTGCCCATGGCGTCGAAGCCGTAGCGCCGGTTGGGGCGCATGCGCGTCAAGTGGCGCTTGGTGCTCAGGATGCTGGCACGGAACTGGCTCAGGATAGCCCTGAAGTTCTGCTTGCTCACCAGCGTGCTCTCGATGAGGGCCCTGAGGTCTCCACCTAACGAACCCCACTGGTTGCAGCGCTGGGCGGTCTCGATTTCGTGATTGACCTTCTCGCTCATCAGCTCGTCCTCTTCCCACAACGAGGCGCCCGCATCGGCTGCCAGCAGGTCGTCGGTCAGATTGTCACCGTCGCCTTGCCCGCTGTTGGGCACGTTCATGTCGATGGGGATACCGTTGTCGTCGGCATTCTGCTCGAGTTGGATGATTTGGCCTGCCATGAGCGAGTAATATTGCTCAAAGGCCTGGTCGCGCGGGATGTCGAAGATCGTGGGCGGTTCCAGCCCGATGGTGTCCATGCCCTCCAGGTTGTCACACAGCGTGAGGTCGCTCGACAGGCGCATCACGTCGCGACGCGGGTTATAGGGCTGGCGCTGATAGGGATGCTTGAGGATGATGCGCACCACCTCGGCCTTGAGGCGCAGCGCCAGCTGGTTATCGTCGAAGTGTTCCAGCCGCTCGGGGTTGTACTCGATGACGCCCTTGCCGCACCGCATGTCGCAGCCCATGTTGTCGTTGCGCTTGATGGCATGGGTGCACAACACGGCAAACAGGAGCGGCTCGGTGAGGAACCAGTCTTGCGAGAGGGTTTTTATGCGTTCGCCGACGGTCATAGGTTGGCTATCATCTGGTTGATCAGCGTCAACGCATCGCGGCAGTCCATCATGATGTAGGCGTTGGCGTTGGGGTAAGTCGCATTCTCAAAGAACGAGGCGAAGTGGGCGATTGCCTCCTGGCGTCCGTTGCTCAGCATCCAGTGGATGTAGCGCACCAGGTTGCGGCCAATCCTCTCACTGTCGTCCTTGTCCACTCCCAGTTCCAGCACCTGGTAGATGCCCTCGTTGATGATGGCGATTTGGGGCATGGTATAGGTGGCCAGGTCTTGCTGGCAGGCGGCAAAGTCCTGCAGCACCTCGCGGGCGGTGAGCATGCGCGACTGGTTGAGCGACTGCATGAACATCGATGCCGATCGGGCACCGATCACGCCGGTAATCATCTTGGCCAGGCGGTTCATGTCGGTAATGTTGCCGCACGACTGCAGCAGTCCTGACACGCGCACCCAAGCACGGCGGTCGGGCGTCTTGTCAAAGGTGCCCTTGTTGATGTCCACGTTCTTCTCGAGCTCGTCGGGATGCTCTTCGATAAAGGTGATCACGCGCTGGTCGATGCCGTTCTGCTTGGCCCAAAAGAGCCACTCGCCCACCGTGGGACTGAAGAAATACACGTTGAAGCGCGATACCAGAGCGGGATCCAGGTCGGTCAGCTGATATTCCTCACCATCGTTCACGGCAGCGATGACGCGGCTGCCGGGGGGCAGGGAGCGGCCTGCCAACTTGCGGTTGAGCGACAGGTCCATGACCGATTGCAGGATTTCGGGGCGGGCACGGTTCATTTCGTCCAGAAAGAGCACCACGGGCTGGTCGTTCATGGGGAACCAGTAGGGTGGCATGAACTCGGTCTTGCCGGTCTTCTCGTCCTTGTTGGGCAGGCCGATGAGGTCGCCCGGGTCACTCATCTGACCCAGGAACAGGGCGATGACGGGTATGCCCTGGTCCTCAAAGTGGCGGGTGATGATTTCGCTCTTGCCGATGCCGTGTTTGCCCACGAGCAGGATGTTTTGTGTCGATGGCGTGGTCTCGAGAATGGTCTTGAGGTCGCCTGTGTTGATTGTGATAGCCATATTTAGTTTCTAGTCCTTAGTTTTTAGTTGTTGTGGGGGAGGTGATCCATTTTGCCTTCTTGCGGGGGCCTATCAGGCGGTAGGGGAACAAGTCGGCGAGTTCTACCAGCTTGGGAATGTAGGCCAGGTCGTGATTGAGCCGTTTCTCGATGTTGCCGGCCTGGTTCAGGTCGATGACCATCGCACGGCCGTGGTTCAGGCGGATGTGCAGCAGATTTTGGCCGGTTTCCTCGTCCTCGGTCAGGTGATACTGGATACGTTTACCCTGGAAATACTCGTCGATGCTGCGTTGCAGCGGGGATTGGGGTGCCTGGGCAGGCTTGTCGCGGCCTTTGCCGTCAAGCAGCCGTTTGAGCCACCCTTTCACGCCGCTGGGGCGCGTTTGCTTGTCAACGGGCACATCGCTTGGGGCAGGGGCCGTTTGCCAGTCGTCACGCACCTCGCCGCGCACGGTGAAACGTCCATCGCGGGCCATATAGGCAAACTCCACCATGTGGGGCTTGACCAGGTCCAGGTGGTTGATAAAATCGTCGTGAGGGATGGGCAGGTCCAGCGTCTTGTAGGCGTTGAGGCGCACCAGCAGGTGCGACTTGTGGCCGTCAACGTGCCGTTTGTCGAAATAGTAGGTGATGCCTGTGCCGTCGAAGTAGCGCGCCAGATAAGCGTCCATGTTGTTCATCGCCATGTTGCGCATCTTCACACCCTTGCTGTCGGCCTTGAAGGCGGCGGCAATTTCTTCCTTCCATTGGGTCGCATGGTCGAGAAAAACCTGTGAAGACTCCACCACGCGGCTGCGGTCGATGACCTCCATCGGGGCGCCGCTCCACTGCTGGTGGTAGTGCATGTCCTCGATGTCGAGGCGCGCCGTGACGGCATTGCCTTGAACAGCATGACATAATGTCAGTCCACAGGGCGATTTCACGTACAGCCCCACGCCATAGTTGTCCATTTGCACCAGTTGAATCATCTCCTCGGTGACAATGCCGTTAACCAGTTCGCGGTGGGCCGCTTCATATTCCTGGAGCATGCGTGCGCTCAGCCGCGGGCCAGTGCCCTGACGGGCATTCACGCCAGGCCTGTCGCCAAAAGCGGGTTTCATCACATGATCAATCTCGCCAGCCACGCGTTGCGACTCGCTCCCTTCAACGTCGGTATAGGTGTAGATAAACATCACCCTGTCAAAACGCAAAAACCGTGCCTACTGCCACAAGCTAAAGACTAAAAACTAAAAACTAGGGACTAGAAACTAAAAACTATTTACTACCTTTGTGACCGATTTATGCAATTCGATACCTATACATACGCGCTGTTCCTGCCCCTGGTGTTTTTCATCTACTGGGGCTTGCGCCGCCACCTCAAGTGGCAGAACCTGTTCCTGCTGGTCGCCAGTTACGTCTTTTATGGCTGGTGGGACTGGAAGATGCTGGGCCTGATTGTGCTCACGTCGGTGTCCACATTCGGCACGGCGTTGATGATGCGCGGCGACCGCTCGCACCATGACCGATCGTGGGCAGCGGCCAACATAGTGCTCAACCTGGGCATCCTGGCTGTGTTCAAGTATCTGAACTTCATGCGGGACAGCTTTGTGCACCTGCTGGGGCTTTTCGGGGTAAATCCCGACTGGCCCACATTGAATATCCTGCTGCCGGTGGGTATCTCGTTCTACACGTTCCAGGCCATCAGCTACACCATCGACGTGTATCGCGGCGATGTCAAGCCCACGCGCGATGCGGTGGCCTTCGGCGTGTTCATCGCCTTTTTCCCGCAGCTGGTGGCTGGCCCCATCGAGCGGGCGACCAACCTGTTGCCCCAGTTCTTGAGGAAAAAGGAGTTTGACTATGACACGGCAGTCATCGGTATGCGGCAGATTTTGTGGGGTCTGGCCAAGAAAGTCATCGTTGCCGACAGTGTGGGCTACTATGTGGACCAGTTGCTGTACAATCCCTACTATTATGCCGCGCCCAGCATGATTTGGGCAGGTATCCTGTTTGCCGTGCAGATTTATGCCGACTTCTCGGGCTACAGCGACATCGCCATCGGTTCGGCGAAGTTGTTGAATATCAGGCTGCAGCCCAACTTCCGCTACCCGTTCTTCTCCCGCAACATGAAGGAATTGTGGCAGCGTTGGCACATCTCGTTGATGACGTGGTTCCGCCACTATTTGTATTTCCCCTTGGGCGGCTCGCGTCGCGGCAAGTGGCGCACAGCGCTCAACGTGATGATCGTGTTTGCCCTCTCCGGCCTGTGGCATGGTGCCGACTGGACTTTTGTCATCTGGGGTACGGTCAACGGCCTGCTGCTGTTGCCCTTTGTGTTCCTGCCCCGCAAGCGGCTGAGCGAACACGCCACATGGCGCGAGTTGCCGCAGTGCCTGTTGACGTTCTTCCTGTTTGCCATGGTGTTCATCGCCTTCCGTGCCAACGGCATCACCCACTTGGGCGAAATCTGCGACGTGATTGTTAACGGCTCATGGAAGCAGCGACCCGTCTTCGGTCAACCCATCTTCTACATCGTGCCCTTCTTCATCATCGAGTGGCTGGGACGCAAGCAGGAGTTCCCGTTGAAGCGGCTCCCGTTCCCCACCGTGGTGCGTTGGATCATCTATTGGGGCCTGTTGGCCGGCATTTCCATTGCCAGCCTCGACCGCAACATGCAGTTCATCTACTTCCAGTTCTAGCATTATGGGCGGTCAATCGGGCATCAGGAAATTTGTGTTGCGCTCACTGCTGGCATTGCTGCCTGTGGCGGCATTTGTGGCATTGTATGTAGTAGTGGACCCGTTCAAGGTGGTGCACCCCTATGACGGTATCTCGATAGCTCCCGGTGACTCTCTTGAGCGCATGCCCAACAAGCGCTATGTCGCCATCGAGGGCCTGAAGTATTACAACCCCACACGGCATTACGACTCATTCATCTTCGGCTCATCGATTTCGTCCAATTTCACTGCCGCGGCCTGGGCCAAGCATCTGCCCGACAGTGCCAGCATCTACCACTTCACTGCCGGAGCCGAGACCCTCTCGGGCATCCGTGACGAGCTGCGCTACCTCATCGACCACAACATCCCCGTGCGCCATGCCCTGATGATCATGGAGGAGGAGATGTTCAGCCGTCCCAAGCGCTACGAGGAGATGCCGTTTGTGCCCCACTACGACGTGTCGCCCGATATTTCATGGCTGCATTTCCACCGGTTGCATTTCAACGCCTTTCGTGACCCGTATATCTTCCTTTACAAGCTGTGGCCGTCGAAACGCGTGGCCGACAAACTGCTCGAGGACGGAAAGATGTCCACGATTCCCAGCGGCCGCGACGAGTTGATCAACGAGGACTCCAGCAGGGGTCTGGACTCTGTCATCCTGGGAAATCCCGAGCAGTACTATGGCGAGAGGGAGTGGCTGGTCGAGATGGTTCCCACACCCGATCCCAAGCCGCTGGCCATCGACGAGGAAGCCCAGCAGACCTTGCGTGAGATTGCCGACATGGTCAACAGCCATCACATCGATTGTGTGGTGATTGTCCCGCCCCAGTTCCGCAAAGCGGCATTATCACCCATCGACCATGTTGTCCTGTGCGAGATTATGGGTGAAGACAGGGTCAACGACTTCAGCAATGACGACGAACTCATCCACGACCTGCACAGCTACTACGACGGCGTGCACATCCTCACCTTCCGCTGCTCGCAGCTCATCGACCGCTGCTATTCCCGCAAGTAGTTCCCAAGAATTCACCCCGTCCCTCTTGACAACCGCCCTAAAAAGCATTACCTTTGCCCCACAACCGCGTCCCGTCGTGTCCTGTACTGCAAGCGACAGCTCGTAAAATAGCGTCAAGTACTGCAAGCGACAGCTTGTAAAAAAATAACATCTAAATGAAAAACACCATGAAAATCAACTATTACCGTTATCCCAGCGCCCAAGGCGAACAAGAATCCTGGCAGAACTGCCAATTCACCCACAACACCGACCTCAGTCCCTTCACTGAAGTCAAGCCATTAGTAACGCTCAACGGCCAGCCCATCATCCGCCAGCACCACAGCACATACCTCACCGGCAAGGACACCTGTCGCGCCCATCACTTCGCCAAGTTCCTCGCCATCCAAGTCCTAACAGGAGTGTCTGTTTCCACTAGCCCGGTCCCCTGTGCCGTGGCAGAAGTCACGGCCCCCGTTAGCAATGTCCCCGCTTGCAAGGTCCTCTGGATCGACACCCTCCACGGCCCCCACATCTGCACCCAGATCTACCACGAGCTCGTAGCCCACACCCCCGCCAAGGAAAACCTCCATTTCGTCTGCCTCGACGTCCTCGGCTCCCAGCGCGAGAACGTCTACGCCATCAACCGCAACATCGAGGCACTTATTAAGCAGCTCAAGCCCGAACTCGTCGTCATCGACGACATCGACCACTTCATGCCCTTCTGCGGCGTGCACGTGGCCACAGAGTTCTGCCGCATCGTCCGCGACGTCACCAACCATACCGAAACCGCCTTCCTCTTCATCGGATACAACCACCTCGGCAAGAAAGCCAGCACCACAGGAAACCTCGGCAAGTACCTTTTCCTCGACGCCTCCGACGTCTTCTCCCTCTCCACCCAGCGCGAAGTCACTACCGTCCGCCTCGCCAGGAGCTACGACCTCAGCCGTTCCCCCGACGACACCGAGTACCGCTTCACCATCGGCGACGACAACCTCCCCCACGAAGCCCAACGCGATGCTCCACAGCCCATCCCCGAGGGCTGCGCTAGCAGCACGAGCCACACCCGTAACCAACAGGAAACCAGCAATAAACGCGAGACGATTAACACTTCATTAACACTTCCGCCCCACCTGCCAAGCGAAGAGCCGTCCCGTATTACGCGTTGCCAACGCGTAAAATCCCCCACCACCCCCACCAGTCCACCCCATGCCAGCAACCGTGTTGTTCCGTACTGCAATCGCCAGCTAGTAAAGTAGCGTCCCGCAATACAATCGCCAGCTAGTAAAGTAGCGTCCCGCAATACAATCGCCAGCTAGTAAAGTAGCGTCCCGTACTGCAAGCGACAGCTTGTAAACATAATGATACAATCGAGAGCGCGCCATTTACCAGGCGCGCCCTCGATATCGTTTGGTCGGTTGCGTGATGGATTACCAGGCTCCGATGAGCAGGTAGTCGATCAGAGCAGTGACGTCGGTGATGCTGATGACACCGTCAGTCAGGCAGTCGGCAGCATTGATGTCGATTTCGATTGCATCGGGGTTGAGCAGGTAGTCGATGAGCCTGGTGACATCGTTGATGGTGATATTGCCGTCCATGTCCACATCGCCAAGCAAATAGCTGGGCGCACCCTCGGCATTCTCGTCAAGGACAATCTGCAGCTTGTTGGCGCTGCTGGCAGCGACATTGTTGGCATATACCTCAAAGGCATTCACCGTGCCGTGGGCGGCTTTCACGAAGTGGCTGCCGGCGGCGTTCAGGAAGTAGGCGTTGTCGATGTCCTTCTGGACAAAATCACCCACAATCATGTGGTAGGTGCCGCTGGTGATGGCCGACGGGTTGGGCTTCACGGTTACGTTCTCGGCGCTGAAGACATAGGTCTTGCCGCGCATGTCGGTACCGTTGGCGCCGTCATAGGGAGCTACAAAGTAGGGCACGTTGGCCTCAAGCTGATTGCCCATGTACTCGGCCAGCAGCTGTGCATCGTCAGAGGTATCCTCTTCTTGAGCAAAGTTGCATACCCACAGTCCCTTGGGGTCGGTCTTGCTGTGCATCCAGTCGATGGCTTCGCCATCGGCAGTGACATGGGTGGCGGCAAACGGCAGTACCATGGTGCTCCAGCCTCCTGCCTGGCCGGCGTGGCGGCCGTTGGAGAAGGTGCGCTCATAGCTGATGTTGTCAGCTCTGAAGCGGAAGGGAGCATAGAAATCATAGCCGTGGTACAGCACGATATCGGTCTGCGCCACATTGTTCTGGATGACGTTCCTGGCCTCGAGACCAGCAGGAATGTACTTCTCGGTATTGCCGATGTAGTACAATGCGTTGGGGTTGTCGTTGGGAATCAGCGACGTGAGGTTGAGGCCCTCGAGACTCACGGCAGCTGCGTTATCGGGTACACGGATGCCGTTGTAGGGCTTGAGGCCCGTGCGGTTACCGTTACCGTCCCAAACCACCATACCGTGGTTGATGGTATAGAACTTGGATTCACCCGGTTTCACAAGATTAGTGGTGACCTCGTCCTCGTTGCGGCCGAAGATGTTGAGTGCATAGACCGAACCGAAGGCCAAGTTATCGAACTCGAAGTAGAACGTCTGCGTCTCGCCGGCGGGAATGACCACGTTGCGGCTCAGGTAGGTCACCATCGTGCCATGACCGTTCTCATCAACGATGAACAAGGGAGCCAGGATGTAACGGTTGTACTCACCCTCGGTGTTGTGGTTGGTCACATCCACCTTGAACTTGATGTAGCTGTCATAGATGTTCATGTCCTCGCTGGCACCCAGGGCATTGATGTCAACGCTCAGGTTCATGGGATAAGTTACCGATCCGGCGATGTTCACCGATCCCGTTCCGGGAATCGAGGGATTCCAAGAGGTGTCATAGTTGGAGATGTGAACGCTCTTGGTACCGGCATTCTTCGGGGTGAAGTTGAAATAGACCACCTTGGTGCCGCCAGCGGGAATCTCGGTCTCGACGACGGTGGTGTATTCACCATACTCGTCGATGGGCTCATTATCCACATAGAGGAACAACCTGCCGCTGAAGCGGTCAGCACTGTTGTTCTTCACCGTCACGTGGCACTGTTCGGCCAGCCCGACTTTCTCGCCACCGACAAACTCGAAGTTGGTGGCCTCGAGGTCAACAACGGGATGGTCGGCAAATGTTACCCAGTTGCCATTGAAGGTTGCCTCAATATAGTAGCGGTCACTCTCAATCATGGGATCCCACTTGTTGCTGCCCGGGATGCTGCTCACGGGCACGATTTTATAAGTGCCGCTGGTGATGTCAGCACCGAAGGGGTAGGTTGTCGAGCTCTGGGTATCGGGCCACGAGTCGGTGATTGACAGGAAGCTGGTACCGTAGTAGGTCTGGGCAATGATATCAATGAAATTATCATTCATGTCATACAGGGCAATACCGCGCAGGTACTTGGTACCGTCGTCGATATGGTCTTCGGCGGTCACCTTGATGTAGCGGCGTTTGTTCAGTTTGAAGGCACCGTCGTCGCTGCGCTCAAAGGTGCGAGTGCCCGTATAATACATGTTCCATACCGTCAGGCGGTGGTCCACCTCATCGGGTACACCGCTGTAGCCGGGCTGAATACCGATAACGGCCGTCTGATCGATGTTGTAGCCTTCCAGACTGGTTGTGGAACCGATGCCACCGGCATAGGGGTTGAGCACTGACAGCACGAAGTAGCCGTCACCCAGGCCACCCCAGCCCCAGTTGATGTGGAACAGGTCGCCGTAGGCATAGCCGTCGCACACGAAGGAGTGTCCGCCACCCGTGCCGGCACGGCCGTTGTAGATCATGGGCCTGCCCTCGAGCAGTTCCTGGTAAATCATGTCTTCCCAGTCGCCCTGCTCATAGTCGCTGCGGTAAACCAACTTGGCGTCGTAGTTGAAATACTCGTTCAGGGCGGTGGGGATGTAGGGGTCGCTGGTGCTGGATGCGTTCAGGCCATACTGCATGTGGGCAGCACAGCCGGCATAGAGCATGAGCCATGCTACAGCGTCCTTCTCGGCCTGAGTCTCGGCACCGGTGTAGTTGTCACGCATGTTGTCCCAGTCAAACATGATGGGGTGCAGCGGATCGGTATCAAATGCACCGTATTCTTCTTGCCAGTAGAAGGTTACGACATAGGAAGGAATCGTCTGGGTGCAATACAACGGGTGCTTGTAGTAGTTCATGATCTGTGCCATCGACGTAGCCACACAGCCCGTATAGGCCAGTTCACCGACGGTGTCGCCATCCTCGGTAACGTCCATGAATTCGGGGCACTTTTCCCAGTAGGGAGCGCCCTGGTCCCAATGGCTGGTAATCAGCGGGGAGATGCTGTTGCGGGTGGGCTTCATGGTAAAGCTGCTCTCATAGGTCTGGGTGATGCCCAGTGCGTCGAGCGAGGCAATCTGGTCGCAATAGCTGTCCAGCCAGGCCTGCATGTTGGAGGGCACATGGTTGGCGTCGAAGGATCCCTTGTCGATATAACCCAGGATGGGGATAGTGCGGTCGTCACCCGAAACGATGACGTAACCCTTGTTACCCTCGGTGTTGAAAATGTAGTAGCTTGGCGTCTGCTGCCCGCTGCCTCTCATCTTGGGAGTGCTGGGCGGTGAGGACTTCAATGTCACTCCGGGGCGGTGTTGAAGCAAAAACTTGCTTGCCGACTGTTGGGCCTTTTCTGGTAGGACAGGCGCGGCAAATGTTGCTACTGCAGTAAGCAGCAGTAGTGCTAGAATAGCGATTTTTCTCATGTCAAAAAATTAGTCTAAATGTTTGATGTTATGGTTGGTAGTTGTTGAATTAAATGATGCTTCAAAACTGTGCATGCTAATGGAGAGGGTGCAAATTTATTACTTTTTTTGAAAATATACAATTTTAGGCACGAAAATATTGCTTCGTGCCTAAAATTTTTTTATTTTGATAGCAAAATGGACTAAAATCCTTGAATTCTGTTACTCCTTTTCTTGCTGCTTGTCAGTGGGCGCTTCTTGAATGAGGTTGGTGTCCTGTTTTTTGCTGTGGACACGTACCTTGAGCTCGTCAAAGCCAAAGCCGTAAACGCCGTTGACGTTGCTCTGGGTGATGATGGCCTCGCGGTCGGTTTCCTTGATGATGCGGAAGATGTTCACACTCTCGTGCTTGCGGCACATGACCATCACGATCTTGACTGCATCCTTGGTGTACCAGCCGATACCGTCCAGGATGGTGCAGCCGCGGTGTGCCACATTATTGATGTTATCGGCAATCTCTTGCCATTTCTTGCTGATGATGAGGAACTGCACGCTCTGGCGTGTGTTGTTGATCACGCGGTCGGCAGCCACCGAGTAGATGACCATGAAGATGAGACCGTATACAATCTTGTCAATCGAGTGGAACAGCAGATAGGACGAGCAGATGATGAGCACATCGCAGTACATCATGGTGCGGCCAAAGGAGATGGTGCTGTGCTTGGCGACCATTGCAGCAATGATGTCGGTGCCGCCGGTGCTGCCGCCGTGAGTGAACACCACGCCCAGGCCCAATCCGCACAGCACAGCGCCCAGAATGACGTTCATAAAGGTCTGTTGCTCAACAATGGGTTGGGGAAACATGGGCTGCAACACGCCAATGAAGAGTGTGCTGATGCTGGCACCGATGATGGTGCGCAACACAAACTGCTTGCCCACGCTGCGGAAGGCGATGCACAGCAGGATGATGTTGATGGCATAGTAGGTGAGTGCCACGTTCCAGCCTACCCAGTAGTGGATCAATGAGGACAGACCGGTCACGCTGCCAATCACAATCTTCTCGGGAAGGATGAAGGCGGTGAAACCGAAGGCGTAAGTAAACAGGCCCAAGGTAATCATGACATAGTCTTGGGCCAACTTGATGTATTTTCTAGTCGAGTCAGTCATAATGAATAGTAGTTATTTTGCTGCAAAATTACTGAAAAAACGGCAATCTGGTGGATTTTTGGGTGATTATTGATGCATCGACGTGTTTTTTGTTGTACCTTTAGCGTGTTTTAACCGCAAATGGTTTTCAGCGGCACGAGATTTACATTGTATAATAATATATAGAGAAGATATGATTACCAGACTCCTGATTTCGGCACTTGCCGTGCTCATCACGTCGCTCACGCTCGATGGCGTGACGGTGGATCCCTGGTGGTGGGCAGTGATTATCGCCATTGTGCTCGGTTTTATCAACTCATGGATACGTCCCCTGGTCAAGTTGCTGGCATTGCCCATCAACATCTTGACGCTGGGACTGTTCACCTTTTTCATCAATGCCCTGATGGTGATGCTGTGTTCATGGCTCATCGGCCCGCACTTTGAGGTGCTGAACATCTGGTGGGCGATGGGATTCAGCATTGTACTCACGCTGGTGAGCTGGATGCTGCACCTGTTTTTCCCGTCAAAGAACTAAAAGCGCTATTCGTCCTCAAACTTGATGGCGCCGCGGCTCGTGCTCTCGATGCGGCGGTTGCGCCAGCAACGGCGGCACAGTGACACATACTTGTCGTCGCCGCCGATTTCGACTTGGCTGCCCTCGGTGACGATGTTGCCGCTGCTGTCAATGCGCGCGTTGATGATGGTCTTGCGGCCGCAGGAGCAGGTGGACTTGATCTCCTCGATGGTGTCGGCCAGCTCAAACAGGCGGCGCGAACCCTCAAACATGTGAGACTGGAAGTCGGTCCTCAAGCCGTAGCACACCACGTTCACGCCGTAATCGTCGACGATGCGTGCCAGCTGGTCGATCTGTGCGGTTGACAGGAACTGTGCCTCGTCGATGAGGATCCAGTCCTTGACAACCAGCGTTTTCTCGAACATCTCCTTGAGCATCTCATACAGGTCGCTCTCGGGGTAAATCCACGAGCACTTTCGCTCGATGCCGATGCGCGAGCGAATCACGTTATCCTTCTCACGGTCGTCGATGATGGGCTTCATGCACAGGTACTGCATGCCGCGCTCCTCAAAGTTGTAGGCCTGGGTGAGCAGCATTGCCGTCTTGGCCGAGCCCATCGTGCCGTATTTGAAATATAATTTTCCCACTCCGTTCATGTCGGTGAAGATAAGGTGCTAATTGACAGGTTTATGCCACCTTGCCGCCTGTTGCAGCAAGGCCGACAACAAAGTTACAGTTTTCCCGTCACACCGCCGCACAAATTTTTGCAAAAAAGTTATTAACACGCATCTGGCGCGTTCCTGCCATCGAAAATAGGATAACACAATTTAAGGATATTTCACGTGGGCATGTCGGGCAAATGGTGTAACTTTGCAAGACTTTTGGTCAGGGGATTGGAAATGGCCCTGACGTGCGGCAAAATTTCATGAAGAATGATTGATTTTTTAACGACATATCACTTGCAAGGTCTGGTACTGGGCCTGTGCTCGTTTCTCATTATCGGCATCTGCCACCCGATTGTCATCAAGGGGGAATACCATTATGGACAGCGGTTCAAGTGGTTCTTCCTGGTAGCGGGTGTGCTGTTGTGCATCGGCTCGTTGCTGGTGAGCAGCGTGATGCTGTCGGCCTTGATGGGCGTGGGCGCGTTCTCATGCTTCTGGGGCATCAAGGAGATGAAGGACCAGCAGGAGCGTGTGCGCAAGGGCTGGTTCCCGCGCAACCCCAAGCGCACCTATCCCTGGGACGATAAGAATTAGGAATTAGAAATTAGGAATGAGGAATTAAAAGGCTGATTTCCAACAACTGACAACTAAAAAATGCGAATCGATATACTGACAGTGATGCCTGATGCGCTTGAGTCGCCGCTGCACACCTCCATCCTGCAACGGGCCCAGGACAAGGGTCTGGTGGAGATTCATGTGCACAACCTGCGTGACTGGAGCCTGCGCAAGCACCGCAAAGTGGACGACTACCCCTTTGGTGGCGAGGCGGGCATGGTGATGCAGATTGAACCCGTGTGGCGCTGCATGGAGGAGTTGAAGAGCCAGCGCGAGTATGACGAGATCATCTTCACCTCGCCCGACGGCGAGCAGCTCGACCAACCCATGGCCAATGCCCTGTCGCTCAAGGAGAACATCATGATCCTGTGCGGCCATTACAAGGGCGTTGACTACCGCATCCGCGAGCACCTGATCACTAAGGAAATCACCATCGGTGACTATGTGCTCACGGGGGGCGAACTGCCCGCGGCCGTCATTGCCGACGCTGTGGTGCGCCTGCTGCCCGGAGCCATCGGCGACGAGCAGAGCGCCTTGAGCGACTCGTTCCAAGACGGCCTCATCGAGGCTCCCGTCTACACCCGTCCCGAGGTGTTCAACGGCTGGCATGTCCCCGAGATCCTGCTCAGCGGCCACCAGGCCAAGATCGCCGAGTGGAAGATGCAGCAGTCGCTCGAACGCACCCGCCGCTTGCGTCCCAACCTACTGAAAGACAGCTAATAACTAACAACTAAAAACTAAAATACATGTCTCCTTTCAAATTCCAACGTCCCAAGTGGATACCGCGGTGGCTCAACATCCCGTTGCTGATTTTTGTGGCCTTTGTGGTTGTGTTGCTGTTCTTTGGCGACAACAATTACATGCGCATCAGCAAGTACCGTTCCCAGATCAATGAGCTCAAGAGCCAGATTAAGAACAACGAGGACTCGGCGGCCATGTACGACGCCAAGGTCAACGAGCTCAATACCGACAACGAGACGCTCGAGCGCCTCGTGCGCGAGAAGTATGGCATGAAGCGCACCAACGAGGAAGTTTATATCACCGATATCCCCTGATCAACTATGGCAAGACAAGACAATAACAAACCTGTCGGCATTGCCGATATCCTGGTACTCATCGGGCTGCTTATCATGGCTGTGATGGCACTGCTGCCGTTGCTCAATTTCAATTACGAGTGGATGCGTTGGGCGTTTGCCGTGGGTGCCGTCATCGTGCTGGTTGCACGCGTCATGGGCATTAACAAGGGTGCGTCGTTGCGCGTCAGGCGCCTGCACCTCATGCTCGCCGTCAGCGCTTTGCTGTACTGTGTCAGCGCGCTGATGATGTTTTTGTCACGGGGCACCAACGACTGGATCGCTTTCCTGCTGGCCGGCCTGGTGATGCAGATCTACTCCACTTGGATGATCGACCGCGAGACGCAGAAAACCGAAGAATAACCTCAGCATGTGGGATATTTTTTTGTAATTGCACAAAAATGAGTAATTTTGCGGGTTAATGAAAGGTAATCTAACAATCGACAACGGAAACACCTCGGTGAAGGTGGCGTTTTTTATCGGCACTCAGGTAGTGGCCACGAACCGCTTTGTGCGTCGTGACGTGCGTCTGCTGGAGCGTTTCATCAGCACCTACAAGCCTGAGACGGCCATCGTGTGCAACACGGCATCCAGTGTCGCCAGTCAGCGCATCGAGCAACTGGCAGAGCAACGCTGCCGCCATGTGCTGCATCTCACTCACGAGACACCCATGCCCATTCGCCTGGGCTATCGCACGCCCCAGACCCTGGGTCGTGACCGCATTGCCACCGCTGTGGGCGCATGGACCACCGCCCAGCGGCTGGATACCGCCTGCGACGTGCTGGTCATCGATGCCGGCACCGCCATCACCTATGACCTGATCAACAGCAACGGTTGCTTTGTGGGCGGCAATATCGCTCCGGGCCTGGCCTTGCGTTTCAAGTCCCTGCACGAGCACACGGGACAGCTGCCCCTGGTGGATGCCGACGGCGACACGCCGGTGGTGGGCTATGACACCGCCACGGCCATCCGCAGCGGCGTGCTGTTGGGTATGCTGGGCGAGATCAAGAGCTACATTGCCGACCTAAAGCTCTCTCATCCCAATCTGATGGTTTTCATCACCGGTGGTGACGGCAAACTGTTGCATTCCCGCCTGTGCAATGATGAAATCATTTACTATGAACATCTTGCGGCTGAAGGTCTCAACCGCATCTATCTATACAACAAAGCCAATGAGAATCAATAAGAAAAAGATATCGTTACTTGCCATCGCGGTGGCTGCTGGCTGCTGCATGGCCATGGCACAGATTGTGACTACACCCTATTCCAAGATGGGCTACGGCCTGCTCAACGACAACGTGTCAAGCATCCAGCGCTCGATGGGCGGTGTGGGTTACGCCATGAAGGGGGGACGCATCATCAACGTGATGAATCCCGCCTCCTATGCCGACGTGGACTCGCTTACCTTCCTGTGGGATGTAGGCATTGACATCACTAACCTGTGGAGTAAGGAGAATGGGAACTCGGGCTACAACTTTGGCGGCGGTCTGGACTATCTGACGGGCCACTTCAAGGTGGCTAAGGGCCTGGGCGCCTCGTTCGGATTGTTGCCCTATTCGTCGGTGGGTTATGCCTATGGCGGCACCATCGACGGCGGCAGTGAGTCGCGCAGCGGCAGCGGCGGCTTCAACCAGCTGTATGTCGGTTTGGGCTATCAGCCGGTGAAGAACCTGAGTGTGGGCTTCAATTTCGCTTACCTGTTCGGCACCACCTCCAACATGACGCTCATCTCCTCGACATCAACCAGCTACTTCACCCGCAACATGAAGATCCGCGACTGGAACGCCCAGGTGGGTCTCCAGTACAGCCTGCCACTGGCCAACGGACGCGACCTGCTCACCGTGGGCGCCACCTACCAGCCCAAGAAGTCGTTCCACGGCAACACTTGGGGCACCAGCATTGACGGCCAGGACAGCAAGATGGACACCATCGGCTACACGTCGATGAGCGGCAAGTATGAGCAGGCGGCATCTATCGGCGCAGGTTTGAGCTACAATTTCAACCACAAGATCACCGTCGAGGCCGACTACACTTACCAGAAGTGGAGCAGCGCCAAGTACCAGCCCATCGAGGGCTTTGAGTCCCAGACGATGAGATTTGACGACCGCTGGAAACTGGCGGCCGGCGTGCAGTATACGCCCAACAAGCGCGGCAGCTACTTTGGCGCGATGGCGTTCCGTGCAGGAGCGTTCTATAACCACGATTACCTGAATTACAGCGGTAATAACGTGCGCGACTATGGCGCCAGCATCGGTGTGGGCCTGCCTGCTCCCAACGGCAAGACGACGATCAACCTGGGCGTGGAGTGGCGTCATCGTGAGAGCAGTCCCGTGCAGCTCATCACCGAGAATTACCTGAACATCACCCTGGGTGTGAACTTCAACGAGCTGTGGTTCTGGAAGAGCCGCATCCGCTAAACGGTGGGACGACTGCTTCACATAGCGTTTTCACTGATTCTGGTGCTCGCTGTAGTGTCGTGTAAGGATGATTCGACTACTATGGTGAGCCATTCGACCGATCCTGAGGTGGTGCCCACGATGATGACGACCGATGTGCAGACTGTCATCAGTGACTCGGGCCACACCCGCTACCGCATCGTAGCCAAGCTCTGGAACATGTTTGAAGAGGCCAAGGAGCCGCACTGGACCTTTCCTCATGGGGTGACCTGTGAAGAGCTGGATAACAATTTCAAGACGTTGACCACCATCAAGTGTGACTCGGCTTATTTCGATAAGGGGCAAGCGCTGTGGACCCTGACGGGACATGTGCGCCTCACCAATGCCACCGGCGACGTCGTGCTCACCGACCAGCTCTTGTGGGACCAGCGCACCCACCGCCTGTACAGCGACGCCTTCATTCACATCGAGAAGCAGGGGCGCATCATCGAGGGCTATGGCTACGAGTCCAATGAGCGGCTCACGACCTACCAGCTGCGTCAGGTCGAGGCCATCTTCCCCATCGACGAGAAAAAGATGCCTCACCCCGGCAGCGGCAACGCCGCTCCGAAGACGATGCAATGAAGCTAATAACCGATTGATCATCAATAGAGATATATTTTGGATCCGATTTATTCTACACCACTGATTATCGCGCTCATCGCGCTACTGTGCTCAGCCTTTTTCTCGGGCCTGGAAATCGCTTTTGTGTCTTCCAATAAGGTGCGTGCCGAGATTGAGATGGCACGCGGTGGCATCATTAACCGCATCCTCAACATCTATTACCGCAACCGCGAGATGTTCATCTCCACGTTGCTCATCGGCAACAACATTGCCAACATCGTTTACTCGATGGCGATGGCCAAGCTGCTGACCATTCCCTTGCAGCAGTGGATCCACAACGAGGCCTTGCTCCTGCTGGCACAGACGCTCATTGCCACCCTGATCATCCTCATCTTTGGCGAGTTTGTGCCTAAATCCATCTTCCGCAT
Source organism: uncultured Prevotellaceae bacterium (assembly GCA_900318535.1). Lineage (GTDB taxonomy): Bacteria > Bacteroidota > Bacteroidia > Bacteroidales > Muribaculaceae > Sodaliphilus. The sequence continues at coordinate 26,377 of ONKU01000010.1, read as the reverse complement.
CAACCCCAACGCCTCGCTGCGCACGGCTTCGATACCGCTTTTCATGGTTTACTGCCTGCTGTATCCCATCTCACGCTTCACCGAGTGGCTGTCGGCCACGCTGATGAAGATTTTTGGCATCAAGATCGACACCACCAGGATGCGCCTGCTCACCGTCGATGAGCTGGATGCTTACCTGCAGGAGAATATCGACAAGCGCGAGGATGAGAACAAGACCGTGGAGCGCGAGGTCAAGATTTTTGAGAACGCGCTCGACTTCAGCGACACGCGCCTGCGTGACTGCATGGTGCCGCGCAACGAGATTGTCGCCGTCGATGTCGAGGACACTACCCGCGACGACCTGGTCAAGCTCTTTACCCGCTCGGGACTGTCCAAAATCGTCGTTTACAAAGGCAGCATCGATGACGTAATCGGCTTTATCCAGGTGAGTGAGCTGTTTATTACCACCGTGGACTGGAAGACCAGGCTCAAGCCTGTCGTGTTCGCTCCCGAGGCCCTGCTGGCCCGCAAGATGATGCAGCAGCTCATGGACGAGAAGCGCTCGATGGCCATTGTCATCGACGAGTTTGGCGGTACCAGCGGCATGGTCACCCTGGAGGACCTGGTAGAGGAAATCTTTGGAGAAATCGAGGACGAGCATGACCGCAACCGTCTTGTCGCCAAGCAGTTGGATGATAAGACTTTTGAATTCTCGGGACGCATGGAGATTGAGGAAATCAACGAGCGATTCCACCTTGACCTGCCCGAGAGCGACGACTACCAGACGCTGGCCGGTTACCTGCTGGCCGAGGAAGAGGCCATCCCCAATGTGGGTGATGTCATCGACCTGGAACCCTACCGCTTCACCATCGAGCGAAAGACCGCTGCCCGCATCGAGCTCATCAAGATGGAAATTATCGATAATGATGAAAAGAAATAAGCGTTGCAGGTCAGAAAAAGACAAAAAATAGCCCTTAAGGCGAAAAAAAAGTCGAAATATTTGCAGGATTGAAAACTTTTGCACTATCTTTGCACCGCATTTCGCAAAAATGTCAACTGGTGCGTTAGTTCAGTTGGTTAGAATACCTGCCTGTCACGCAGGGGGTCGCGTGTTCGAGTCACGTACGCACCGCACGGGAGATGTCCGCAAGGATGTCTCCTGTTGTTTTTATATCCCTAATTCCAGTGGTCTAGGAAAAAAACAAGCTCCAGAGGATAACATTTTCCAATAGAAATGAGTACATTTGCCACATTGTTTAACAAAAGTGCAATCAAACGTTACTAAAAAACAAACTTTTATTCATCATTTAACCACTATTCAACTATGAAGAAAGTCTTATTACTTACATTGGCTGCCTTGTTGCTGTCCTTTGCAATGAGCGCTCAACTGCTTAGTTCACAGGACATGAAGGTGTATCGTGCACCCTATGCTTTGCAGCAATTCAAGTCCCACACTCCGCGCATGATGGCTCCTGCCCGTGCCGACCTGGCCGACAACCAGATGATCATGGGTCACTACGACAGCGATGATTACGAGAGCAATGGCTTGGGCATCACTGGCATGCCTGGCACACTTCCCTTGGGAACGATTCTCACGCCCTCAGAACTCGCCATGTTCCAGGGCGGCAAAATCGTGAAATTCCGTGTGGCACTGGCTGCTGCTACCAAGATTTCACGTGTGTTTGTCATTCCTGTCAGCGCGACAGGCGTTTACGGCACAACGACCGCATGGAACTGCGATGTGAACGCTGTGGGCTGGAACGAGATTGAGTTGGAAACTCCCTATGAAATCAATCTGGGCGATGACAAGAGCCTGATGATCGGTTTTGATTACCGTCAGACCTCCAGTAACTATCCCATTGCCTATACGACCCAGGGCACCATCTATCCGACTTATCTGTTTGCCAATAATACTTGGAACAATGTGGGACTGGATTCCTTTGGCAACCTGTGCGTGCAGTGTGTTGTCGAGAAGGACGACTTCCCCCAGTATCTAATCAGCGTGAGCAACCCCTACACACCTAAATATACCAAGTTGGGCGAGGACATCTTTGTGGTTTTCGCAACCCGCAATTCGGGTGTTGTCAATAATGTGCCCGCTGGGGCTTGCACCTACGACTTCTACATTGATGGCGAGTTAATGACCTCCATGACCAATACTCGTGACCTCACCCGTAACTATGATGATTATGATATCTCTATCCCCTCCGAAGGGCTGGCCTCTGGCAGGCACACCCTTACGATTGTAGCCAGCAAGCTCAACGGAGAGCCTATCGAGAACCCTGTATCAGTTACCCTCAACTTCGTCCTTTATGTGAACAAATTTGATCGTCAGATGCACTTGATTGAGGAATTTACCTCTAACTCATGCACCTATTGCCCGCTTGGTGCCGACATGCTCAAGTTGCTCATGAACTTGCGTGACGACATAGCAATGGTAGCTATCCATGGCAACCAGAGCCCGAGCATTATTGACCCCAGCAACACTCAAGAATGTGAAGACCTGTTCAATTACATGGGCGCTGGGGGCTGGCCCTATGCCGCATTTGACCGTTCTGTAGGTTGGGAGGATGATGAGAATATTGCTGTCGGCATCGGTTATAATGCCGCTTACCAACAAACGGTCGCTGAGGCATTAAGCAGCTTCCTGGATGATCTGGCTGAGCAAACACCCAGTTTTGCTACCGTCAACATCAACAGCACTCTGGATCCTGAGACCAGCGAGCTGGTTGTCACCGTCAACGGCGACCTGACTTCCGATTTCGACCAGATGATGGGTGAGGACGCCAAACTGTCGGTATTCCTTACCGAGGACGGCTTGGTATATCGCCAGTTGAATCAGGGCACATGGATTGCAAAATATGAGCACAATCACGTCTTCCGTAAGGCGCTCGGCTCGGTGTTCGGCGTGGACATCAACAAGGTGGATGGCAACAAGTATTCTAACACCTTCGAATACACTCTTCCTGCTGGCTGGAATCCTGACAACATGGAGATTGTGGCCTTCATCAGCCGTCCGCTCGCCAATGGAGCAAGCGGTGTTTACACCGACTTGTATGTTGACCAGGCCAACAAGCGCAAGCTGGGCGAGTTTGACGAGCCCACCATGCGCGGTGACGTGAATGGCGACGGCAAGGTGACCATCGAGGATGTTACCGATCTGATTGACTGTCTGCTCACCGGCATCGAGACTGTTGGCGATGCCGACTGCTCGCTCGACGGCAAGGTGACTATCGACGACGTGACCACACTGATCGACTATCTGTTGTCCGGCGTATGGGCCGAATGATGCGCTCAGTCAATTAACTGAATAGACTATGGCAGGATTTCCATTTCACGGGAATCCTGCCGTTTTTTGATATGGGGCATTTTCTCTTATTATTTTTTATGGTATCGCAATAAAATGTTGTATATCGAAAAATTTGACTATCTTTGCCTGTCAAATGATAATGAACCGATTTTGGGCTAGAAACATTGACTAAAGTATATTTTTCAACTGTTTAACATCATGTTTTTGTTATGAAGAAATCAATTTTACTACTGTTGGCAGCATTCATGCTGTCGTTGACTGCAGGGGCCGTAGAACTTGGCCCTAACCAAAAACTGTTGGGTCACTACACGACCGATGATCTTGCCACCGCTGGTTGGGGACAGGGTTTCTTGAAGGGCCTTAACCCCATCGCAACCGATTTCAATGCTGATGATTTGGCTCTGTTCCAGGGAGGAAAAATCGTCTCTTTCAGGATTGGTCTGGTGGAAGAAGCGCCCATCTCGCGCCTGTTTGTCATGCCTATTGGCCTCGATGGTCAGCTGACAGGTGAAATTGCCGAGTGGCCCTGCGAAGTGAGCGGGCAGCCCGGTTGGAATGTCATCGAGCTGGAGGAGCCCTACGAGATCGACCTTCCTGAAGGTTACGGTCTGAGAATTGGTTTTGACTACGAGCAGGTAGATAATAAGTCCAAGCCTATCTCGGCTGTCAAGATCGGCACCGTTTACCCCACCTACATCTTGCGTGGCAGCAACTGGATGAACTATGGTGTGAACACAAAAGGCAACCTGAGCATGCAGTGCGTTGTGGAGAATGATCATTTCCCCCAGTATATTCTGCGTCTCGCCAATATGACCTGCAAAAGCACTCTGGTGGCAGGTGATGATCTTCCCTTCTCGTTCCAGATTCGCAACCTGGGCGCCATCGACATCGCTGCTGGTGGGGTCACTCTTGACATCGCTATCGACGGCAATGTGGTAAAGACCATCATTAATCCCATGGATTTGACCAACGAGTATGCCACCATACAGGATGTCGTGAGCACCGAGGGACTGACGGCAGGTGCCCACACATTGAGCGTAACGATAGCCACTATCAATGGAGAGCCCGTAGAGAGGCCCATCACCTTGTCTACAACGTTTAAATGCTTTGACCACGGCTTCTCGCGCCAGATGCACCTGGTGGAGCAGTTCACGTCGACAGGCTGCACCTGGTGCCCTGTAGGCTCGGCCAATCTGCAGAACCTGTGCGAGATGCGCGGCGACGTCGCTTGGGTGGGCGTACATGTATTGTTTGGTAGCCCGGTAGATCCGTTCCCCACTGCGCAGTGCGACTCACTTGAGGCTTATCAAGGCATTGACGGTTATCCTGAAGGCACCTTCGACAGGAGCATGGGCATCGGCAGTGCCAACGAGCTGTTCGCTGTCCTGTCAGGGACGAGTGCGTCAATGATGAGCGCCTTCTTTGACTCCCTTGATGAGGAACCCTCTTGGGCCACAGTGAATGTGAACAGCCGATTTGATGCCGATACGCGCAATGCTACCATCACCATTGACGGCAAGTTGGTGCCCAACTATGAGGATTTCATGGGGGCTGACAGCAGGCTCACCGTCTATATTACTGAGGACAACTTAGTGGCAGCTCAGATGAACCAGGGCGCTGTAGTGAACAATTATGTCCACAACGGCGTGCTGCGCAAGGCGCTCGTTTCGGTCAAGGGCGTCGCCCTCAACAAGGATGGAGACACCTATAAGAACGAGTTCACCATTGACATCCCCAATAACTGGAATGCCGACAACCTGAACATCGTGGCCTTTATCAGCCGCCCCCTGCGTTCCAATTCGTTAAGTGATCTATATGTCACCAACGCCAACAAGCGCAAGCTGGGCGAGTTTGATGCGCCCGCTGCAGACCGCGGTGACGTGAACGCCGACGGAAAGGTCAGCATCGAAGATGTTACCGACCTGATCGACTGCCTGCTCGCTGGCACCACTACCGCTGGTGACGCCGATTGCTCACTCGATGGCAGAATCACCATTGATGACGTGACCGTATTGATCGATTACCTGCTGAGCGGCAACTGGAACGATTGATAGACAACCGCGCCCCCTCACTGAGTGTGAGAGGATAACAAAAAATCTGGAGCAAGTCTACCCGAGTGGGTGACTTGCTCCAGTTCATTTCTTATTTATGTGTCGGGGTACCTGGATTCGAACCAGGGACTTCCTGCTCCCAAAGCAGGCGCGCTAACCGGACTGCGCTACACCCCGATGCTCTTGTTTAAAAAGCGGTGCAAAGGTAGAGCATTTTCCTGACATGGCAAGACAAAAAATGTGATTTTCATATTTTTTTGGCACAAAGGGGGTGAATTGTGATAAGAATGTAGTAACTTTGTATGTTTGAAACGATAAAACAACCATTTCAATACTATATCAAGACAATGTACAGAACCAAAACTAACGGCGAACTTCGTCTGGCCAATGTGGGCGAAGTCGTGACTCTGGCAGGATGGGTGCAGCGCACCCGCAAGATGGGTGGCATGACCTTTGTGGACCTGCGTGACCGTTATGGTATCACCCAAATCGTGTTTAACAACGAGGTGGACGCTGAACTGTGTGAGCAGGCCAACCACCTGGGACGTGAATACGTCATCCAGGTTGTGGGCACCGTTGCCGAGCGTTCCAGCAAGAATGCCAATATTCCCACGGGCGATATTGAGATCATCGCCAGCAAGCTGAATATCCTGAGCGAGAGCATCACGCCGCCGTTCACCATCGAGGACAATACCGATGGCGGTGACGACCTGAGGATGAAATACCGCTATCTGGACTTGCGCCGCAATGCCGTGCGCAAGAATCTGGAATTGCGCCACGACATGGCGATCCTCATCCGCAACTACCTTGACGACAAGGGCTTCCTGGAGGTGGAAACGCCTATCCTGATCGGTTCCACGCCCGAAGGCGCACGCGACTTTATCGTGCCCTCGCGCATGAATCCCGGTCAGTTCTACGCCCTGCCGCAGAGCCCGCAAACGCTCAAGCAGCTGCTGATGGTGGCCGGCTTTGACCGCTATTTCCAGATTGCCAAGTGTTTCCGCGACGAGGACCTGCGTGCCGACCGTCAGCCCGAGTTCACCCAGATCGACTGCGAGATGAGCTTTGTCGATCAGGAGGACGTGATTGATGTGTTTGAGGGCCTGGCCCGCCACCTGTTCAAGCAGGTGCGTGGTGTGGACCTGCCCGAGAAGCTCGACCAGATGACGTGGCACGACGCCATGCGCCTGTACGGCAGCGACAAGCCCGACCGCCGTTTCGGCATGACCTTTGTCGAGGTGGATGACGTGCTCAAGGGCACCGGCACCTTCCCCGTGTTCAACGAGGCCAACTACATCGGTGCCATCTGTGCTCCCGGCTGTGCCGACTATACGCGCAAGCAGCTCGACGGCCTGGTAGAGTTTGTTAAGCGCCCGCAGGTGGGTGCCAAGGGCCTGGTGTACGTCAAGTTCAATGCCGACGGCACCGTCAAGAGCAGCATCGACAAATTCTATGAGCCCGCCGTATGGCAGCAGCTCAAGGAGAAGATGGGTGCCAACGACGGCGACCTCGTGCTGATCATGAGCGGCGACAATGCCAACAAGACCCGCGTGCAGCTGTGCACCCTGCGTCTGGAAATGGGCGACCGCTTGGGTCTGAGGGACAAAGACAAGTTCGAGTGCCTGTGGATTATCGATTTCCCGCTGTTTGAGTGGAGCGACGAGGAGCAGCGCCTGATGGCTACGCACCACCCGTTCACCATGCCCAATCCCGACGATATTCCCTTGCTCGACGAGCACCCCGAGCGTGTGCGCGCCAAGGCCTACGACTTCGTGTGCAACGGTATCGAGGTGGGTGGCGGCAGTCTGCGTATCCATGACGGCAAGCTGCAGGCCAAGATGTTTGACATCCTGGGCTTCACCCCCGAGCGCGCCATGGCACAGTTCGGCTTCCTGATCAACGCCTTCAAGTATGGTGCACCTCCCCATGCCGGTCTGGCCTTCGGTTTCGACCGCTTCGTGTCGATTATGGCAGGCCTGGACAGCATCCGTGACTGCATCGCGTTCCCCAAGAACAACAGTGGCCGCGACGTGATGCTTGATGCTCCCAGCCCTGTTGACCAGAGCCAGCTCGACGAACTCTACATCGACGTGGACCGCGAGCGCCTGAAAGCCGAGAACAAGATTTGATATTTAAGTTTTAAGTTGTTAGTTTTTAGTTCTTAGTAGAATTACCGCTGCCATACTAAAAACTAACAACTAAAAACTAAGAACTCACACAATGCGAATAAAGGAAATCACCGATTCCATCGAGCAATATGCCCCCCTGCGGTTGCAGGAGGAATGGGACAATGCGGGCATCCAGGTGGGTGACCCCGAGGCCGAAATCACCGGCGTCCTGTTGTGCACCGATGCCACCGAGGCCGTCGTTGCTGAGGCCATCGAGCGCGGCTTCAACTTGGTCATTTCGCATCATCCGCTCATCTTTCGCGGCCTCAAGAAGATCATGGGCCGCACGCCTGTTGAGCGCGCCGTGGCCATGGCCATTAAGCACGACATTACCATCTACAGCGCCCACACCAACATGGACAGCGCATGGCAGGGAGTGTCGTTCCGCATGGCCGACAAGATAGGGATGACCCATGTGGACTTTCTCGATGTGAACGATGTGGCAGCCTATGGCAGCCAGGCAACTACCACTGCAGGCTGCGGCGTCATCGGTGACATCGACCCGATGCCTGCGCGAGAGGTATTGCAACGTGCCAAGCAGGCCTTTGAAGTGGGCGCCGTGCGTTACAGCGGTGACGGTGACCGCATGGTGAGCCGTGTTGCCCTGTGTGGCGGAGCCGGCGGTTTCCTGCTCGACAAGGCGGTCGAGGCCGGGGCACAGCTCTATGTCACTGCCGACATGCGCTATCACGATTTCCTGGACAACAGCCAGCGCATCGTCGTTGCCGACATCGGGCACTATGAAAGCGAGCATTTCACAAAAGAGATTTTTTTAGAGATTATTCGGAAAAAAAGTCCTACCTTTGCAGTCGCTTTCGCAAAAAATGAAACGAACCAAGTAAATTATTTATAAATCAAAAGGTTATGGCAACAGCAAAGAAAGAACTCACCGTTGAAGAGAAGCTCAAAGCGCTCTACGACTTGCAGCAAAAACTCTCGGAAATTGACGCCATCAAGACCCTGAGAGGTGAACTCCCGCAGGAAGTACAGGATCTGGAAGACGAAATCGCCGGTCTGCACACCCGCGTTAACAAGTTCGAGGACGAGGTCGCAGTGCAACAGGACGAGTTGGCCCGCAACCGCGATATCAAGGCCAAAGCCGAGGAGCTGATCGACAAGTACACTGCCGACCAGGACAATGTGCGCAACAACCGTGAGTATGACTACCTGACCAAGGAGATCGAGTACCAGACACTGAACATTGAACTCGCCGAGAAGAAGATGAACGAGGCGGCACGCCGCATCGACGTCCTCAAGGCCGAAATCAACAAGGCACAGGATCAGTGCACCGACCGTGAGCACGCCCTGGTTGAGAAGAAGAGCGAGTTGAATGAGATCGTCTCCGAGAACAAGCAGAAGGAGGAGACCTTGCGCGAGAAGGCCAAGAAGCAGGAGAACAAGATCGAAGAGCGCCTGCTGACCGCTTTCAAGCGCATCCGCAAGAACACCCGCAACGGTCTGGGCATCGTGGTCGTTCAGCGCAACGCTTGTGGCGGCTGCTTCAACCGCATCCCCGCCCAGCGCCAGATGGAGATCAAGATGCACAAGAAGGTCATCGTGTGTGAGTACTGCGGACGCATTCTCATCGATCCCGAATTGGTAGGTATTGCCCCCGAGGAGGCAAAGAACAAATAATTCCCAGGCCCTCGAGAGCCTGAGACCAGCGGAAAAGGACTCAGAAGCCCCTATCGGGCTTTAGTATCGAGCTCCCGCCCGTTGTGAGAAACCGCAATGGCAGCGCGCCCCGTGTGGCACGCTGCCATTGTCGTTTCCTGATCAGAGTTGCCGTTAATGGCTCTTGTTCAGGAGCATGTCGATGATTTCGGTCACATCTGAGATGTTGATGTCGCCATCGCCGTCGGCGTCGCCGTTTCCGTCAATGGGCAAACCACTCAGCAGGTGATCGATCAATACGGTGACATCCTCGATGTTGATGATGCCGTTGCCATCCACGTCACCGGGCAAGGCCCCGATGCCGTCGGTACCATACATTTCCACCCGGTTATAGGTCATGAATCGCTGGGTCTCGAAGTTGCCGCCCGTGCCATAGAAAAAGATGGCCTCGTTGGGTTCCCAGCCGGCGATATAGGTCTCGCGCAACATGAAGATCTGGTTGGCAATGATCATGTCTTGGTCAAAACGTCCCTCGACGGGGTCAAAGCTGACGTTGTTCAAGAACAGGGCAAACAGTGACGATTCTTTCTTCAAGGCGCCGTTGCGCTTATACAAGGTGCCGTTTTTTGCCGAAAAATGCGAGCCGAAAGAGTTGGTATTGTAGCACGTGACCATATACACATTATAGGTCTTACCGTCAACTTCCTTTGTGCAATTCCAACTCCAGGCGATGGTGGACGACGTCGGCAAACGGTCTCCCTGCAGATAGAACACCTCGTTGTAGTCTTCATCGGCAATGGTGACGATCTGAATGTCCTCGGGCAAATAGATCTCGCACTGGAAGGAGTTGTAGGTGATCTCGTTGTACAGGTCTCCAGCGGCGTTATAGGCAATGGGAGTCAAGGCCTGAATGGCTTCGTTCTGGTAGATCTCATCATCGTCGAGATAGAACCATACCGTTTGGGTATTGCCGCTCTGAAACGAGATCTTATTGACAAAGGTCTGGCCATTGTACTCACATTGAGTAAACAAGTGGTCATGTGTGGCTTGGCCTGTCATGGCAGGGGTGCCGTCGACCTGATAGGAATACTCGCCTGTGGAAACGGCCTGTGCCATGGCCAGTGAGGCCAGTGAAGCAGCTGCGACAAGAAAGAGTAGTCTGAATCGATTCATTGCTGTAGTGGATTAGGTTGTTAATGATGTCGCAAAGATAGTGAATAGATGATGATTTTACAAATAATCATGGCCGCAAAATTGTAGATGATTGATTTCTTCTGGCACTAATTGGCAACTGTTGTGAGCGGGAGGTAGAAAAAGAAAAAGGCTTCAAGATTGCACTTGAAGCCTTTTCTGATAGCTTGATGTGATGGGGTGGGGATTACCAGCTGCCGCCGCCTCCACCGCCGCCGAAGGAGCCGCCGCCGAAGCCTCCCCAGCCTCCACCGCCGCTCCAGCCACCGCCGCCGCTCCATGACGAGCCGCCGCGGTTCCAGTCGCTGCCGGTGGTGAAGATGATGGGTCCGCCCCAGGTGCCGGTGTCGCGGTTGTTGCGGTGACCACCGCCACCATTCTGGTTGCTCTTGTGGGCCAGGTACATGAAGAAGGCAAAGATGAGGATAAACAGGATGAGCGCGAACAAGGCGCTATCGTCATCCTGCTGGGCGTAGTCTTCCTCGTTGTATTCGCCTGTGGCCAGGTCGCGCACGACTTGCGCTCCGGCCCATACACCGCCCAGGTAGTCGTTCTCCTTGAAGTGTGGAATCATCTCTTGGTTGACGATGCGTGTGCTGATGGCGTCGGTGATGGCGCCCTCCAGGCCATAGCCGGGAGCGATGAACGCCTCGCCCTTGCTGTCCTCGGTCTTGGGCTTGATGAGGATGACAACGCCGTTGTTGTTGCCCTTCTTGCCCACGCCCCACTCCTGGCCGATGCTGTAGGCCATCATAGCCTTGTCATAGCCGCCAAAGTCGTTCATGGTCACCACGCAGATCTGGTTGCTGGTCTCCACGGCAATGCGCTCGAGCGAGTCTTCCAGCCACTGGCAGTCGCCCAGGATGCCGGCAAAGTCGTTGACCAGCCGTGGCGGGTTGGGGCGCTCAGGCACCTGCGCCATGGCTGCCAGTGCGGTAACGCACAGCAACAGCGCCACAGCCATGAGCCGCCGGGCGGCCTTACTCCATATTACCATTGTCTTCGTCATGATCATCATCGTCACCGTTGTCAAAGGTGACCTCGTTGCTCAATTCGTTCTCGTCGTCGCGCTCGCCGGGGAAGTATTCCGACAGGCGCTCGCCCATGCGGGCGATGATGGCACACAGTCCGTCAACGGGCCTGCCTGCTTTGAGGTAATTCGTCAGTTCCTCGACCTCACCGTCCCAGAATCCCTCGGGCACTGCTTCGTGGATTGCTGTGTCGCCCAGGATAGCCAGCTTGCGGTCATCGTAGGCGATGAAAATCAATACCGCATTGCGGCGCTTGGTCGTGTACAGGTGCAGGCGGTTAAAGGTCTTGACGGCACGTTTCATCACGTTGCCACGGCAGCGGGGCGTCACATGCACGCAGATTTCTCCCGTCGTGTGACGCTCGGCTGCGGTAATGGCATCGGCAATGCGCCGTTGTCCCTCGTTGGGGATGAAATCGGCCAGTGCCATCGGTTACTTGCCCTCGCTGGTACCAAAGTCCACCTTCGGAGCCTTGTCGGCGCCCTCTTGTGCCTGGAAGTAAGGCTTGTCACCAAAGCCGAAGATGCCGGCGATGATGTTGGTGGGGAAGGTGCGGCGCTTGGTGTTGTACTGGCGGGCTACCTCGTTGAACTTGTTGCGCTCGACAGCGATGCGGTTCTCAGTACCCTCGAGCTGGCTCTGCAGCTCCAAGAAGTTCTGGTTGGCTTTCAGGTCGGGATAGTTCTCGGCCACGGCAATCAGTCGGCTCAGTGCGTTGGTCACGTCGCCCTGTGCAGCCTGGTACTTCTGCAGATCCTCGGGAGTCATGTTCGTCGGGTCGATGGTCACCTTGGTGGCGTTGGCGCGAGCCTCGATTACACCCTCCAGGGTTTCCTGCTCGTGCTTGGCATAGCCCTTGACCGTCTCCACCAGGTTGGGAATCAGGTCAGCGCGGCGCTGATACACGTTTTCCACTTGAGCCCATGCGGTCTCAACGCTCTCCTGGTCAGCCACGAGGCCGTTGTAGCTGTTCTTTACCCATCCAAACAGTGCAAGGGCGATCACGCCCAGGACAATCAGTCCGATACATCCTTTTTTCATTGTTCTTGTAATTTATTTTAAGGTGAATAATGTTATACAAAACGCAAATTTACGAATAACTTGTCAGATACCTGCAATATTTGTGCCATTTTTTAAAAAATGGGGAAATCATTTTTTGTCGAGGGGAAGTGTCATTTTGTCGATAATATTTGTTGATGCGAGAAGAGTTGATTATCTTTGCGATACATAAACACAAAACTAATGCAGTTATGTCAAGCGAATTAGACAAATCCAAACCCAAATATCGGTACCTGATCCTGCATCTGCTGTGCTGGTCGGTACTGATTGTGGTCCCGCTGTTTTTCCACAGTTCCAACGATGACTGGCTGGTGGTGCTGAACCGCTACTTGCGCTGGTTGGGCAATCCGCTTGCCTACTTGCTGGTGTTCTACATCAACTATTTGTGGTTGGTGCCACGTTTGCTGCTTAAGAAGAGCGACTGGAAGCTGTTCCTGTTGGCCAATCTGCTGGTCATCGCCGGGGGACTGTTACTCATGGATGTGTGGCACTGGCTAGTCGTGCAATTCCTGCCTGAGGTAAATGTGAACGGTCCCAAGCGGCCTTTCGTCAGATTCCCGCGTTACTTCTGGGCTGTGGTGACGCTGATCCTGATTATTGCGCTCGCCATGGCGGTGCGCATCGTGCAGCGGTGGCAGCACATCGAGGAAGCGCGCAAGGAGGCTGAGGCCGCTCGTGCCGAGGCCGAGCTGAGCAACCTGCGCAACCAGTTGAATCCGCACTTCCTGCTGAACACGCTGAACAACATCTATGCGCTCATCGCCTTTGACCAGGAAAAAGCGCAGATCGCCGTGGGCGAGTTGAGCAAGCTGCTGCGCCACGTGCTCTATGAGAACCAGCAGGATTTTGTGCCCCTGTGCAAAGAGGCCGACTTCATGCGCAACTACATCGAGCTGATGAAGATACGCGTGACCGACAACGTGAAAATCAACACCAACATTAACGTGCAGCCCAACGACTCGACACCGGTGGCACCGCTCATCTTCATCTCGCTCATCGAGAACGCCTTCAAGCACGGCATCTCGCCGCAGGGCAAGGGCGAAATCTCCATCGACCTGAATCAGGCGGACGGCGACATCACGTGCGAAATCCACAACACCTGCTATCCCAAGCGCGAGAACGACAAGAGCGGCTCGGGCATCGGGCTGGACCAGATGAGCCGACGGCTGGAACTCATGTACCCCGACCGTTACACCTGGGAGAAGGGCAAGACCGCCGATGGCGGACAGTATTATTCTAAAATCACTATCAAGAAGGATAAATCATGATCATCAAGTGTGCAATCGTTGACGACGAGCCGCTGGCCGTGAATCTGCTGGCGAGCTATGTGGAGAAAATACCGTTCCTGGAACTGTGCGGCAAGTACAATAACGCTACCGATGCCCTGCACGGCATCGGGGAACAGCCCGTTGACCTGCTCTTCCTCGATATCCAGATGCCCGAACTCAACGGGCTGGAATTGAGCAAGATGATTCCCGAGAACACACGCATTGTCTTTACCACGGCGTTTGACCGCTATGCTGTGGATGGCTTCCGTGTCAATGCGCTCGACTACCTGCTGAAGCCCATCAGCTATGCCGACTTCATGGAAGCCTGCAACAAGGCGCTGCAGTGGTTCCAACTCGTGCAGCAGAGCGAGCAGCCTGTGACCGCACCCCCTGCCGCGGCCGCTCCCGCCGAGGAGCCTCGCAGCATCTTCGTCAAGAGCGAGTACAAGCTGTTGCAGATCAACCTCGACGATATCCGCTACATCGAGGGCCTCAAGGACTATGTGAAAATCTATACCGAGCAGTCGCCGCATCCCATCCTGTCGTTGATGAACATGAAGGCCATCGAGCAGATGCTCCCCGCATCGCGTTTCATCAGGGTGCACCGCTCCTTCATTGTCCAGAAAAGCAAAATCCGCGAGATTGAGCGCAACCGCATCGTCTTTGGCGACGTTTATATCCCCATCGGCGACAGCTACAAGCAGGCCTTCCAGGACTTCATCAACAACAAATAGAGAATGGCCGTGCTTGACGAGTGATATAGTGACGGGTTGGACTTAATGTCGCAGCCCGTTCTTTTTTTTGATTACAATTAAAGATAATTCATGGTCATTTCTGGTCATTAGTGTTTTTATTTAACATGAATGCCCACAAATACCCACGAATGCTCATGAATGTTTTTATGATAGGTCTATCGGGAGAAGGGTGAGGATGAAAAAATAGTTCCAAAGATTTGCGTAATTAAAAAAATATTACGTACTTTGCATTATTAAAATTTAATAATGGATTTTCGATAATATATATGGCAAATAATAAGTCATTAAAGCCAAAGAATCCTTTTGTTTCCCAGGGGTATATCAGTCCTGATTACTTCTGTGACCGTGAGCGGGAGACGGAATTGATGCTCAGTCATTTCGAGAATGGGCGCAATATAACCTTGGTTTCACCACGAAGAATCGGTAAAACAGGCCTTGTTAAGAACCTGTTTTATCACATTGAGCATCAAGATAAGAATGCTATTTGCCTGTATTTGGACATCTATGCGACCAAAAACCTGCAGGATTTTACCGAGATGTTCGGTTCAGTGGTGTTCAATGGCTTTGCCCGCAAGGAGAAGTCGTTCATGCAGAAGGCTGCGACCCTGTTGGGCAGCCTGCGCCCCATCTTCAGCACCGATCCCTATACAGGTATGCCCAAGATGATGATAACCGTCGATCCCTTGCGGTCCCAGCTGACTATCCAGCAGATTTTTGACCTGTTGTCCCAAAGCCGGCGCGAGATTTACATCGCCATCGACGAGTTCCAGCAGATCGCTAACTACCCCGAGAGCGGCACCGAGGCCATGCTTCGCTCGCACATCCAGTTTGCCACCAACGTGCATTTCATCTTTGCCGGCAGCAAGTACCGCCTCATGGCCGAGATGTTCGGGTCGCCGCAGCGTCCCTTCTTCCAGAGCACCGAGATGATGGACCTCCAGCCTCTGGACAAGGACGTGTATTATGCCTTTGCCAACCGTTTTTTTGAGAAAAAACGGGGTAGCCTGGACCGAGACACCTTCATGGAACTGTACGACCGCTTCGAGGGACACACCTGGTACATCCAGAGCGTGTTGAACCGGCTATATGACAGTTGCCTGCATGTGCGTGGCATCAAGGAGGTGAACCGTGAAACGGTGAACCTGGTGGAGTCGCGCTCGCCGCAATACGAGAGTCTGGCGCAATTCCTCTCCTCCAACCAGTTCAATCTCCTCAAGGCCATAGCCATCGAGGGCATTGTCAAAGAGCCCACTGGCGCACGCTTCATCCGCGAGCACAACATGGCCAGTGCGAGTATCGTCCAATCGGCCCTGCGTGCCCTGGTCGAGAAGGAGATAGTCTATCGCACGTCTCACGGCTACATCGTCTATGACCGCTTCATGAGCATCTGGCTGGCGCGCACCTTTGGGTAACGGAAACTTGCTGCTGGCATGGTTTTTGTAATTGAGGCATAAGAAAGCAGATTCCAACTAACAACTAGATACTAACAACTAGATACTAACAACTAAGGACTAGAAACTAAGGACTAAAATGGAATTTCATCTGATTAGAAACGGAAAACAGGAAGGACCGTTTTCTGTAGAAGAATTGGCGCAGCAGGGGATTAACCCTGATAGCGAAGTGTGGGCGCCCGGCATGGCCGACTGGATGCAGGCCGGTGACGTGCCCGAACTGACCGCCGTGCTGCAGCGTGCCGAGTTTGAGGCCTCGCAGCAGGCTGCCCGTGTTGCCGAGAATCAGGCAACTGTGGGCCAACCTTATGACCCCGTAGTGCCCCCGACTCAGGCACCGCCTCAAGTGCCGCCCCGCTGGCCCGCACAGGATGAGGTGAAGAAGAAAAGCGGCTGCACGCCGTGGCTCATCGCCGCTCTGGTACTTGCCATCCTGTTTGCCACGATGGTATTCACTTGCCCCGACCGTCAAGCCCATGAGGCCGCCATCCAGGACGTTACCAAGGCTTGGGTCGATGACAAGGTGGACGAGAATCTGGGCAGCATCACCGGTGTTGGCGGTGTGTTTGGCGACCTCATCAACAAGGCGCTGAAACAACTCACGGGCTTTGGCACCGACAAGGTCATCTCCAACTACCTCGACGTCAAGAACTATGTCGTTTGCTCGGTGGGCCGCATGAGTATCGGCGACAACGAGGAGAAGATGGTGTCGTTGGGAGCATTCGGCCACGTGTTCACCTTCGGCAAGGAGGATATCGAGAAGGCTTGGACCCGTGCGATGGACGACTACGAAGCCAACCATCACATCACTCCTCCCCCTGCACCTGCTCCCCAAAACGACGAGGATGCCGATGCACAGGATGAAGAGGATATGACCGATCCCCGCATGCTGCCCGACAGTGTGATGGGCATCGAAATTCCCGAGGGCATGGACTCCATGGTCAACCAGATGGCCAACGAGGCCATCCGCATGGCCAAGGAATGGGCCAAACAGCAAATCGACAACTTGGGCAATTAAGCCAGTCGTCACTACATAATAATAGAGGGCTTGCAAACTGTTGCAGGCCCTTTATTGTTATCAGGTTAGTCGATTTGCCTATCGTCTTATCCTCCGCAAGCTTTTATCAGGAACATGAAGAACATGGTAATCAATACCATGGTCAGGCAGCTCATCCTGCGTGGTTGGGGACCGGGACGCACGGGGCCATTGCCCTGGTTGGCGGTTTGCGGTGCACTGTAGCTGTAAATGTTGCGGTGGGGAATGAGGATCTGGCGGGGGCCGCCGTTGTTGTAGGGCCCGATGGCACCTGCAGCCTCAAGCTGGCGGATGAGTTCGGCAGCCCGCTCGTTGCTGATCTGGAAATGGTCGCGCAGCATCATGGGGGTGATGGCCGTGCAAGTCATCAGGAATTGTATCGCATCGTTGAAGAGCGGATCACTGTTGGGCAGGGGTGGCGGCAGCACGGTCACGTCTTCGGGCGCGGTATCCACAGCGGTGGTCAATGGCGCCGATGAGTCAAAGCTGGTGCCGCAGTTGGGGCAGAAGTGGGCCGCCGTGCTGGCCTCGTGGCCGCATGTGGGGCAACAGATGGTCTTGGACGGCTCGACGCTCGTGTCGAGGTTGAGCGAGTCGTGAGGAATATAGGCATAATCGCCCACAATGTGCAATTCGCTCAGGCATTGGGGGCAGATGACCTTATATTCACTGTTGATGAGCACCTCGGTGCTCAAGTCCATCTTCTTACCGCATTTGGGACAGGTATAGTTCATATTGCTGTTCTTGTTTTGTCACAAAGGTAGTGTAATTAAGTCCAAATCATGCAAAAACCATGCCGAATTATCATGAGAAGGCCTTGCGTGGCCTGGCAAAATGATGCTGTTTTTAAGTTTTTTAAGAAAAATGCTTGTATTTTTTGATTTTATCAGTACATTTGCAATCAGTTTGATGAAAACTAGTGATGGTAAGCATATAACATTTAATGATTTTATAAACCTTTTAAACAACATGTTATGAGCAAGAAATTACTGACATTGATGATTGGGCTTGCCATTTCCCTGACGGGAAGTGTGTGGGCTCAGGACACCGAGGAAGAAGAGGTGACCTACAATCAGTATGGTGTTCGTGTCGATCGTGAGGCGCTCCATGCCGAGCAGCGCAACAACATCCTGGTGCTGGAATCCAAGAGCAAGAAGTACAAGGTGTGGTTTGATAACCGTGTTCAGGTGGACGGTGCCACCTTCTTCGGCAAGAACCACTCGGACTACAATCCCATTGGTAACGGTGCGTCCCTCAGGCGTGCACGTTTTGCCGTCAAGGCCCAAGTGACGCCCGACTGGTATGGTGAGATTGATATGGACATGGCCGACGGCGTGTTTGAACTCAAGGACGCTATCATCGAGTATGACGGTTTGGAGAACTTCGCCTTCAAGGCAGGTAACTTCAAGGAGGACTTCTCGATGGAGCAGACCACAACGTCACGCTACCTGACCTTCATGGAACGCCCGATGCTGTGTAAGGCACTGGTGCCCTCGCGTCACATCGGTATCCAGGGCGAGTACCTGCTCGACCACTTCAGGGCATCGCTGGGTATGTTCTTCCAGACGGTGGCCGGCTCGGAGGAGGCTACCAACGTCCAGGACAACAACAAGGACTTTGGCCGCAGCCAGGGCTACTCGTTTACCGGTAAAGTGGGTTACATGCCCTACAGCAAGGACCGCTACTGGGGCCTGTACCTGGGCGGCAAGGGTTCTTACCGCACCCCCAAGACCGACGTGGCCACCAATGAGTATGGCGGCATCCGTTACAGCACCCGCAATGCCACGAGCATCAACCGCAAGAAATACCTTGACACCGATGTGATTCCCGATGTGGATCATGAGTGGCTCTATGGTCTCGAAGGTGCTGCTTATTATGGCCCTGCCCGCATCCAGAGCGAGTGGGTCGGCAGCCATGTGAGTGCAGCAAAGAACAGCTACAATTTTGGCGGCTGGTACGTATATGCTACCTACCTGCTGCTGGGTGGCCAGCAACGCTTCAACGTCGCTGAGGGCGAGTTTACACAGCCCTCGAGTGGCCGCAAGTGGGGTGACATTGAGTTGGCTCTGCGTTATGACTATCTGGACCTGAACAACGGCGACATCTACGGTGGTTCGGGTGAGAACTACACCGCCGGCGTGAACTTCTACCTGGGCAACTCTGTCAAGATTGTCCTGAACTACCAGTACAGCAACAATGACCGCTATGCCAATGGCAAGGGCAAACTCTTCATCGGCCACGATGCCACCGGTGCCCCCACTACCGACTATACCAAGGCTGTTGAGGGCAAGGGCAAAGGCGGTGTAAGCTACCACATGCTTGGCCTGCGTTTCGAGATTGACTTCTAATGGACAACCACTTAAAGATTATTACGACAATGAAAAAGATACAATTCGCATTCATGCTGCTGGCCGTTGTATTGCTGGCATCGTGTGTAAAAGATAACGTGTATGAGGGCCCGTCCAAAATCGAAGCCGTTACCATGTCGCCCGAGGCACCCACCTCGTTTGACGACATTGTGGTTACTGTAACCGTTTCAGGCCTTCAGGCAGTAAAAACCGCCACGCTGAATTATAAAGCCGGCACAACGTCGGGTAGCCTGCCCATGGCTGGCAACGGAAATACCTTCACAGCCACCATTCCCGCCCAGCCCGACGGCACCAAGGTAACCTATACCGTGACCGTTGAGAATGAGGCCGGTTATACAACCGTCTCGCCCGAGAAGGAATTTACCGTGGGTGACAAACCTTCAGACTTCACCAAGCTGGTACTCAATGAGCTCTACGGTGCTGCCGATAACGATGCCGATAAGTTCATCGAGCTGTACAACAACGGTGACGATCCCATCAAGTTGAAAGACGTTGTCATCAAGAAGGATGAGGAAGAGACCTGGAAGGGTCTGGCCGGCGAGGTCATCATGGGCCACAGCTTCTTCACCATCGTGGGTGCCAAGGGAACCACCCCGCGCGGTTTCTCCAGTGGTTTCTCCAGCAAGAAGAGCGTTCTGGTTGAGATTTATGATCCCAACAACAACCTGGTAGACAGATTCCAGCGCGGCGAGAAGGAAGACGCTTGGGGCAACCAGTCGCTGGCCAAGGTGTCTGGCTCGTGGAGCCGTTGCCCCAACGGCACCGGCAAGTTCATGATTACCGACACGCCCACCCTGGGTACAAATAATCCCGACACCGGTACCGAGGATCCCACTGTAGTACAGTAATTCAAGTTTCACCCATGTGAAACTTGAAGTTTAGAGTTTAGAGTTTAGGGTTTAGGGTTTAGAGTCTCTCTCCACCTTTGGCATCTCTCCGCCCTAAACAACGAGAAGTAATTACTAACCATAAATCACTTAATCAAACCAAGAAAACAAAATGGCAAAAGAAGAATTGAAAATCGGTGAAATCTCAAAGCCCCGCTTTGAGTTCCGCAGTTTCGGACGTTGTTTCTGCGAGGCCAGCAAGCGTATGGCCCGCCTGAGTGTTCCCGTGCCCGAGAAGGTGTGGGAGCGCCACAGCACCGAGACCTATATCGTGAGCCGCACCAATGATGTGAACAACACCAAGATACGCAACGGCAAGATGGACATCAAGACCTATGTCCAGACGATCGATGGGCTCGAGCAGTGGAACCCCCTGATGAAGGGTGAGTTCCCCATCGCTGCCCAGGTGCTGCGCGACGAGGTGTTCCCCGCCTTCAAGGTGGACGGAATGCCCGAACTCACGAAGGACACCTATACCCTTGAGGAGTTCCTGGCCATGATTGATGCGCACCCCGACCTGCAGGCCGTGAGTGTGGAGAAAATCCGCTTTGGCTACATGGTCAACGACACCATCTGCGAGACGGGTGACGTTTATATCAACGGTGCTCTGGTCAAAACCATCAACTCAGAGTCCACCGAGGTCGAGGACATCAAGAAGACCCTGGCCGACGTGGGGCTGGAGGGCGTTGAGAACATCAACTACCTGCAGGCCATCAAGCGTGTGATTGGTATGATTAACAAACCCTTAGCAAACTAAACGGATATGGCAAAAGAGATTGAAAGAAAATTTCTGGTGAAGGGTGATTTCAAGAGCGAGGCCTTCAAGGCCACGCGCATCACCCAGGGTTACCTGAGCTCGGTTCCCGAGCGCACGGTGCGTGTCCGCGTCAAGGGCGACAAGGGTTTCATCACCATCAAGGGCATCGGCAACGCCAGTGGCGCCAGCCGCTACGAGTGGGAGAAGGAAATCCCCGTCGAGGAGGTGAAGGAGCTGCTGCTCATCTGTGAGCCCGGCGTGATCGACAAGACGCGCTATCTGGTCAAGGCCGGCGAGTTCACCTTTGAGGTGGACGAGTTCTACGGCGACAACGAGGGCCTCACCGTTGCCGAGGTAGAGTTGCCCGACGAGAATGCCGCCTTCGAGCGTCCTGCCTGGCTGGGCGAGGAGGTCACCGGCGACCCGCGCTATTACAATTCCATGCTCATGAAGAATCCCTTCAAGAACTGGAAATAACCGTTTGACAATTTTATTGTAATTCATTCTGGTGGCGTGCGACGGCACGTCGTGCGCCACCTCTTTTTTTTAAGACAGAATAACCAAAATGGCTGAGGAGCGAATCGACCAGCAACAGGCTTTTGACCCGCTGGACATGAACAACTACCGGATTGAGAAGCTGCCCAAGATGCAGAAATCCGGCTTTGAGAAAATACTACAACGCATTGGTGCGCCGCTGGCAATACTGGCGTTCATCGTCATCTATTGGCTGGCGGACATCCCGTTCATCAACCGCATTGACACCAATAGCGAGACCACCACGCTCACCGAGTCGGCCATGAAGCGTTATGACCAGATAGCTGAGACACAACTCAAGGAATTAAAGACCCCTGACGGCGAGCAGCTCAAGGCCGATGACCTTACCGAGCAACAGCAGGCCCAGCTCACCGATGCGGCGCACAAGAAGTTCGTGCGCATCAACTATGCCATGCTGGCCATCTTTGTGGCGGCGATCATCCTGTGGATCAGCGAGGCGATCCCCAACTACCTCACGTCGCTCATCGTTATCCTGTCCATTGTGCTGACGGGCATCACCACCGACAAGACGGCCTATGCCCAGTTGGGTCACCCGGTGATGTGGCTCAACATCCTGTCGTTCATCTTGGCCAGCATGCTGGTCAAGACCCAGGTGGCCAAGCGCTTTGCCCTTTGGTTTGTGCTCAAGTTCGGCAAGAATGCGAGCGGCATCATGATCAGCTTCATCGTCATCAACCTGGTGCTCTCGGCTTTTATCTCGGCTACGACAGCCAAGGCGGCCATCCTGCTGCCCATCTTCATGGTCATCGCAGCCATTTATGGCGCAACGGGCGGTAAGAACCGCAACAACTTCGGCCGCAACCTGATCCTCCAGAACCTGTTTCAAATCAACTTGGGCGCCAACTCGTTCCTGACCGGATCGGGCGCCACGCTGCTGGCAGGCTCAATCATCGCCGGAGCAATGGGTTGGGGCGCGTTCAGTTATCAGGACTGGTTCAAGGTCGCCTTTCCGATGAACGTGCTGCTGATTTTCATCGGTTGGTTTGTGGGCTCCAAGATATATTTCCCGCTCAAGAAGGAAGAACGGGTGCCGCAGATTGCCGGCGGCATGGACCGCTTGCGCGACGAGCTCAAGAAATTGGGCAAAATGAAGCCCGAGGAGTATAAGGCCATCGCCATCTTTGTGGTTGTGCTGCTGCTGTGGGCTACCGACAAGCAGCACGGCATCAACCAGACCGCAGTGGCATTTATGGGCGCTGTGGTGGCTTTGCTGCCCGGCATTGGCGTGGTCAAGTGGAACGATGTGGACATCCCCTGGCACCTGTTGCTGTTCTCGGCCGGCGCCTATACCCTGGGAGCGGGTCTGGATGCCACGGGCTTGCCCGGCACGCTGGTTGATGCCTTGTTTGCGGGTCTGGGTATTACGCAGTCCACCCCGTTCTGGACCATTTACCTGATTCTCACGGCAGGCATCCTCTTGTTCTCACTCATTTTCCAGTCCAAGACGATGCTCACGCTCATCTTCATCCCCATCGCCATCGGTGTGGCGCAAAAGAACGGCTATCCCATCATGAGCCTGGCCTTCCCCGTGGCTTTGCTGGTGGGACACGTTTATGTGCTGCCCTTCAACAGCAAGCCGGCGGCATTGCTCTACACGACCAACCATTATAGCTGGAGCGATACCTTCAAGTTTGGTATCACGATGATGTTCATCAGCTGGCTGATGATTATCCTGTGGGGAGAGACGGTGCTGCGCTGGTTCGGCTACACCAGCGGCGTGTTCTTCTAGTTTGGCGCGTGACCCGAATAAAAACAGCCCGGTCAGACATGAGTCTGATCGGGCTGCTGTTATCATCTTTCCAAAAATGACCGTGTCAATACTCGTCAGGGTCAAAGAAGAAATCGTCGTCGTTGGTCGGATAGTCGGGCCAGATGTCTTCGATAGATTCGTAGGTATCGCCCTCATCTTCAATTTCCTGCAGGTTTTCGATCACTTCGAGAGGTGCGCCACTGCGCACGGCATAGTCGATGAGCTCGGCCTTGGTAGCGGGCCATGGAGCATCTTCGAGTTTGGTAGCCAATTCAAGTGTCCAATACATAGTCTTTCTTGTTCGCTTTTTTTATGAAAATATCCTGTGTTTTAAAAATTGTGTGCAAAAGTAATACTATTTTTCAATTCTAAGCATTCTTATCCCAATAAATTTCCTCTACTTGGTTATGAATGTTGTTGTATCTTGCGAAAACGAAGAAGAAATCGCTCAATCGGTTCAGGTATTCCAGCACCAGCGCATCAACCGTGGCGGTGCGGGCCAGTGTGACCACGCGGCGCTCGGCACGGCGGGTGATGGTGCGGCAGCGGTCGGCCTGGGCCGACAGGCGTGTTCCTCCAGGCAGGATAAAGCCCTGCATGGGCGGCAGTTCCTCGCTCATGTGGTCCATCATCTGCTCCAGGGCAGTGACATCGTCCTGAGAGAGGCCATAGAGCGTGGCATCCTTGGCATCGTTGGCCAGATAGGCGCCGATGTTGAACAGCTTGTTCTGCGCCTTGCGCAGCAGCGCGATAATCTCCTGGTCATCGAGTTTGGTGCTGTGCAACAGCACGCCGATGTTGCTGTTCAGCTCATCGACGGTGCCATAAGCCTCGACACGCACGTCGTCCTTGCTCACACGGTTGCCGCTCACCAGCGACGTCTGTCCGGCATCGCCGGTACGGGTATAAACTTTACCTTTCATTGTGTTGTATTTCGATAATTGTTGTTAGTGTCGTTTTATTCTTAACGGACAAAGTCCGCCAATGTTATATCCAACAGCAAGAAACGTGCCATCACGCCGATAACTGACGTAATGACATATAAATGCCCATCAAATCCTCTTGGTGGTATTTAAACACGAATGTCCGTAAATCTCCACGAATTATCATGAATAATTTATGACCATTCATGAGCATTTACGGTCATTCGTGTTAAATGTTTTTCTGACGATTCGTGCCCTAGAACTCGATGCCTAGTTTGATGGACAGGCAGTGGTAAGGGTTGTTCTGCTCGTTACTGCCTTTGTGGTGCCAGATGGCGGTTTGCTTTTGAGTTACAACAGCGAGATCAGTACTCTGCATGCTGTATCCCAGCGAGGCATTGATGGCCAGTTTGTCGGTAAGCCCCATTCGGCATCCCAGCGAGGGGTTGAACATCAGTCCATAGGCTTTATTGCCCAGGGTGTAACCTAAACGGCAATCCAGATAAGGCGAAAATTTGCCCTTCAACAGGTCGAAGCGAATGTCGCCAAACACTGGAAACATGTAAAAATCGGTCTTTTTGGCGAAATCAGGTTTACTATGCTTGTTGTGACTGATTTTCATCCCGGCACCAGCACCGATAAACAACCAAGGCTTGAATTGGTAGCCGTGGGTCGTGCTGAAGCCGAAGTGATCCTGTGAAATGGCATCGATGGATTTGTAGTATTCCAGGTCAAAGAAGCCGCGGTAACCCTTCTGCGGCCCGCTGCCAGGGGTGAAGTCACTGCCCATCGACTGCTGCGGCTGCCAGTCCTCCTTGGTGATCTGCTTGATGCTGTTCCAGTAGATGGTCTGCAGCGTGCCGTCATCTTCCTGGATGACCAGCGAATCCAGCGGAGCATAGGTCACAATCTTGCCCCTCACGCGGTGGCCGTTTTTCAGCTTCACCACCTCTTGTTTCTCTTTCTTGTTCTGTGTCTGAGCATGTACAAAGGCCGTACCGCCCAACAGGCACAAAGCCAGAATTAAAATGATTCGTTTCATATCTTCACAGTATTTGATAATGTATTATAGTGCAAAGATAGAACAAATCAGGCAATCCAACCATAAATCCACCATGTTTATCACACGAATGCCCATAAATGCCCACGAATCCTCAAAAAAAACATTCATGTCCATTCGTGATCATTCATGGCCATTCGTGTTCAATAATGAAGTACCGTTTCTATTCTCCATTCAGGATGAAATTGATGATGTAGTTGATGTCGCCAATGTTGACCTCGCCATCATGGTTGGCGTCGGCGGCGGGAGCGCGGGTGTGGCCTGCATTGCCGCCCAAGATGACAATATCAATCACGCTGTTTGCATCGGCTATGTTGACCTCTCCATCGCCATTCACGTCACCGGGGTTCTCAAACAGGGCCGGGTTGTAGCGCATGCCCTTGTAGATGATCTTACCGTCCTTGACCACGTGGCTCAGGCCCCAGTACTCCTGATAATCGGCATCGGGGTCGGGCTCGCGGGTGAACGGCGTCAGCAGGTCGCCCATGTTGCGGCTGTCAAATCCGATGCCCTCCACCACATAGCACATCGTGTCACCATTCTCCTTAACGTAGGCATAACGGCTGCATGAGTGGCCTTCTATCTCAATTGGCTCAACCTCGGTGAAGTTCTCCGAGGTTAGGAAAACCTCCTGCTCAGGATTGAATTCATGTGTCCATTCTTGAATCATAAGAAAGAAATCTATTAGACCCCATCCACCGAACCGATATAGTGTTCTAGTGCCTCCATTTGTGTACATGGGAAGTTCAATCATATTTCTTCCTTCAGTTTTTACTGCATCATAGGCATGGTTTCTAAAAAATGATACCTCATAAAGATATGGGTAACCATCACTGAGTCCCGCAATTAAACTATCTTGCTCTGTGTCCAGACTATTCCCTGTATAATAGTATAGGGCATTATCAAGGTGTGCACTCATGTCATTGGACCCGACACTGTCTTTACCATTGAACTCGTAAGTGTAATAATAACTGGTTGTGTCACCATGGTTGATGATGACTTTTTCGTTTACCCACTTGACGCCTTCACGAACAATAGGAAGGTAATCAGAACCGTCCCATTGTGCCGCTGCCTGGGTCATGCCCAGCAGGGCGAGAATTGAAATAAGTAATGTCTTTTTCATAATCGTTAGTATTATAGAGTTTAATAGTGTCGTTATTGTT